>CANQFV010000005.1 GCA_947599875.1 uncultured Oscillospiraceae bacterium
GCGGACAGCTTTCAGCGCCTTTCCCCCCTTGGCAGTAAACCCCTGCGGCCTTTCAATGCCAAGGGGGACGTGCGAAAGACGCGGCGTGAATTCTTCGGAATTCACGCCGCGTCTTTCTGCTGCCGCGCTGTGCGACCAGTCTGCGGACTGGACACTTGCGCGGCAAGAGGGATTTTTTCCAAGGCACATGTCCTTGGAAAAAATATTTGGATTGGGGGGTGCGGGGCGGGGGATTATTTCGTTGTTCGGTGGCCTTCACCCGGCGTTACAGAGGGACGGTTCTTTTGTCACACCTCCGCTTCGCTGCGGTGGTACAAAAAAACCGTCCCCGTGTAACACCGGCCTCCGGGGACGCTTGACGCAGCCCTTTCCCCGTTTATTCTGCGGCCCTCAATCATCGCGACAGGGGCCGCCGTGGGCGGCGGCCCCTACGGCAAATTTTAAAGTTTTCTATCTTAACACAACCGCTCTGTCACCCAACCCGCCCGGGCCGATGAGGTCATCGGCCCCTACAGGGGGACTCTTACAGACTGTAGGGGCCGCCGCCCACGGCGGCCCGCCTGCCGAAATACTCCAACATCTCGCGGTCAACGTACAAACCTTCGTCCTTGCCGTAGGGGCCGACGACCTCGTCGGCCCGTATTTCGATTACCACCGAGTATCGATCCAACGAAACTCAACCAGCACGGGCCTCCGTGGGCGGCGGCCCGTACAGATTGGATGGATGGTAACGCTCTATTTTCGTTCCTTTGAGGAGGTGGGACAAAGGGGACGGTTTCTTTGTACCACCAGTGCGCACACTGGTGTGACTAAAGAACCGTCCCCGTGTAACACCGGCTTCCCCCAGACGCACGTCGCCGCCCTTCTCCTTGCCCCACAGGCTTTGCTTAGGAACTCCTCCGTCCAAATCATTTTCCCCGGCGGTATGTACTGTACGGCCGCCGGAAAAATGCTTCTGATTGGGGATAAGGCGGGGTCAGGCGGGGAAGAGGGTGGACAGGAGGGCGCGGCAGCCGGCGTCGATATCCCGGTAGGCGGCGGAGAAATCCCCGGTGTACCAGGGGTCCGCCACATCCCCCGGGCGGGAGGTGTAGTCCATCAGCAGGGAGAGCTTGCCCTCGGGATCCCCGCCGAAGACGCGCAGGGCGTTTCGCACGTTGGCCCTGTCCATGCAGATCAGCAGATCGAAGCGGTCATAGTCCGCAGGGGTTATGCGCCGGGCGGTCTTCCCGGCGCAGCCGATGCCGTGGCGGGCCAGCTCCGCCCGGGCCGGGGGATACACGGGGTTGCCCAGCTCCTCGGAGCTTGTGGCCGCAGAGGCGATCAGGAGGGAGCTGGAGACGCCGGCCTCCTGGGCCAAGCGCTTCATCACAAACTCCGCCATAGGCGACCGGCAGATGTTGCCGTGGCAGATAAAGAGGATCCTCGTCATGGTCAGACTCCTTTTCCGGAAAAAGTCTCCCCTTTTTCCGGGAGATGTGGTATACTGTCCCCAAAAGACCGGGGGTGGAAATATGGAATTGCCGGCGGAGGTCAGACAGGCCGTGGAGGACGCGGCCTCGCGTTTGGACAGGCGGGAGCTGGCGGAGGCCGCCCGGGAGCTTTCCCGGAAATACAGGGACGAGACGGGCCGGGGCAGGCGCCTTGCGGTGAGTGCCGCCGACGCCGCGGCCTACGCCGCTGTGCGGATGCCAGCCACCTACGCCGCCGTGGCGGTGGCGCTGACGTATGCCCGGCAGGTCTGCGATCCGGAGATCCGAACCGTCCTGGATGCCGGGGCCGGGACAGGCGCGGCGGAGTGGGCGGCGGCCGGGGTGCTGGGCGGCGATCTGCATTATACCTTAGTGGAGCGGGAGCCGGCTATGGCCGGCCTCGGGAGGGAGCTGATGGCCCGGGCCGGGTTCCCCGGGACGGCGGACTGGGTGAACGGGGATCTCCGCGATCTCCGGGAGGGGGAGAGGTGCGACCTGGTGGTGTCCTCCTACGCCCTGGGGGAGCTGACGCCGGAGGATCGGGCGGCAGCGGCGGAGAGGCTGTGGGGCCTTGCGGGAAAGCTTCTGCTCCTTGTGGAGCCGGGCACCCCCGCGGCCTACGGACAGCTGATGGAGCTGAGACGCCGCCTTGTCCGGATAGGCGCCCGGGTCGCGGCGCCCTGCCCCCACGGGGGAGAGTGCCCCCTGCCGGAGGGGGACTGGTGCCACTTCACCTGCCGGGTTGCCAGGAGCCGCCTGCACAAGCAGCTCAAGGGCGGAGACGCGCCCTACGAGGACGAGAAATTCTCCTACCTGGCCCTTGTCCGCCAGGAGGTGTCCCACGCCGGGGGCCGGGTGCTGAGGCACCCCACGGTGGAGCCGGGCAGGATCTCCCTGCACCTTTGCACCCCGGAGGGGATCGGTGACGTGACAGTGACCAAGAGCATGGGCGGGAGGTTTAAAACGGCCAGGAAGCTGGCCAGCGGCGATACCTTTTTGTGATTCCCTTCGCGGGGAGGGCGCTCCCGCGGGGAATAAGGTGTCCGCCCGAAGGGCGGACGGGGATTTGTTCTTTCTCCCTTTGATTTCGTCAAAGAGAGAAAGAACCAAAGAGAGAAACCGACCAGGGGAGGGATTTCGATTTTCCCTCCCCTGGACCCCACCTTTTAAAAACGACCAGTTAGGGGGCCTGCGGGCCCCCTACTGGAGAAACCCCCGGGGTGCTGCCCGGGGTGCAGGGGACGAATCGGCTGTTGCAGCCACGGGGTCGTGTGGCGCGCCCTTGGGACTGAGCTGGTGGGGATGTCGGGGGCGGCTTCACGGAAACGACACCCTTCTCCGCCTTTTGAGGAGGTGGGACAGCGGGGACGGTTCTTTTGTACCACCAGTGCGCACACTGGTGTGACTAAAGAACCGTCCCCGTGTCACACCGGCTGCCCGGCGACGCACGACGCCGTCCCTCTCTTCCGCCCTTCGCGGAGTCAAATCCACTCCCGCGAGGCGGTGAAAATCTTACCTTCTCCCGCCGAAGCTTCCGCCGCTGCGGCCTCCGCCGGAGGGGCGGGAACCACCGGAGGGACGGTAGCCGCCGGAGGGACGGCCTGAGCGGCCGCCGAAGCTCCCGGAGCCTGACGACCTGGGCGGTCTGGGGGATCTGGGGGGCGTGGGCGGGCGGTAGCCGGGGCCTCTGGGACGGCTTCCCGGGGGCGGCTGAGGCGGGCGGTAGCGCCTGTAGGGGCGGCTGGTGAAGATATACCAGGGGTAGTAACGGGGGATGGGCATACCCATGCTGGTGTAATATCCCCGGTAGCGCCGCCTGTCAGCCTGGATCACCAGGAGGACGATCAGCACGAAAACGAGGATGATGAAGATATTCCGGAAGAGGAAGCCCAAAATCACGCCCAAAAAGCCCAGCCCGGCCAGCCAGCCGGAGCCGGAGGACGTGGGAGCCGAGACGGAGGGGGATCCGCCGCCGGTGTAGTACCGGTCTTTAAACCAATCCTCCACCTTTTCGGCGAGGCGCAGCACGGCCTTGTCATACTTCCCGGCGTCAAAATCGTCCCAGAAGTACCGCTCAAGGTAGTTGTTCATGTCCTTTTCCGTGAAGACATCTTCCAGATCTGTTCCCACGGTCAGGCCGCCGCGGCCCTCGGTGGGGGAGACGCACAGGAGCATGGCCCGGGGGGACAGGCTCCAGGCGTTGAACAGCGCCACGGTGTATTCGTCGGCGTACATGTCTCCGAAATAGTCCACGAAGGCCACCACAAACTGGGCGCCGCCGCAGCTCTCCTCCAGGTCGCGGTTCAGCTCCACGAGCTGCTCCACGGTGTCGGGACTCAGGCTGCCCGTCTCGTCCGTGACGTAAAAATCCTCTCCCTGGGTCAGAAGGGCCAGGGCGGGGGACGCCAGACAGACGGCCAGAAGGGCCAAAAGTATCAGGGTAACAGTTTTTTTCAAGGTCTACACCTCATTGAAATATCGTGGCGGCTCCACACCCAGGGCGGAGCCGATCAGGCTGGCGGGGAAGCGGGAGTACACGCCGTCGTCAAACTCCCGCACCGCCTGGTTGTAGCCGGAGTGGGGGATGGCCCCCTGCGCCCCGTCAAACTGGGTGGCGTAGTAGTCCAGATCCATTGCGTCCTCCTCGCTGAGGGGCAGGGCCTGCAGGGCCTCGCGCAGGACGTTGAAGGACTTGACCACCAGGGCATTGGCGTTGGCGATCTCCGAAATGTCCCCGTCCTTCAGCGCGTCTAACAGGAGACCCCGGTCTACCCGGAGTTCCCCGGTGGCGTCGCCGGCGGCCTCGTAATTGGCGCCCACGGTGATAAGGCCCAGGGCGGCGTTCTCCGCGTCCTCCAGGTAATCGGCCACGGCGCCGCGGCCCTCCACCCCGGTGAAGAACCCGTCCTCCACATGCCGCACGGCGCGGCGGAGGCTGAGTCTGGCCCCCAGGGGCAGGAAGACCAGGAGTACGAAGATCAGCACCCCGGCGGCGAAGCGCCTGTCCCACAGGATCCGGCGGCTCTCGCCGCCGGATCGTTTCGCTTCCGCGCCGTTCATTGATTGATCTCCAGAAGCTTGGCCCGGAGATCGGACTCAATTTTGCCCAGCTCCGTCTCCGCCTGGCGGCGCTTGGCCGCGCCGTCGGCCTGGATGGTGCGAACCTCCTCCAGCGTCTCGATCAGGGACTGGTTGGTGGCCTTCAGGGTCTCGATGTCCACGATGCCCCGCTCGGCCTCCCGGGCGATCTCTATGGAGCCTTGCTTGAGCTTCTCGGCGTTGCGTTTCAGAAGCTCATTCGTCATATTGGTCACCTCCCGCTGGGCGGCCATCGCCTGCTGGGAGTGGTGCTGGCCCAGGGCAAGCACCATCTGACTCTTCCACAGGGGGATGGTGTTCACCAGGGAGGTCTGGATCTTCTCCACCATCAGGGTGTCGTTATTCTGAATGAGGCGGATCTGGGGGGACATCTGGACGGAGATCATCCGGGTCAGCTCCAGGTCGTGGAGCTTCTTGTCAAAGCGGCTGATCATGTTGGCGTAGTCGTTGGCGGCCTGGGCGTCCTCGGGCAGGCCGGACTTCTTGGCCTTCTCCTGGAGGGCGGGCAGCTCCACCTCCTGGCACTGCCGGAGCTTCTTCTTCCCGGCCAGGATGTACATGGTCAGCTCCTTGTAGTACGCCTGGTTCAGGTCGTACATCTTGTCCAGGGTGGCCACGTCCTTGAGGAGGGTGATCTGGTGCTTTTCCAGCATCCCGGCGATCTTGTCCACATTCACCTCGGCCTTGTCGTACTGGGACTTTAAGGCGGCGATCTGGTTCTGTACCTTCTTCTTAAAGCCGAAGAGGCCGCGCTTTTCCTCCTCGTCGTAGTTGAAGCCCTTCAGCTCCACCACAAGGTCGGAGAGCATATCCCCCACCTCGCCCATGTCCTTGGTGCGCACGTTCTGCAGGGTGGTGCCGGAGAAATCCGCGATGTTCTTCTGACTGGCCGCCCCGTATTGGAGTACGGCGTTGGAGTCGGTGATGTCGATCTTCCCGGCAAACTCCTCTACGGCCTTCAGCTCCTCCGGGGTCAGCTGCTGCTCCTCCTGCTGGGTGACGGAGACGGCGGGGGCCTCCTGGGCCGCCGCGGCGGCGGCCGCTGCCTGCTGGTCGGCGGGCGTGGCGGGGGAGGCGTCAAAGGTCAGGGTGGGGACATATTCCTGCTCGTTCATAGTAAAGCTTCCTTTCCTCAATAAAAATAATGTGTATCTGTGTATCCGTGTCCACTGGGGACAAAGCGCGTCTGATTGATGGGGCGGGGGTCAGAAATCCCTCCCCGCCAGGCCCTCCCGCTTGAGCATGGACTCCAGCACCGTGATATCCGTCTCGATATCCAGCGCCTCGTTGGCGAAGAGAGCGTCGTACTGCTTGCGGTAGGCCGCCGCCGTGGTGTCCAGGATGTCCCGGATGCGGTCCAGGGTGGCGGAGACGTTCTCCCCCTCCCCCTGGCCGCTCATGCGGTCGTAGGCATTCAAAAGCTTCATGGTGGTGGGCAGATAGTACCCGGCAAAGCGCTTGATCTGGGGGATGTCCTGGGGGTCCTCCCGGGCGTCCTCAAAAATCTTCTCCGTGAGGGAGGCGATCTCCCCGATCCGGTCACGGACGGACGGCTCCCGGATGGAGGAGCGCAGGCGGTTCAGCTCCGCCACGGCCTGGCGGCCCTCCCGGAGCAGAGCGTCGGTCTGGGCGTCGCCCGTGGGGGGCGGCTCCGGCTCCGGCACGTCAACCACCGTCTCCCGGCCGGGAAAGACCTTGCGCAGAAGGACAAAGGCCCCCGCCATCACCGCGGCCAGGGCCGCAAAGTGCCACAGCCTGTAGAGAGGCAGCAGAAGCGCCCACAGGACGACCACCGCCGCGACCCCATAATACGGGGCGGCGGAGGGGACTTTTACGGTCTTTTTCGTGAGAATGCACCCCCCTTATAAAGACGGTTCCGATACAGCATATTGTACGATTTTACACAGGGAAAGTCAAGGGAACCACCGATTTATGAAGCGGATTTTACAGGTTTTTCATTTTCCACGCGTCAGCGGCGGTACTCAAACTCGATCCCTCGGACGCTGACGGTGTCCCCCTCGCTGATACCCAGCTCCTCCAGCCGGTCAAAGACCCCGCGGCCGCGCAGGGTGCGGTCAAAGTACATGCGGGACTCGTAATCCCCGAAGTTCACGTTGTCCACCAGCCTGTCCACCCAGCCGCCGTCCACATACCAGACGCCGTCCTCCCGGCTGATCTGGGGATCGGGCAGCTGCGTCTCCTCCTCCGGCTCCACAAACTCCGGCTCAAAGACGGCGATGGGGGGAAGCTCCGCCAGCTTCCGGGAGATGGCCAGGACAAGCTCCGAGGTGCCGGTGTGGGCGGCGGCGGAGATCCGGAAAAAGGGCATCCCGGCGGCCTTTACCCGCCGCTCCAGCTCCTCCAGTCGGCGCTGGGCCTCCTCGTCCAGAAGGTCGCACTTGTTGGCGGCCACCAGCATGGGGCGGGAGGCCAGGGCGGGGGAGTACTCCGCCAGCTCCCGGTTGATGATGTCAAAATCCTCCGCCGGATCCCGGCCCTCCCGGCCGGAGGCGTCCACCACATGGACTACAAGGCGGCACCGGTCGATGTGGCGCAGAAATTCCAGTCCCAGCCCGGCGCCCTCGCCGGCCCCCTCGATGATGCCGGGGATGTCGGCCATGACGAAGCTGTGCCCCTCCCCGGCGTAGACCACGCCCAGGTTGGGAAAAAGGGTGGTGAAGGGGTAGTCGGCGATCTTGGGGCGCGCCCGGGACACCACGGAGAGCAGGGTGGATTTGCCCACGTTGGGGAAGCCCACAAGGCCCACATCCGCCAGGAGCTTCAGCTCCAGAATGATCTCCCGCTCCACCCCGGGAAGCCCCGCCCTGGCAAAGCGGGGGGCCTGCCTCGTGGGGGTGGCGAAGCGGCAGTTGCCCCAGCCGCCGGAGCCGCCCTTGGCCGCCACGAACCGGTCAACGGCGGACATGTCGGCCATCACGGCGCCGGACTTGCTGTCCCGAACCACCGTGCCCACGGGGACGCGGATCACCAGGTCCCCGCCGCGCTTGCCGGAGCAGCGCCGGCCGGAGCCGTCCGCCCCGTTTTCGGCGGCGTACTTCCGCTTGTATCGGAAATCCATCAGCGTGGACATATTGGGGTCGGCCACCAGGACAACGTCCCCGCCGTCCCCGCCGTCCCCGCCGTCCGGCCCGCCGGAGGCCACATATTTTTCCCGGTGGAAGGCCACGGCCCCGTTGCCCCCTTTTCCGGCCTTGACGGAGATAGTCGCTTTGTCAACAAACATGGTAAAATCATCCTTTTGAAGAGACATCGATCGTAAAAGTCAACCTTCCATTATTATACCAGATTTCCCGGGATTTTTCAAGGACTGTTTCAACCCCGGGACGCTGCGGTATTTTCAACCCCGGGGCCTTGTGACCGGGGACAACATTTAAAATTGCCGGATAGGTTGAAAAAAATCCTTCGGTGTGGTATAATCCTTTTTTGTGAAAAGAAAGGCTGTGAGGATTTGGAGAAGAAGGAAAGATCCGCCGTGGGGACGGTGGGGGTGATGATGGTCATCACCCTGGCAGGAAAGATCCTGGGGCTTGTGCGCGACCGCCTGCTCACCGTCAATTACGGGAGCGGCAGCGCGGCCAACGCCTTCTTGACGGCCAGCCGGATCCCCCGGGTGTTCTTTGACACGGTGTTCGCCTCGGCCATCTCCGCCTGTCTCATCCCGGTACTGGGTGAGGTGATGGAGACGCGGGGGAAGAAGGAGGCTTTCCGCTTTGCCGGGAATTTTATGACCGTGATGGGCGCTCTGTGCGCCGCGCTCACGGTTTTGGGGATGATCTTCGCCCCCCAGCTCACCACGCTCTTTGCCGACGGGTATGACAGTGAGACGGCGCGGCTGTGCGCGTCCCTCACCAGGATCATGATGCCCACGGTGCTGTTTACGGGCCTGGCCTTCTCCCTGGTGGGCGTCCTTCAGACGCTGGGGGAGTTCAACATCCCCGCGGCCATCAGCCTTGTCTCCAACCTTGCGGTGATCGCCTACTACCTGACCCTCAACCGCACCTTCGGCATCACGGGCCTGGCCGTGGCGTTCCTGGCGGCCTGGGCGCTCCAGGCGCTGGTGCAGATCCCGTCCCTGCGCAAACGGGGCTTTCGGTTCTACCCCTCCCTGTCTGTGAGGAGCCAGGAGATGCGCAAGGTCTTCCGGCTGATGCTCCCGGTGATGGTCAGCACCTGGGTGCTGCCCATCAACCAGACGGTGAACGCCAAGTTCGCCTCCCGGCTCTTTCAGGGGGCGGGCGTCTCGGCCGTGGAACATGCCTACAATCTGTACACCGTGATCGCCGGGGTCTTTGTCCTCTCGGTGACCAATTATCTCTTCCCCCGGCTGACGCGGGAGAGCGTCCGGGGGGACGGGGAGCAGCTGCGGGACACCCTGCGGGCGGCGATGCGCTCCACCCTGTATGTGGTGATCCCCATGACCGCCGGGCTTGCGGTCATGGCCTCCCCCTTGGTGAATTTTATTTTCGGCGGCGGCCGGTTTGACAGCTTCTCCGTGTCCATCACCGCCAGGGCCTTGGCCGTCATGGCGCTGGGGATGATCGGCTACGCCGTGCAGGCGGTGCTGTCCAGGGCGTATTTCGCCGGGCAGTCCGGGAAGATCCCGCTGATTGCCGGGGCCGTGTCCATCGCGGTGAATATCCTCCTGTGCGTTCTGCTCACGGAGAGGCTGGACGTGGCGGGAATCGCCCTGGCCAGCGCCGCGGCCTTTACGGTGAACGGCGCGGCGCTGGCTCTGCCCCTGAGGCGGCGGGGCCTGGCCTTCGCCGACAGGGCCTTCGCGGTGGATATGGGCAAGCTCCTCCTGTCCGCCGGGGGGATGGCCGCCGGGGTGTGGGGGCTTCTGCGCCTGCTGGAGGGCAGGGCCGGGAAGCTGCTCACCCTGTGTGTGCCCGCCGCGGCGGGGGTGCTGATCTACGCCGCCCTCACGGCGCTTTTGCGGGTGGAGGAGACGGGCATGGCCCTGAAAATGATAAAAAAGCTGCTCCATAGAGGGGTGAGACCGTGAAAAAGATATTGGAGGGGAGTTTACTTTACCGCCTGATTTCCGCCGTGGCCGCCTGGCTGGACAGGCAGTGGGAGAGGAGCTTCACCGGAGCGCTGCTCACAGGCTCCGGCCGGGAGGCCCCGGGGTTCCTCAGCCGGTGGGGAGCGGGTGCGCGCCGGCTCTTGTGCCGCGTCTTCCGGGCACTCAGGCTGGACAGGCTTTTGCGCGGCTCCGTTTTCCTGCACAGCTTCTTCTGGATGGGCCTCGCGGTGCTTATCGCCCCCATCGCCCCCACAATGGCGGTGCTGGCGGCGGTGCTTGTCGCCCTCTTTTCTCTGGCGGCGCGGCTGTGCATGGAGCCGGAGCGCCGGACGGCCGCGTCCCCCCTGAAAAAGTGGGTGGTGGCCTTCGCCGTGGTGTATATGGGTTCCACCCTGCTCAGCGTTGACCTCTCCGGCAGCCTGCCGGGGGGACTTCTGGTGACGGTGTTTACCCTGTTCGCCCTGGCGGTCATGGAGCTTGTGGACTCCAGGGAGCGGCTGGAGAAGCTCTGGAATCTTATTGTCCTGTCCGGCGCCGCGGTGGCGCTGGTGGGCATCGCCCAGGCGGCGCTGGGACTGCAAAGCGCCGAGGCGTGGGTGGATCAGGACAGCTTTCAGGGACTGACCCTCCGGGTCTACTCCACCCTGGGGAACCCCAACGTCCTGTCGGAGTATCTGATGCTGGTGATCCCCATGTCGGCGGCGGCCGCGGTGAACGCCAAGACCGCCAACGGCCGGATGGCGGCGGGGCTTGCGTTCCTCGCCATGACGGTGTGCCTGGCCCTGACCTACGCCAGGGGCGGGTACCTGGGCATCGCCTTCGCGGCGGCGGTTTTTCTCATCTTGCTGGACAGGCGCTTTATCGCCCTGGGGATCGTGGGGATCCTGGCGCTTTTGCCCCTGCTGCCCCGGAGCATCCTCACAAGGCTCATGAGCATCGGGGACCTGGGGGACAGCTCCACCTCCTACCGGGTGTATATCTGGCTTGCCACGCTGAACCTTTTGCGGGACTACTGGCTGTGCGGTTTCGGCACGGGCGTGGCGGCGTTTCAGGCCATCTACCCCAAGTACAGCTTTAACGCGGTGTCCGCCCCCCACGCCCACAATCTGTTTTTGCAGATCTTCTGCGAGTGCGGCATTTTCGGGCTTTTCACCCTGCTTGGGGTATTCGTCTCCGCCGTCAGGCTCCTGGGGGGAGCGGTGAGCAGGGCCTGTCGGGCGGACAAGGTGAGATGCTCGGCCCTCATCGCCTCCTTCACCGGCTTTGCCGTGCAGAGCATGACAGACCACTCCTTTTACAACTACCGGGTGGTGCTGATGTTCTGGGCCATCGTGGGCCTCTCCGCCGCGGCGGCCAGGCTGAGTGTAAGGGAGGACGCCCAGTGATCAGGGTATTGAATATTATCAGCGACACGAATATCGGCGGCGCGGGCCGGGTGATCTTAAACTACCTGCGGTACGCGGATACGTCGCGTTTTGAGACACATGTCGCCCTGCCCCGGGGCGGGGCGCTGAAGGGGCCGCTTCTGGCCGCCGGCGCCCTGGTCCACGAGGTGGACGGCATGGCGGACAAGTCCCTGGATCTGAAGGTCATCCGTGAGCTGGAGGGGCTGATCGACCGGGTGAAGCCGGATATCGTCCACACCCACGGGTCCCTGTCCGGGCGGATCGCCGGGAGGAGACGGGGCTGTAAGGTCATCTTCACCCGCCACAGCGCCTTCCCGGTGAAGCCCTACCTGAAAAGGGGGCCGGGGCGGTGGCTCAACGGGCTTGTAAACGGCTATCTGGCCGACAGGATCATCGCCGTGTCCCCGGCCACGGCGGAAAATCTCACGGACAGCGGGGTCTCCCCGAAGAAGATCGAGGTCATGATGAACGGCGTGGAGCCGCTGACCCGGCGCCCGCCGGAGGCGTGCGCGGCCTTCCGCCGGGAGCGGGGCATCCTGCCGGGGGACTTTGTGATGGGCATCGTCGCCAGGGTGGAGCCGTACAAGGGCCACGAGGACATCCTCCGGGCGATGGCCCGGATCGGACGGCCGGAGCTGAAGCTCCTGGTGGCGGGCACCGGCTCGGACGAGGAGCGGATAAAAGCCCTGGCCCGGGAGCTGGGGCTGGACAGGCAGGTCATCTTCCTGGGATTTGTGGAGGACGTAGCCACAGTGTTCAGCGTCCTTGACGTCCAGGTCAACGCCTCCTGGGGGACGGAGGCCTCCAGCATGGCCATGCTGGAGGGGTTCAGCCTGGGGGTGGGGGTCATCGCCTCCGACTACGGCGGGAACCCCTGGCAGGTGGAGGACGGCGTCAGCGGCATCCTGTTCAAGGCCCGGGACATTGAGGGCCTGGCCGGGGCAATCACGGCGCTGATGGACTCCCCCACCCTGCGGGAGAAGCTGAGCTGCGGCGCCGCGGCCCAGTATAAAAAGCGGTTCACCGGCCGAATCTTCGCCGGCAGGATCGAAGAGATCTACACCAAGACTTTGGAGGACGCAAATGGAGAGAGATAAGAAAAAGGGCAGGAGCCTGTTTAATGTTTTCGACATCGTACTCATCGTCATCGCCGTGGCGCTGGCCGCCGTCATCTTCCTGAGCCGGGGGTCCTCCTCGGCCCTGACGCTGGAGCCGCGGAGCGCCACCGTCCACTACACCGTGGAGATCCGGGAGCTGGATCAGGACTTCCGGGACGTGGTTGCGCCGGGGGACGCGGTGATGGACAGGATCAAGAAGTACAACATCGGCACGGTGGAGTCCGTCTCCTACGGCGAGGCCGTGCGCAGTGTGGAGGATTTCGAGGCCGGGATCAAGCGCCTGGCGCCTGTGCCCGGATGCCTGCGGATGGACATCGCCATTACCGCCCAGGCCACGGTGTCCGACTCCGCCATCACGGTGGACGGGGGATATGACGTGCGCGTGGGCGCGGAGGCGAACATCGCCACGCCGGGCTTCTCCGGCACCGGCGTCATCATCGCCGTAGAGAGGGTGGACTGAGATGAAGAGAAAGATCATTGACGAGCGGGGCCTCCTTTTCGGGAAGATCAGCTGTGTGGATATCCTGGCGGTCTTGGCCGTCCTGGCCCTGGGCATTATGGTGTTTACCAGGTTCTTCTCCGGCGGGGAGGGGAACGTCTCCAACACCGGCACCGTGGATCTTGTCTACACGGTGGAGGTGCAGAAGGTCCGCACCCCCACAGCGGGTGCCCTGGCCGTGGGCGACGGGATGTACACCTCCGACGGGCAGTATATGGGTCAGATCGTCCGGGTGGACAGCCGCCCCTGCGTCAGTCTGGAGAGTACCCCGGACGGCCGGGTGGTGGAGATGGAGAACGAGGGGTATCTGGACGTGACCGTGGAGGTGAAGGCGCCCTGCACCCTGAGCGGCGGCAGATACTATGTGAACGGCGCCTTTGAGCTGGGGGTCAACGCCACCGTGAAATTCGTCACCAGATATGTGTCCAGCACCTGCGTGGTCACGCAGGTGGGGCAGAGCGCCCAGGGGTGAGCGGCATGAAGATCCTGCTGGCCACTATGGGATTGGATATCGGCGGCGCGGAGACGCACATCGTGGAGCTGGCCGGGGAGCTGCGGCGCCGCGGCCACCAGGTGACTGTGGCCTCCAACGGCGGCGTCTACGTCCCGGAGATCGAGGCGATGGGCATCCGCCATGTGAAGATCCCCATGCACAGGCGCAGTCCCGTTCTGATGGCGAAGTCTTTGATCCTCCTGCGCCGTCTCATCCGGGAGATACGCCCCGACGTGGTACACGCCCACGCCAGGATCCCGGCGTTTCTCTGCGGACTGTTGAAAAAATCCCTGGATTTCCCCTTTGTCACAACGGCCCACTGGGTGTTTGAGACACAGGGGCTTCTCCGGGTGTTGACGGACTGGGGCCAGCGAACCATCGCCGTCTCCGACGATATCAAGACGTATCTCCAGGATAATTACAAGATCCCGGACGAAAATATAACCGTGACCATCAACGGCATCGACACGGAGAAATTCTCCCCCCGGGCCTCCGGCTCGGAGGTGAGGCGGGAGTTTAAGATCCCGGAGGACGCCCTGGTGGTGTCCCACGTCAGCCGTCTGGACGAGAGCCGCGCCGACGCCGCGGCGGCGCTGATCCGCATCGCCCCGGCCCTCCACGACAGGTATCCGGATGTGCGGATCCTCATCGCCGGCGGGGGGGACATGTACGAGGAGCTGCTCCACCGGTCGGAGGAGGTCAATATCCGGCTGGGATGCCGGTGCGTCATCCTCGCCGGCCCCAGGACGGACATCAACAGCATCTGCGCCGCGGGGGATATCTTTGTGGGCGTCTCCCGGGCGGCGCTGGAGGCGATGGCCGTGGAACGGCCCGTGGTCGTGGCCGGAAACGAGGGCTTCCTGGGCCTCTTTGACCAGGACAAGCTGGAGACCGGTATGCAGGGGAATTTCTGCTGCCGGGGCTGCCCGGCTCTTACGGACGAGGGACTTTTGGACGACGTGATCACGGCGCTGTCCCTGCCGGCGGACGAGTGCGAGCGGCTTTCGGAGTACGGCCGGCAGGTGGTGCTGGATCACTACAGCGTCAGCCGGATGGCGGACGACGCCCTCCGGGTCTATGAGTCCGTCCGGCACCGGCGGCGGGTGGTACTCAGCGGCTACTACGGCTTCGGCAACGCCGGGGACGAGGCGATTTTGGACGTCCTCACCCGGAGCATCCGGGAGATCGACGACGGGGCGGAGATCACCGTCCTGTCCAAAAGGCCGGATGTCACGCAGAGCGTGCTGGGGTGCGGGGCCGTGAACCGGTTCTCCCCCTTCCGGGTCATCCGGGCCGTGAAGCGCTGCGACGTGCTGATCTCCGGGGGAGGGAGCCTGCTCCAGGACAACACCTCCACCAGATCCCTTTTGTACTACACGGGCCTTATCCGCCTGGCCCAGAGGGCCGGCAAGCGCACCTTCATCTACGCCAACGGCATAGGGCCGGTGAACCGGGAGCGCAACCGCGTCCGGGTGCGCCGGGCCGTGGAGGCGGCGGACGCCGTCACCGTCCGGGACCCCGACTCCCTGCGGGAGCTGCGGGATATGGGGGTCACCCGGGAGGATATCGTCGTCACCGCCGACCCCGTCTTCACGGCGGAGATCCCGGAGACGGACGCCACGGAGGAGATCCTGGCCGCCCACGGGGTGGAGGGGGACTTCGTCACCGTGTCCGTGAGGCCCTTCCGGGGGGAGCCGGACTACTTCACCAAATTCGCCGCCGTCCTGGACGGCATCAAGCGCCGCTACGGCGTGGAGGTCGTACTGGTCTCTATGCAGCCCAAGCGGGACGAGCCGGTGAGCTGGCAGGTCTCCGACGCGATGGAGGAGAAGTGCGTCGTCCTCACCGGGGACTTCCAGCCGGAGGAGCTGATGGGGGTCATCGGCCGGAGCCGGATGATCCTGTCCATGCGCCTGCACGCGCTGATCTTTGCCGCCCGGGGGGCCGTCCCAGCCTTGGGCTTTGTCTACGACCCCAAGGTGAAGAGCTATTTGGAGCTTCTCCACCAGCCCGCCGCCGGCCGGGACGGGGAGATCGACGTGGAGGCCACCGTGGAGGCGGTGGGCGTCATCCTCAGCCGCCGGGAGGAGATCGAGGAGCGGCTGCGCCGGACGCGGGACGAGCTGACCGCCCAGGCGTTTGCCAATACGGATATCCTCCGGGATATCCTCACCGCCTGCCGGGAGTGAGGGACATTTTTCCGCCTGCCGGGGCACTTGAAAAGGGAAATCCATAAACTTTACACATAAAGAAAGGAAGACACACGCTATGGAATTGAAAACCGGGGACATTCTGCACGGCTTTACCGTCCGCTATGCCCAGCCCATCCCGTCGCTGAAGGCCACGCTCTACCGCATGGAGTACACCAAGAACGGGGCGGATCTGGTGTGGCTTGACCGTCCCGACGACAACAAGACCTTCTCCATCGCCTTCAAGACCATCCCCTCCGACCACACGGGGGTGTTCCACATCCTGGAACACTCCGTCCTGTGCGGCAGCCGGAAGTACCCTGTCCGCGAGCCGTTTGTGGAGCTGTTGAAATCCTCCCTCCAGACGTTCCTCAACGCAATCACCTTCCCGGACAAGACCATGTACCCGGTGTCCAGCCGGAACGATCAGGACTTTTTGAACCTGATGGACGTGTACATGGACGCGGTTCTCCACCCCCTGTCCGTGGAAAGCCCGCTGCCCTTCCGGCAGGAGGGCTGGCACTATGAGCTGGACAGCCCCGACGGGGAGCTGACCCGCAACGGCGTGGTGTTCAACGAGATGAAGGGCGCCTTTGCCGACCCGGACGAGGTCTTGTCCTATGAGCTGGGCCGGGGCCTGTACCCGGACAACTGCTACGGGTACGAGTCCGGCGGCCACCCGGAGCATATCCCGGAGCTGACGTATGAGAATTATCTGGCCAGCCACGCCAGATTCTATCACCCCTCCAACGCCTATATCTTCCTGGACGGCCAGGTGGATCTGGACGCGGTGCTGGAGCGGCTGGACAGCTACCTTGAGGAGTATGACCGCATCGACGTGGACGCGGACATCCCCTTCCAGAAGCCGGTACACCCGGCGGAGATCACGGCGGAGTACGAGATCGGGCCGGAGGACGACGGCACGGACAAGGTGATGCTTGGCCGGGGCTGGGTCTACGGCAGATTTGACAAGCCCGAGCGGTCTTTTGCCGCCTCCATCCTGGCCCAGGCGCTGTGCGGCTCCAACGAGTCGCCCCTGAAGAAGGCCATTTTAGAGGCCGGCCTCGCCCAGGACGTGTACCTCTACAACTCCGACGGCACCCAGCAGCACTCCCTGAACCTGGTGGTGCATAACACCAGTGCGGAGAAGAAGGACAAGCTCCTGGCCGTCATTGACCGGGTGCTGGAGGAGCAGTGCCAGGGCCTTGACCACCGGCAGCTTCACGCCATCCTGAACCAGGTGGAGTTCTCCAACCGGGAGAAGGACTTCGGCCGGATGCCCAGGGGACTGGTGTTCGCCATGTTCAGCCTGGAGAGCTGGCTCTACGGCGGCGACCCGGCCCAGAACCTGGACAACTCCCGGATCTTCGCCTCCCTGCGGGAGCAGATCGACAACGGGGGCTTTGAGAAGCTCCTGCGTGAGATGACCCTGGACAATCCCCACACCGCCACGGTGGTGCTGATGCCCTCCAAGACCCTGGGCCGGCAGCGGATGGAGAGGGACAAGGCGTATCTGGCCTCCGTCAAGGCCGGCTGGAGCCAGGAGGAGACCCAGAGGGTCATAGACGAGTTTGCCAAGCTCCGCCTCCACCAGAACAGCGCCGACGCCCCGGAGGCCGTGGCCACCCTGCCGGTTCTGGCCCTGTCGGACATCCCCGAGGAGCTTCCCGCCCTGCCCTACAGCCAGGGGGAATTCCAGGGCGTCCCCTACCTGCGCCAGGAGCTGGAGACAGGCGGTATCGTGTATCTGGATCTGCACTTCACCGCCGACGACCTGACGCCGGAGGAGCTGAAGCTGCTCCCGATGGCCTGCTCCCTGCTGGGCGAGCTGGGGACGGAGAAGTATTCCGCCCTGGAGGCCAACAGCCTCATTCGGGAGAAGCTGGGCCGCCTCACCGTGTCCCCCACGGTCTACACCAACCGCCATACCGGGAAGGTGACCCCGGTGGTCACCGTGTCCCTGTCCGTCCTGCCGGAGCGGCTGGACGACGCCGTGGAGCTGCTGGATCAGATCCTGCTCCACACCCGTTTTGACGACACCGCCGCCGTCTTCAACTTCCTGCGCCAGAACCGCATCGGGCTTGAGCAGACGGCCATGAACGCAGGGAACACCTTCGCGGCCATCCGGGCCTCCTCCGCCGTGTCCTCCACCGCCTGCGTCACCGACGCCCTGCGCGGCGTGACGCAGCTGAGATACCTCCAGGAGACGGAGAAGGGCTTTGAGGAATCCGGACAGGAGACGGCTGCCGCCTACGGCAGGATCCTGGCCCGGGTCTTCTGCCGCCGCCGGGTCACTCTGGCCCTGGCGGGGGAGGAGAACAGCGCCTGGCTGGGCCGGGTCCTGGGACTCCTCCCGGAGGGGGAGCGCGGCGGCGCCGTGACCTACAAGCCCCTTGCCCACGGGAACGAGGGCTTCTCCATCCCCGCCCAGATCGGCTTTGCGGCAATGGCCTCCAGGCTTGAGAGCATCGGCGCGGAATTTGACGGCTCGATGGAGGTGGCCGCCAATCTGCTGAGATTGGACTACCTCTGGAACAACGTGCGCGTCAAGGGCGGCGCCTACGGCGTGAACCTGGGCGTCAGCCAGGAGGGGGCCGTCAGCTTCACCTCCTACCGTGACCCCCATTGCGCCGGGTCGCTGGACACCTTCGCCGCCGCCGGCACGGCCCTGCGGGAGTTTGCCGCCGGGGACGAGGCACTGGATAAGTATATTATCTCCACCATCGGCGGGACGGAGCCGCTGACCACGCCGAGGCAGGAGAACGGCCGGGCTGCGGCCATGTACTTCGGCGGCGTGACCCAGGCCGACCGCCAGCAGGTGAGGAGCCAGATCCTCCACACCACCCGGGAGCAGCTGACAGCGTTCGCCGGGATGCTGGATCAGCTTGTCCGGAAGGACAGCGTGTGCGTGGTGGCAGCCAAGCCCATCCTGGACGACTGCGGAGACAAGATCGAGTCGATCCAGAGCATCCAATAGGGCTGGCGAAAAAGGATTTCGGGTTCTCTTACGAGAACCCGAAATCCTTTTTCTGCCAAGGGGGACGTGCGGGGATATGCCCATGAATTCTGCGGAATTCATGGGCATATCCCCTGCTGCCGCGCTGTGCGACCAGTCTGCGGACTGGACACTTGCGCGGCAAGAGGGATTTTTTCCAAGGCACATGTCCTTGGAAAAAATATTTGAAATTGAGGGGACGAGGGAAGGGAGGTGTCCGTTGTCTGTAAGAGTCCCCCTGTAGGGGCCGATGACCTCATCGGCCCGGGCGGGTTGGGTGACAGAGTGGTTGCGTTAAGATAGAAAACTTTAAAATTTGCTGTAGGGGCCGCCGCCCACGGCGGCCCGTGTCGCGTTGATTGAGGGCGGTATAATAAACGGGGAAAGGGCGGCGTCAAGCATCACCGGGGAGCCGGTGTGACACGGGGACGGTTCTTTAGTCCCATCTCCGCTTTGCTCCGATGTGACGAAAGAACCGTCCCCTTTGTCCCACCTCCTCAGAAGACGGGATGTTCCTTCGTGAAAGGCGTTACAGAGGGACGGTTTTTTTGTCACACCGCAGGTGGGACTAAAGAACCGTCCCTCTGTAACGCCGGGTCAAGACCTCCGAACACCGGACAACCCCCGTCCCTCGTCCCCCCAATTCCATTATTTTTTGCGGGGCTTTGCCTCGCAAAAAATCCCTTATGCCGCGCAAACGTGCGCCCTTGGGCGTGCGCTGCGGCGCGGCAGCAGGAAACACCCCATCAAATTCTGCAGAATTCGATGGGGTGTTTCCGCACGCTTTCTCTTGGGATTGAAAGCCCTCTGGACTTTCAACCCAGCAGCCTGTCACTCAAGCTCAAATGCCCCGGTGTACAGCTGATAATAGGTGCCCTTTTGCTCGATGAGCTGTTCATGGGTGCCCCGCTCGATGATGTGGCCGTGGTCCAGGACGATGATGGCGTTGGAGTTCATGACCGTGGAGAGGCGGTGGGCGATGACGAACACCGTTCGGCCCTCCATGAGCCGATCCATACCCCGCTGGACAAGGGCCTCGGTGCGGGTGTCGATGGAGCTGGTGGCCTCGTCCAGGATCATCACCGGGGGATCGGCCACGGCAGCCCGGGCGATGGAGATAAGCTGCCGCTGGCCCTGGCTGAGCCGTGCGCCGTTGTTCGTCAGCATGGTGTCATATCCCTCGGGCAGGCGGGTGATGAAGTCGTGGGCGTTGGCCAGCTTGGCGGCCTCGATGCACTCCTCGTCCGTGGCGTCCAGGCGCCCGTAGCGGATGTTCTCCATCACCGTGCCGGTGAACAGGTTCACATCCTGGAGGACCACGCCCAGGGAGCGGCGCAGGTCGGCCTTTTTGATCTTGTTGATGTTGATGCCGTCGTAGCGGATCTTCCCGTCCTCGATGTCGTAGAAGCGGTTGATCAGGTTGGTGATGGTGGTCTTGCCGGCGCCGGTGGCCCCCACAAAGGCCAGCTTCTGGCCGGGCTTGGCGTAGAGGGAGATGTCGTAGAGGATCTGCTTATCCGGCACATAGCTGAAGTCCACGCCGGTCATGGTGATATCCCCCCGAAGCTCCGTATATGTGACGGTGCCGTCGGCCTGATGGGGGTGCTTCCAGGCCCAGTGGCCGGTGCGCCTGTCCGCCTCCCGGATGGTGCCGTCGGGGTCGATCTCCGCGTTCACCAGGGTGACGTACCCGTCGTCCGCCTCCGGATTTTCGTCCATCAGGTCGAAGATGCGCTCCGCGCCGGCCAGGGCCAGGACGATGGAGTTCAGCTGGTTGGAGATCTGGGCGATGGGCATGTTGAAGGTGCGGGAGAGGATCATAAAGTTCATCAGCGCCCCCAGCCCTAAAAGCGTCCCGCCGGAGGACACGGCCAGAAGGCCGCCCACCACCGCCAGAATGGCGTACTGGACATACCCCAGGTTGTTGTTGATGGGGCCCATAGCGTTGGCGTAGACGCCGGCGGTGTAGGCGTTGCGGCACAGATCGTCGTTGAGTTGGTCAAAGTCCCGCTTGCAGGTGTCCTCGTGGTTGAAGACCTTGACCACCCGCTGGCCGTTGATCAGCTCCTCCACATAGCCGTTGACACGGCCCAGGGCCTGCTGCTGCTCCAGGAAGTACTTTCCGGAGCGCCCCACCACGATCTTTGTCACCATGACAATGGCAAAGACGGTGAAGACCATGACGAGGCAGAGAACCCAGGAGGTGGTGATGAGCTTTATCGAGACCACGATCAGGGTGATGATGGAGGAGGCGCACTGGGGGATGGAGGCGGAAACCATCTGACGCAGGGTGTCGATGTCGCTGGTGTAGCGGGACATGATATTTCCGGCGGTGTTGGAGTCAAAATACCGCAGGGGCAGCCGCTGCATCTTGGCGAACATCTCGTCCCGGATGACCTTCTGGGTGCCCTGGGCCACGGAGACCATCAGGAAATTGTACAGCCACGCGCAGAAGATGCCCACCGCCAGGATCCCGGCCAGCTTCAGAAGGAAGCGCCCGATGGCGGCGAAATCCGGGTTCCCCGACTCCACCATCGGCAGAAGGTAATTGTCCACCAGATCGCCCAGGGCCGTAGAGCTGCGGGTCTGGGCGTAGGCGGTGACGGTGATACAGATCAGGACGACCACCAGGACGGGGATATATTTTTTCATGTAGCTTAAAAGCCGCAGAAGCGTCTTTTTCGGGTCACGGGCGCGCCGCCCGCCGCCTTTCATTCTCACAGGGGGCATCAGTCCGCATCTCCTTTCACCTGGGAAGAATAGACCTCCTGATAGATGGTGGAGGTCTTCAGAAGCTCCTCATGGGTGCCCATAGCGGCAATGGCGCCGCCGTCCATGATGATAATGATGTCGGCGTCCTGGACGGAGGCCACACGCTGGGCGATGATGAGCTTCGTTGTGCCGGGGATCTCCTGGGCGAAGGCGCGGCGGATCAAGGCGTCCGTCTTGGTGTCCACGGCGGAGGTGGAGTCGTCCAGAATCAGGATCTTGGGCTTTTTCAGCAGCGCCCGGGCGATGCACAGCCGCTGCTTCTGCCCGCCGGAGACGTTGGTGCCGCCCTGCTCGATGTGGGTGTCGTACTTGTCGGGGAAGCCCTGGATGAACTCGTCGGCGCAGGCCAATTTACAGGCGTACTCCAGCTCCTCATCCGTGGCGTCCGGGTTGCCCCAGCGCAGATTGTCCTTGATGGTGCCGGAGAACAGCTCGTTTTTCTGCAAGACCATCGCCACGCTGTCCCGCAGGGTGGTGAGGTCGTAGTCCCGCACGTCGATGCCCCCCACCCGCAGAGTGCCCTCCGTCACGTCGTAAAGGCGCGGGATCAGCTGGACAAGGGTGGATTTACTGGAGCCGGTGCCGCCCAGAATGCCCACGGTGGCGCCGGAGGGAATGTGGAGATCCACGTCCCGGAGGGCCATATTCTTGGCCTTGGCGGAGTATTTGAAGCTGACGCCCTCAAAGTCGATGGAACCGTCGGGGACCTGGGTGACGGCCTCCGGGGGACTTGTGAGGTCAGGCTCCTCGGTGAGGATCTCGTAAGTACGGCGCAGGGGCGCACGGCTCATGATCATCATCACATACACCATCGACAGCATCATCAGGGAGGAGAGAACCTGGGTGGTGTAGGTGAACATGGAGCTAAGCTCGCCGGTGGACAGGCCGATGTCCGGGTTGTTGCCGGAGGCGATGACCATCTTGGCGCCGAACCAGGAGATCGCCAGGATGCACCCGTAGACGCAGGTCTGCATCACCGGGTTGTTCAGGGCCAGGATCTTCTCGGCCTTGCAGAAATCCTTGTAGATGGAGCCGGAAATACCGGTGAATTTTTCAATCTCCTTGTCCTCCCGGACAAAGCTCTTGACCACCCGGATGCCGTGGACGTTCTCCTGAACCACGTTGTTCAGCTTGTCGTAGGTGCGGAACACCCGGTCGAAGATGCTGTGGACCAGGGGCACCAGGCACACCAGGACGATGATCAGAATGGGCATAGCCACGCAGTAGACCAGGGACAGCTTTACGGAGATGGTCATGGCGGAGAAAAAGGCCAGGATCATGGTCATGGGGGCGCGGATAGCCATACGGATCATCATCTGGAAGGTCATCTGCAAATTGGCCACGTCCGAGGTGAGACGCGTCACAATGGAGGCCGTGGAGAACTTGTCGATGTTGGAGAAGCTGAAATCCTGCACCCGGTAGTACATATCGTGGCGCAGATTCCGGGCAAAGCCCGTGCCGGCCTTTGTGGCGAAGGCCGCGGAGGCCACGCCGAAGCACAGCGAGCATATGGCGCACAGCACCAGCTCCACGGAGCGGGTCAGCACCACGTCCATGTCCGCCAGGACAATGCCGTAGTCATAGAGGCTGGCCATCACCTTGGGGATGGTGACCTCCATCGCCACCTCGCCGATCATGGTCAGCGGCGCCAAAATGGCGGCAAGGGTGTATTCCCGGACACACCGGGAGAGTCTGCGTATCAAAGTGTCATTCTCCTTCCTGATGACGGCAGCAGCCTGCCGCCAGCTTTGCGTTTTCTACCAACCTGTCCAGGTAGCCGTGGAGGGCGTCCAGCTCTGTCTGGGAAAATCCCCGGGTGAGCCGCTCCTCCATCAGATCCAGGCGGGCTTTCGTCTGCTCCGCCGCCTTTTTCCCGGCGTCGGTGAGGATCAGCCGCTTCAGCCGCCGGTCGTACTTGTCCGGGGCGAAGTCCACATACCCCTTCTCGCCCAGCCTGGCCATAAGCCCGGCCGCGGTGGGGTGCTTGATGTTGAAGCGCACCTCGATGTCGTGCTGACAGGGGGGATCTCCCGTGTTCCGGCTGAGATATCCCAGGAGAAAGGACTGCATCCCGGTGATACCCAGCTCGTGCGTACTCTCGTCCGCGATACGCCGGAAGCTGTTGGAAATGATCTTGAGCTTTGGGCCAAGGCGGTAGACCTGATCGTTTTCCGTATGCCGCGCCTCCTTAAAAATTATGTCGCATGCTACGGGGATATGTAGCATACGACAAAGTATAAGACCTTTTTTCCCTGAATTCAATAGGCAAAAAGAAGATATGGAGTGGAAATATGGAGAGGAATATGGTAATATTGATAGGCGGCCGCGACCACGCGGAGCCTGACGCGGGGGAGATGGCGGATGAATTTATCGCGTATGCCCGGGAGAAGTGCCTGCGGGAGACAGACGCCCTGTTCCCCGGCCTGACCGGCACGGATGAGAGGGCGCTGGCGCGGCGGCAAAATCGATCGAGATCCACGGAGCCAACGCGCATCAGACCTTTACCAAGACCCGCACGGGGTGCAGGGGGATCGTGATGCGGGATTCCCTTATGCTCATCTCACACGAGGTGAACGCGGACATGTACCTGATCCCGGGCGGCGGGCTGGAGGACGGGGAGACGCCCGGGGAGTGCTGCGCCCGTGAGATCCGCGAGGAGACAGGGTATCTTGTGAGGCCGGTCTCCCACTTCCTCACCATAAATGAATACTACGAGGAGTACAAATATGTGAGCCTCTACTTCCTTGGCGAGATCGTGGGGAAGTCGGAGCAGAGACTGACGGCCGAGGAGGCCCGGCGCGGGCTGGTCCCGGAGTGGGCAGAACCGGAGAAAATGCTTGAGATCTTCGGAAGACACCGGGACTTTGCGGAGGTCAACGAGGAGAAGCGCGGGGCGTATCTGCGGGAGTACACGGCGCTTACGGAGTTTTTCAAAATGCGGGAGAGCTGAATCCTTTTTTCTTCAGCTTCTCAAAAAACCCCACGATCCCCTTTGCCGGAAAAGCCCGCAGGGCTTTTTCGACAAATCAACAGCGATCCGGCCCGGGGAGCCCCCCGCGGCCTGACGGACAATCCCGCCGGGGGCCACTCCGGCGGCTTACACAGGTGAGAGTATGGACTTTTTTTCAATCGAGATGACGGACACCCAGCTGCAGGGTATGTCGTCCCTGGCGCTGGCGCACATCGGGGACGCGGTCTATGAGCTGATGGCCCGGACGTATCTGGCCTCCCGGGGACGGGAGACAAACCACGGGCTTCACGCGGCCACGGTGCGCCTTGTGGCGGCCCCGGCCCAGGCGGCGGCGGCCAGGCGGCTGGAGCCGGAATTTACCCAGGAGGAGCGGGAGGTCTTCCGCCGGGGGCGGAACGCCAAGACCCACGCCATCCCCCACGGGGCCACCTTTTCCGAGTACCACACGGCCACGGCCCTGGAGGCCCTGTTCGGCTATCTGTACCTCAGGGGCCGGAGGGATCGGCTCAATGCCTTATTTTCTATGATCATAACGGAGGCGGAACATGTCTCTTGACGCGCTTTTTCTCAAGCCCCTGGCCCTGGAGCTGAGGGCGGCCCTGGTGGGAGCGAAGATCGAGAAGATCCAGATGCCCGCCCGGGGCACTGTGATCCTGACGGTGAAGGGGGAGCGCCGGGAGGAGCTGCTTATCGGCGGTTCCTCCGGCGCGCCCAGGGTCCACCTGACCCGGGCGGAGTTCGAGCGGCCCCAGGAGCCGCCCATGTTCTGTATGCTTTTAAGGAAGCACCTTGTGGGGGCCAGGATCCTCTCCCTCAGCCAGCCGGCCACAGACCGGGTGCTGGCCATGCGCCTCCAGGCCCCCGGCATGTTCGGGGAGGGGGAGGAGCGGGGCCTCACCGTGGAGCTGATGGGCCGGAACGCCAACCTGATCCTCACGGACGGGGAGGGGATCATCACCGACTGCCTCTTCCGGACGGGGTCGGCGGAGGATAAGCGGGCCGTCCTCCCGGGGATGCGCTACCGCCTGCCGCCCATGCAGGACAAGGCGGAGCTTCTCGCCCTGGACGACGGGTCGATCGCCGGGATCGTGGAGGCTTTTCCGGACGGCCAGGGGCTGGACAGGTGCATCTTGGGGGCCTTTTTGGGGCTGTCGCCCCTTGTGGCCCGGGAGATCTGTCACCGGGCCTGCGCAGACGCGTCCCCCGCCGTGGGGGAGATCCGGGCGCGGGGAGAGCTTCCCGCCGTGTGCCGGGAGCTGTCCGCCCTGCGGAACCGGGTCAATTCCGGGGACGTGGGGCCGTACCTGATCGCGGGGCCGGATGGGGAGCCGGCGGATTTTACCTACCTGCCGGTGGAGCAGTACGGCCAGGGATACGCCGTCACGAGGGTGGAGAGCTTTTCCGCCCTGCTGGACGCCTTCTATTCCCGCCGGGACACGGAGGAGCGGCGGCGTCAGCGGGCCAGGGAGCTTTCCAAGACGGTGAAAAACGCCCGCGACCGGGTGGCCCGCCGGTTGGAGGCCCAGCGCCGGGAGCTGCGGGATACGGAGGACAGGGACAGACTCCGGGAGTGCGGGGACATCATCACCGCCAACATCTACGCCATGAAAAAGGGCCAGACTCAGCTGGCGACGGAGGATTTTTACGATCCCCAGGGCGGGATCCGGGTGATTGCCCTGGACCCCCTGAAGACGCCCCAGCAAAACGCGGCCAAATATTATAAGGACTACAACCGGGCCAAGAGCGCCCGGGCCCACCTGACGGAGCAGATCGAGTCCGGCCAGGGGGAGCTTGCGTATCTGGAGAGCGTCCTGGAGGAGATCGGCCGGGCGGAGACGGAGCGGGACCTTGCGGAGATCCGCCAGGAGCTGACGGACGCCGGGATCATCCGCGCAGCGGGGAAGGGCAGACCGGCAAAGCGCCAGGTCAGCCAGCCCATGCGCTTTCGCTCCACGGCGGGACTTCTCATCCGGGCGGGGAGGAACAACATCCAAAACGACGCCCTCACCCTCCGGGACAGCGCCAAGTCCGACCTGTGGCTCCACGCCGGGAAGCTCCACGGCGCCCATGTGGTCATCTCCTGCCAGGGCCAGGAGCCTGACCGCCAAAGCGTGAACGAGGCGGCCGCCATCGCCGCCTGCCTGTCCGAGGGGCGGGGCAGCTCCAAGGTGCCGGTGGACGTGACCTGGATACGGGAGATCAAAAAGCCCGCGGGAGGGCGGCCGGGGATGGTGATCTACCACACCTACCGCACCGTGATGGCCGCCCCGGACGAGGCGCTGATGGAGAGACTGAGGATCAAATAACAACGGAATAGAAACTCGACTTTTGAGGGAAAGAAGCTTATGCGTTCGAGGAAAGAAATCGTAACCGGCTTTTACGATCAGGCGGATGAGGACGCCAGACTCCCCAAAACCCGCCACGGTCAGCTTGAATACTACACGACCATGACCTATATCCACCGCTGCGCGGACAAAGGCTCAAAGGTTCTGGAGGTTGGAGCGGGAACGGGCAGATACGCCATCGCCCTCGCCAGGGAGGGGATGGATGTGACAGCCGTGGAATTGGCGGAGAGCAACCTGAAGCTCCTCTTTCGTCATTATGTACGCCAACTACTTTTACGGGAACTGGGCCGCGGGGCAGGCGGAAAACTTTACGGACGATCACAAGGTGAGGCACTTCAAAGAGCAGCTCTTTACAGGGTACGACGTGACGGAATTTGAGGGGCTGTTTCAAGATAAACCGGTGGACTGGATCACAACGACTGGCGTGGACGGCCTTTTGGAGCCAATCGAAAAGCGCCCGGATTCTTCCATGACGGATGAGGATTTTCGGGCTTTCGCGGAGTGGTATTTGGCCTTTTGCGAGAAACGTGAACTCCTTGGCGGCACAAACCACCTCTTGTACATTTGCCGAAAGCGTCAGAAAGCGTAGGGAGACAATCGGAGACTGAGAATACGATGAAACTGGAAAAAATGGACGCGTTTTTCGCCGCCCGCTTGGACGGATATGACCGGCATATGATGACGGAAATTGAGGGCGCGGAGGAATTCTATCCCTACACAGCGTCCCTGCTGCCGCCGGAGCGCGGCGCAAATGTGCTTGATCTGGGCTGCGGCACAGGGCTTGAACTTACCGATTACTTTGCCCTGAACAGCGGGGCGTCGGTGGTGGGGATCGACCTGTCCCCCGATATGCTGGCGGCGCTGAGGCGGAAATTTCCGGGCCGTAAAATCCAACTGATTTGCGGCTCCTATTTCGACGTCCCTTTTGGGGCAAACCGCTTTGACGCCGCCGTATCAGTCGAATCGCTCCACCACTTCACCGCCGCGCAAAAGCTAAAGCTGTATAAAAAGCTGCATACCGCGCTGACCGGCAGCGGCTATTTCGTCCTGACAGACTATTTCGCGGAATCGGAGGAGGCGGAGCGCTTTTACTTTTCCGAACTGGCAAGGCTGAAAAGCCGGCAGGGGCTTGAACAGGACGCGCTTTATCACTATGACACGCCCCTGACGGTGGAACATGAGATGGAGGTTTTAAAGAGGGCGGGCTTTTCAGACGCGCAGATCATGGGGAACTGGAAAGCCACATACACCATCCTGGCGCGCTGAACCCTTCCGATTTTTCAGCGCGAGTCCAAAGAACGGAGAGACAGAAATTAGGCTGTAAGGGGCGGTAGCCGCCACGCTTACAGCCTTACTTTTCACTTCTCATCCCTTTGAGAGGCGATCCAGCGGCGGCGGGACTCGATGCCCAGACGCTCAAGCTTCCACATGCCCGCCATGACCGCGGCCTCCACCGCCAGCATGAGGGCGGCGTAGATGACCGAGTCCAGGGGCGTCTCGAAGCCGTCAATCAGGGCCAGACCCGCCGTCGTGATGCCGGTGATGAGGAACGGCAGGGCGATAAAGAACAGCTTTAGCTTCTCCATTTTTTTGCAGTCGGCCTCCTCCCGGCCCAGAAATTCCTCCAACGTCAGCTCCGGCTTGCCCTTTTTGCGCCGCTCTTTGTTGAGATTGGCGAGTTTTTTCGTCATGGCCTCGTCGATCGTGCCGTCCACGGCGAAATCGGCGAGCCGCACCTTGCCCCGCAGGGGGCGCTTATAAAAGATCCGGCAGAGTACGAGGAAGGACACGCTGGCGGCCAGACACGCCCACAGCGGCGGCTGGGGCAGGTCGGGCAGGAGCGCCTCCGCCAGGAATATGAAGGCCAGGGTCAGGAGGGCCCCGGCGGCCAGGAGGACCCCGTCCAGGTTCGGTTTTCGGAAGAGCCGGGGCCGCTCGCCGGTTTTCAGGACGCGCCGCCGGGTGACGGCGTTGATAAGCGTCAGGATCACCATGCCGGCGGCCCAGCCCAGGAGGAAGCCCGTCAGGTTGAAGGCGGGCCTTCGGGCGAAAAAGCCCACGGCCGGATCCTCCGGGAAGAGTACCTCCAGAAGGGAGATGACGGCCAGCGGCCAGACCAGCCCCTTGAGGAGATCCAGCGTCTGAAGAAAGGCGTTTTTCGGGCCGAAATCCGCACAGAAGCTCTGGCAAAAGCGGCCGATGTCCCCGCCGGTGACGCTCTCCACGCTCCGGCCCTCCTCCTGGGCGGAGAGCAAGAGATCCAAAAAGTCCCCCAGCCGCTCCTCCCGGGCGTCCTCGTTGACGGCCAGGGAGTTGACGTAGGTCTCCACCTGTTCAAAGACGTCCTTGTACGCCCCCCGGAGCTTGTCGGTATAGAAAACGTAGCTGTCCCTCATGGCTGCTCCCCTCCCAAAACGGCGTCCGCCGCTTTTGTGATTTTCCCGTAGCTGTCCCGAAAACCCTTGAGGGCCGCTGTGCCGCTGTCCGTCACGGAGTAGTATTTCCGCACCGGCCCGAAGGGGGATTTCTCCCGCCGGCAGGTCACATATCCCCGGCCCTCCAGCCGGGTCAGCACCGGGTAAAGCGTCCCCTCCAGCAGCCCCTCGAAGCCGCTGGCGGCCAGCTGGGCCAGGATCTCGTACCCGTAAGTCTCCCCCCGGGCGATCACCGCCAGCACGCACCCCTCCAGGATGCCCTTCAACAGCTGTGCGTCCTCCACGGCCCTCACTCCCTTGCTATACATAGTAGCTGAGAGAAGCATAGCATAACTACTATGCTTTGTCAAGTAGCTGAACAAAAAGTTCTCCCCCTCCGGAAGGGAGGGGGAGGAGCTTTACGCGTTGTTAAAGTGCCGGCAGAGGTCGGAGAGGACGCATTTTTCGCACTGGGGCCTTCTGGCCACGCAGACGGCCCGGCCGTGAAGCACCATGCGGTGGCAGAAGTCGTTGGACTTCTCCGGGGGGAGGATGGCGCGCAGTACCGGCTCAATCTTCGCCGGGTCCTTCGTATCCACATAGCCCAAGAGGTTTGTGATGCGGATGCAGTGGGTGTCCACCACCACGGAGCCGGGAATGTTGTAGACGTCCCCCAAGATGAGGTTTGCGCTTTTTCGCCCCACGCCGGGGAGCTTTAAAAGGTCGTCCATATTGTCCGGGACGCGCCCGTCAAACTGCGTCACGATCATGATGGCGGCGCCCACGATGTCCCGGGCCTTGCCGTGGTAAAAGCCGCAGGGGCGTATGTACTCCTCCACCTGCGCGATGTCCGCCTGCGCCATATCCCGCACCGTGGGGAAGCGCCGAAAGAGGGCGGGAGTGACCTCATTCACCCGGGCGTCCGTACACTGGGCGGCCAGACGGACGCTGACCAGGAGGTGGTAGGCGTCGTCATAGTCCAGGGTACACTCCGCCAGGGGGTATTCCCGCTCTAAGCGGGCGACGATCTCATCCGATGTGGCTCTGTCCATAAGCTGTACGTCCTTTTTCGGTTTTTTCCCATTATAACACTGTTTTCGGCCTCTTGCAACAGCGGCGTGAAAATGATATAATGGGCCGCGTAGAGACAAAGAGCCGCTTGGCAAAAGCGCAGATTCTGTTTTTACAACAGCTGGGACATAAAGAGGGTGAGGGTGTGGACAGGTTCATCGTCTTCGACGTGGAGACGCCGAACTTTAAAAATGACCGGATGAGCGCCATCGGGGTCTGCGTGGTGGAGGAGGGGAAGATCGTCTGGGATTACGACACCCTCATCAATCCGGAGACGTTTTTCAGCCGGTTCAACATTGCCCTCACCGGCATCACGCCGGAGGCCGCCGCCCAGGCCCCCGCCTTCCCGGAGGTGTGGCGGGAGCTTCGCCCTGTTTTCGACACGGGGATCCTTATCGCCCACAACGCCCCCTTCGACATGGGGGTTCTGGCCAAGTGCCTGGGGCATTACGGCATCTTCTGGAAGCACTCCGCCCCCTACGCCTGCACCTGCCGGATGGCGCGGCGGTGCTACCCCGACCTGCCCAACAAGAAGCTGGATACCCTCTGCGGGTATCTGGATATCTCCCTTGACCACCACCGGGCGGGGAGCGACGCCCGGGCGGCGGCGCTGATTTTGATCGACGAGCTTGCCCGGGGCATGGACATCCGGGATTTCAAGAGCCAGTATTACCTCCCCCCCAGCGGGGAGGACAGCCTGGCTTGAAAGCCCTAAAGGGCTTTCAATGCCAAGGGGATGCGTGCGGAATTGATTTTTGAATTCTGCGGAATTCAAAAATCAGTTCCTGCCGTCGCCCTGCGCGCCGCCGAAGGCGGCACTTGGGCGACAAAAGGGATTTTTTCCGACGCGCATGTCGCCGGAAAAAATGTTGAGATTGAGTTTTTTGACAAGCATACCTTCCCCCCAGCGGGGAGGTGCTGTAAGGAGGGAAAAGGAGCATGTACAGACCCCTTGCCGACGAGATCCGGCCCCAGACCCTGGACGAGGTGTACGGCCAGCAGCACATCCTGGGGGAGGACGGCCTTCTCCGGCGGATCATCGCCTCCGGGCAGATCCCCAACATGATCTTCTACGGCCCCTCCGGCTCGGGAAAGACCACCGTGGCCAACATCATCGCCAGGGAGACGAACCGGGAGCTGAGGCGCCTCAACGCCACCAACGCGTCACTGCAGGACATCAAGGACATCATCGCGGAGCTGGACACCTTCCTTGTGCCCAACGGGGTGCTGCTCTATCTGGACGAGATCCAGTACTTCAACAAAAAGCAGCAGCAGAGCCTTTTGGAGTTTATCGAGAACGGGAAGATCACCCTCATCGCCTCCACCACGGAGAACCCCTATTTTTATGTGTACAACGCGGTGCTGAGCCGCTCCACCGTCTTTGAGTTCAAGGAGCTTACCGCCCAGGACGTGCTGCGGGCCGTGGAGCGGGCCGCCGGCCTGGCCGCGGAGCGGTTCGGGCAGGCGGACATAGAGGAGGGGGTCTTGGAGCATATCGCCGCCTCCTCCGGCGGGGATGTGCGCAAGAGCGTCAACGCCGTGGAGCTTCTCTTCACCGCGGCGGCCCGGGGGAAGGACGGGAAGCTGAAGATCACTCTGGAGGACGCCAGGATCGCCGCCCAGAAAAACGCCATGCGGTACGACCGGGACGGGGATCAGCACTTTGACGCGGTGTCCGCCCTTATGAAGTCCCTGCGGGGTTCCGACGTAAACGCGGCCCTCCACTATCTGGCCCGGGCGCTGTCGGCGGGGGATATGGCCGGGGCGTGCCGGAGGATCCTCTGTTCCGCCAGTGAGGACATCGGTATGGCCTACCCCCAGGCGGCGGCCATTGTCAAGGCGTGCGTGGACTCCGCCCTCCAGCTGGGGATGCCGGAGGCCAGGCTCCCTCTGGCTCAGGCCGTGATCCTTTTGGCCACGGCGCCCAAGTCCAACTCGGTGGTCATGGCCATCGACCGGGCCTTTGCCGACGTGGAGGCGGGGAAGGCCGGGCCTATTCCCCGGGAGATGCAGAACGTCCACGCCGACGGCACGGGCTTTGAGCGGGAGCAGGGGTATCTCTACCCCCACAACTACCCCGGCCACTGGGTGAAGCAGCAGTATTTGCCGGAGAACATCAAGGACGCCGTGTACTACGAGTACGGGGACAACAAGACGGAGCAGGCGGCCAAAAAGTATTGGGAGCAGATCAAGGGGGAGAACGATGGACGTTAGAGTGGGGGATATCCTGGTGATGAAAAAGGCCCACCCCTGCGGCAGCGACAGGTGGCAGGTGACACGGATCGGCGCGGACTTCAGGATGCGGTGCCTGGGCTGTGGGCGGGAGATCATGAACGCCCGGTCAAAGGTGGAGCGGGGGATCCGGCGGATAGAGAGGGCGGAGACGGAATGATACGATCCTTTACCGACAGAAAACCCGGTGCCTCGGCGCTTTTGATCCTGGCGGCCATGTTTGTCCTCCCCGTGATCCTCATGTTCGCGGAGGACGTGTTCTTCCCCGGCACATCCGTTATCACGAAGGCGGTTTTCGTGTACGCCATCCTGGCCCAGCTGATCCTGTTTTTGAATGTGGAGCGGCCCATTTTGTTTATGCTCCCGTTTATGGCGGGGGTCATCGGTCTGTGCGCGGCGGAGATGATCTACACCGTGTCGATGGGAGCCAACGACCCCGGGGCGGGGCCGTCGTTTTCCATCGCCCTTCTCTCCACCTATATGGTGTCGGTGTGCGGGGCCAACGCGTCGGCCTTTGTGGGGGGCGTGATCCTCCTTTTGCCGGCGAAGGGGATCCGTGCGCTGTATGAGAAATGGAAATACAGAAAGTGCAAGTGAAAAATATCAGCTTGTCGAAAAAGCCCGCAGGGCTTTTTTGACAGACTTCCCCCCCTTTTTTTGGGGGGCTTTTCACTTTTTCGCGATTTTTTAGGCTGTTTTGTGACAAAACCTCCCCTATAGGTGTTATTCAGGTGAGAGCATTGCGAGGACAGTGGTGTTATGAACGCTAAGGACTTTGAGACATACGCCCGCCGGTACAAGGACACGGTGTACCGGGTGGCGCTGAACTTTATGGGCAATCCCCAGGACGCGGAGGACGCGGTGCAGGAGGTGCTGATGAAGCTCTACCTGTCCCACGACATCTTCGAGGGGGAGGAGCATGTAAAGCGCTGGATGATCCGGGTGACGCTGAACTACTGCAAGAACCTGGCCCGGGCCGCCTCAAGGCGTATGCCCACGCCCCCGGAGGAGCTGGCGCTCAGCGTCCCCTTTGAGGCGGAGGAGCAGATCGCCCTGTTCACGGCGGTGATGGGCCTTCCGGAGAAATACCGGGTGCCGCTGTACCTGTTCTATTACGAGGACTATTCCGTCAAGGAGATCGGCCGGATCCTGGGCCTTGGCGAATCCGCCGTGACCACAAGGCTGTCCAGGGCCAGAACCATGCTGCGATACGAGCTTGAGGAGGTGAGCATGTGATGAGCAAGAATCTTTACCGGGATACCTTCTCCCATGTGCGCTCCGCCTATGAGTTTAACATGGAGGACTTCCAAAAGGCCAAAAAGGTGACGAAGCTTCCGGAAAAGGCGCTGATCATCGCCGCTGTGGTGGCCGTTTTGGCGGCCTTTGGGATCACAGCCTCCGCCACGGGCTTCTTCGGCCTGTCAAGCCCCGCCGTGGGGGACAAGACCAACGGAGACGATCTGTCCATGCAGGGCTTTGCCGAGTCGCCGGAGTCCGCGGCCATGCGGGAGTATATGGGCGGCGGGATGACCCTTGAGGAGGCCGCGGGGAAGTACGGGCTTGAGGTGCGCACCGACCCCGTGGTTCTGGATTATGACGAGCTTACGGATCTCCTGGGCGGGGAGATCCACGATGACCGGAATCTGCGCGCCCAGGCGTACATTTACGGCGACGGGACGTTTGCGATGGACGGGAGCTTTGCCTTCTCCGACGGGCGGAGCTTTTCCTACTCCCTTTACCGGGCGGTGAAGGGCAGTATCACGGCCTCGGCCCCGTATATCGGGGAGGGGGAATATGACGAGTGGAGCGTCAAGGTGGGCAGAACCGACGTATCCCTGGCGCTGGGCGGGCGCCGGTCGCTTATGGCCGCGGATCTGGGCGGGTGCTACGTTTTCGTGAACGTCCTCACCGGGACCCTGGGCGACGGGGATCTTGGCGCTCCCATTGGCCGGGGGGATCTGGAGACCTTGGCCAAGTCCTTTAACTGGAGCGTCCTGTCCCACATCGCGGCGCCGGAGCCGCAGGAGGAGCCTCAGGTTCTTCACGGGGCCGGGGTGGAGCTGAAGGAGGAGTATATCGACCGGGATCAGTGCTTCCTCGTGAATCTGACGGGGTGGGGGAAGATCAACTTCATCACCTACCTGCCCACGCCGGAGTTTGCGGACGCCCGGTTCTTCCTCTCCCGGGACGGGAAGGTTTCGGACTTTGAATTCCCGCCGATCCTCACCGGGGAGAGCTGCAAGGGCATCCCGGCGGTGAGCTTTGAGGATGTCACCGGCGATGGGGCGGCGGATGTGCTGGTGCTTATCGACTACGTCTCCGCCTCCGGCGGGGCGCACAGGGATCTGCGGGTGTTCTCTGCCCGGGGGCAGGGGGACTTCGGCATGGAGTGGGAGCTTGTCAGCGGGGCGCTGAGCGCCATTGACAACTCCAAGCTCAACGTGGCGGCTGTCCGGAACTACTTTGCGGGGAACCGGGAGCCGGCCATTCTGGAGAATACGGACGGGGTGCTGTGGACGGTGAAATACACCCTGGACGGCAGGGACGTGATCCTGGAGGCCGTTGGCCGCAAGCAGGAGGACGGCCAGGGCTGGGGCGTGAAGGAGCTGCGGTTCTGGCTGGCCGACAGCGAGGGGAACAAGACCACCCAGATGCTCCAGCCCGTTGTCAGCGTGGCCTCCGAGGCGGGGGAGGACTTTGTCCCCGGGCCCCTGGGGAAGCAGTATACCAGGTGCGGGACGCTGGAGGGCGCCGTCACCGTGGGGGATATGAATTTTGACGGTCTGGCGGACATCGGCGTGTCCGGCGGGGCCGGGGAGGAGGGGGCCTTCCGCTATTACTGGCTCTGGAACAGCGGGGAGGGGCGCTATGTCTACGCCCTGACCCTGACAGACGCCACGGCGGATGAGACCGCGAAGGCGGTGACGGAGCGCGTCAGGGGTGCTGACGGCCGGATCACCGTAAACGTCTATAAGCCGGATTGGAGGGGGGACCTGAAATTCGTCCGCAGTGAAGACGGCCAGGAGGGCGTGCCCGCCGGCGGGGACGGCGCCTATGCCCGGGTTCTGCAGGACTTTTTGGACAGGGGAGAGAGCGAGGGCAGCTATCGGGAATACACCGTGGCGGATCTGGACGGCGACGGCGTGGAGGAGCTTTTGGTAAAGCAGGGCTTCAACGAGGCGGATCTGGCCGCCCGGGTCTACACGATGCGGGACGGCCAGGCCGTGGAGGCCGGGGAGTTTGACATGGGCCACTCCATGCTGTATGTGGACGAGTCCGGCGCCGTTCTCCGGGTCATGGGCCTCATGGGGGACGAGAGCATCGACCGGATCACCCTGGTGGATGGGAACATCAGCCGGGAGGAGATCTCCCACAGATTCCTGGGGGAGGAGGACTCCTACGCCGCCCCGGGTACGGCGCTGATCTGGACGGACTGGGGGGATCGGAGCCTGGTGGAGACCATGAGCTATTCGGACGTCCTGGACGCCGTTCAGGCCGGGTATACGGACCCCGGAACCACAATCCGCTGGTATCTGGCGGATATTGACCGGGACGGCACGGAGGAGCTTTTCGTAAAGATCGGGGAGAACGAGTGGAACGACAGATTCCTGGTGTACAGCGACGCCACGGGCCGGGCGCTGCCCCTGGGGACGGTCTCCGGCAGGAAGACCACCCTGGCCACCGACGGGGAGACCGTGTACTCCGTCTATACGGATCCGGAAAGCGGGGACGAGTCCATCTACGCCCTGGGCGTGGACGGCGGCGTGACCATCCGGGAGATCTCCCACCGCACGGGCCTCAGGGCGGAGGAGATGGACGGACAGAACAAGCTGGGAGCGGTGACCATCACGGGGTTTGAGATATCGGATCGAAGAGGCCTCTGAGAAGAATTAAGGGCCGAAGGCCCTGAGGGGAAGCCCCCGCAGGGAGATGTCCGCCTGAAAGGCGGAGAGGAGGCTTTCCCCAACGGGGGAATAAGGTGTCCGCCCGAAGGGCGGACGGGGTTATTTACTTTCTCCTCTTTTGTGTTGACAAAAGAGGAGAAAGTAACAAAGAGGAGAAAAACAACCAGGGGAGGGATTTCGATTTTCCCTCCCCTGGACCCCACCTTTTAAAAACGACCAGTTAGGGGGCCTGCGGGCCCCCTACTGGAGAAACCCCCGGGGAGTCCCCCGGGGGTTTTCTGGACGAATGGGCGCGATGAGCCACCCGGTGGTACGTTGCGCCCTGTGGACTGAGCCGGTGTTACACGGGGACGGTTCCTTAGTCACACCAGTGTGCGCACTGGTGGTACAAAGAAACCGTCCCCTTTTTCCCACCTCCTCAAGAGACGGGTAGTTCCTCCGACAAAGGCGGGACTGAGGGACGGTTTTTTTGTACCACCGCAGCGCAAGCGGAGGTGTGACAAAAGAACCGTCCCTCTGTCCCGCCGGGCCAGGGGTCTCGTCCAACGATAATGGCCTCCTTCCAGGGAGTTATCGACAGCAGCGGTTCCTACTGTCCGTAAGAGTCCCCTGTAGGGGCCGATGACCTCATCGGCCCGGGTGGGTTGGGTGACAGAGCGGTTGCGTTAAGATGGAAAACTTTAATATTTGCCGTAGGGGCCGTCGCCCACGGCGGCCCGTGTCGCGATGATTGAGGGCCGCCATTGCCTCACGGGGACGGCTTTTGTGGGACACCAGGGGACCCCACGCAATCGTGATTGCGTGGGGAGAGGAGGAGCGAAGTCTGCGAGTGAGCCGCGCCGCCTGCGGTGCGGGGAGCTATCGCGACTTCCGCGACGACGAGCGAAGGTGGTTCACAAGAACCGTCCCCTGTGGGGCACGGGGAAGGGTGGCGCCAAGCGCCTGAGGAACCCGTTGTCCCACCTCCTCAAAGGGACGAAAAAAGAGCATTACCGTCCATTCAATATGTACGGGCCTCCGCCCACGGAGGCCCGCGTTGATTGAGCTGCGTTGAATCGATACTCGGAGGTAATCGAAACAGGGGCCGACGAGGTCGTCGGCCCCTGTAGGGAACCTCGTGCGTCCGAGGGAAACCGGTGTGTCGGTTCCCCCGTATACCGTCCTTCCAGGCCCCCGAAAAAGGCGGGACTGAGGGACGGTTTTTTTGTACCACCGCAGCGTCAGCGGAGGTGTGACAAAAGAACCGTCCCTCTGTAACGCCGGGTCAAGGCCTCCGAACACAGGACAACCCCCGTCCCGCATCCCCTCAATTCAAATATTTTTTGCGGGGCTTTGCCTCGCAAAAAATCCCTCTTGCCGCGCAAACGTGCGCCCTTGGGCGTGCGCTGCAGCGCGGCAGCAGGAAAGGGCCACTCGAATTGCGCACAATTCGAGCGGCCCTTTCCGCACGTACCCCCTTGGCAGGAAAAGGCCCTGGAGTTCTCATTAGAGAAATCCAGGGCCTTTTTCGCCAGTTTAAAGTTGCTTCATTGCGTTGATCTTGATGCCGGGGCCCATCGTGGAGGCCGTGACGCAGGAGCGGATGTACTGCCCCTTGGCGGCGGCGGGCTTGGCCCTCAGAAGGGCGGTCATCAGGGCGTTGTAGTTCTCGGTGAGCTTCTCAGCGCCGAAGGAGACCTTGCCGATGGGGCAGTGGATGATGTTGGTACGGTCAAGACGGTACTCGATCTTACCGGCCTTCACCTCGGTGATGGCCTGAGCCAGGTTGGGGGTGACGGTGCCGGCCTTGGGGGAGGGCATGAGGCCCTTAGGGCCAAGGATCTTACCGAGACGGCCAACCACGCCCATCATGTCGGGAGTGGCGATGACCACGTCAAAATCAAACCAGTTCTCCTTCTGAATCTTCTCTACCATGTCCATAGCGCCCACATAGTCGGCGCCGGCGGACAGAGCCTCCTCACGGCGCTCGTCCTTGCAGAAGACCAGAACGCGGCGGGTCTTACCGGTTCCGTGGGGGAGGACCACGGCGCCGCGAACCTGCTGGTCAGCGTGGCGGGAGTCAACGCCCAGCTTCACATGAAGCTCCACGGTCTCGTCAAATTTGGCCTTGCTGGTCTTGGTGACCAGATCGAAGGCGTCCTGGGGTTCATACTGAACGGAGCGGTCAATAAGCTTGACGCTCTCTTTATAATTCTTGCCTCTGAACATGTGGTCAGCCCTCCTCTACTACGATGCCCATGCTGCGGGCGGTGCCGGCGATCATGCTCATGGCGGCCTCGATGGAGCCGGCGTTCAGATCATTCATTTTCGTCTCGGCGATCTTCCGCACGTCTTCCTTGCTGATCTTGGCGACCTTATCCCGCTGGGGGACGCCGGAGCCCTTCTCGATGTTGCAGTACTTCTTCAGGAGTACGGCGGCGGGAGCGGACTTGGTGACGAAGGTGAAGCTGCGGTCGGAGTAGACGGTGATGACCACGGGGGTGATCATGCCCATGTCGGCCTTAGTGCGCTCGTTGAACTCCTTGGTGAAGGCGCCGATGTTGACGCCGTGCTGGCCCAGGGCCGGGCCTACCGGGGGCGCGGGAGTTGCGCGGCCGGCAGGGATCTGAAGCTTAATGATTCCTGTAACTTTCTGTGCCACTTTCGTGAACCTCCTAATATTTTGTGGTCAGGCGAAGCTTGAAAAAGCTCCTCCCACTTGCGCCGCGAAGGGGCGCTGATGCCTTTCGGCGGGGATGTGCGATGTTTTTTCAGTCCGCAGGCTCTATCTGGTCGAAGTCCAGCTCCACCGGGGTCTCCCGGCCGAACATGGATACCACGACACGAACCATCTGCTTGTCCATGTCGATCTCCTCCACCTGACCGAAGAAGCCCTCCAGCGGCCCGTCCGCCACGCGGATACGGTCGCCCACGGCAAAATCAACGCGCAGATCGTGTTTCTCCACGCCCAGCGCGGCGATCTCGGCATCCGTCAGGGGGATGGCCTTGTTTCCGCTGCCCACGAAGCCCGTGCAGCCGCGGACATTGCGCACCAGATGCCAGCTCTCGTCCGTCAGGATCATCTTGACAAGGACGTAGCCGGGAAATACCTTGCGTTCATAGGTTTTGGAGACGCCGTCCTCGATCTCCGTGACGGTCTCCATAGGGATGTTGACCTCCTGGATAAGGTCGGTCATACCCCGGTTTTCGGCGGCCTTCACCACCGTGTCGGCTACGGCGTTTTCGTAGCCGGAGTATGTGTGTACCACATACCAGAGAGCTTCCTCCGCCATGATCTCTCCTTAACCGAAGAGGTCGATGAGGACTTCAACGAGCTTGGAAGCCAGCCAGTCAAATCCGCCCAGAACCACGGCGGAGGCGGCGCAAACGGCCAGAACCACGCCGGTGTTGTTGGCGGTCTGCTTGACGGTGGGCCAAACGACCTTCTTCAGCTCGCTCTTCATGCCCCGGAACCAGTCGAGAATCCGGGTGAAGAATTTTCTTTTGCTCTTTGCCATCTCGATACTCCTTCCTGATTACTTCGTCTCCGTGTGCAGCGTGTGCTTGCGGCAGAAACGGCAGTACTTTTTGAGTTCGAGCTTCTCGGGTGTGTTGCGCTTGTTCTTGGTCGTGTTGTAGTTGCGCTGTTTGCACTCATTGCAGCGCAGGACGACCTTGACTCTGTTTTCCGCGGCCATCTTTTCGGCACCTCCTGATAAATTGCCTCCCTGTTTTGGATTGGCCGGGGGCTTTCTGCGGCAAAAAACGCACACAAAAATAAGACCTCTCAGCCGACAGGTGAGGAAATTATAACACCGGACACATGGGAAGTCAACAATTATTTTCGGAAAAAGCGTTGAAAACGGAGAAAATTCCTCTATAATTATATTAAGGTTATTCAAAATATGGGAGGGAAAGATATGCGGATACTTGCCGTGGATTACGGAGATCAGCGCACAGGCATCGCCGTGTCCGACGCCACCGGCTCCATCGCCGGGGAGGCGTTTGTCATCCGTCAGTGGGACCCCCAGGCCCTGGCGGAGGAGATCGCCCGGGTCTGCGCGTCCCGGGGCGTGGAGCGGGTGGTTCTGGGGAACCCCCTGAATATGGACGGCTCCGCCGGCCCCAGGAGCGAGAGATCCCGGGACTTCGGCCGGCTTCTGGCACAAATGCTGGATGTGGAGGTGGTGATGTGGGATGAGCGGCGCACCACCGTGGAGGCCCACGATATCCTCACCGCCAACAACCGGCACGGAAAGAAGCGCCGGGACACGGTGGACGCCGTGGCGGCGACGCTGATTTTGGAGAGCTACCTGGGGAGCCTGAGACGGTAAAAATTTATTGAAAATGTTAATTTCTTGTCAATCCTGCCCCCTCAAACAGGGCAAAAAGACGGAAAAAACATAAAAATGTCTTAATTTTTAATTGCGCGTGTTCCCGGCGGGTGATATACTGGTAGATATATTCCAGAATTGCTCCGCGAAATGCGGAAATTGGAACGGAAATTGGAACGGAAATGGAGGAGAGGGCAACGTGAATTTGCCAAAATTGCATGGCGTCCATGTGCCGCACAGGAAGAACACCGCCGATATGGCCCCGGTCCGGATGCCGGTGCCGCCTTCGGTGACGATCCCCATGAATATGCACATCGGGGCGCCGGCTGAGTGTGTGGTGAAGGTGGGCGACACCGTGAAGGTGGGGCAGCTCATCGCCAAGGCGGGGGGATTTGTCTCCTCACCGGTATACGCCAGCGTCTCCGGCAAGGTGAAGAAGATCGACGACATGCTCATGTCCAGCGGCCGGTTTATGAAGGCCGTCACCATCGAGTCCGACGGGGAGCAGACGCCCTTTGAGGGCATCGCGCCCCCGGCTGTCACGGATTTTCCGTCCTTTATCAACGCCGTGCGGGACAGCGGCGTAGTGGGACTTGGCGGCGCGGGCTTCCCCACGGCGGTGAAGCTGGGGGTGAAGGATCTCTCCCAGATCCAGGCGGTCATCATCAACGGCGCGGAGTGCGAGCCGTATGTCACCAGCGACACCCGCACCATGCTGGACGACGCGGAGTGGATCGGGAAGGGCATCGCCCTTTTGCAGAAGTACCTCCTGGCCAAGCGGGTGGTCATCGGCATCGAGTCCAACAAGCCCCAGTGCGTCAAGGCCATGCAGGCGCTGGCCGGGGGCATGACGGGCGTGGAGGTCATGGCCCTGCCGCCCCTGTACCCCCAGGGGGGAGAGAAGGTGCTGATCTACAACACCACGGGGCGGATCGTGCCGGAGGGCAAGCTGCCCCTGGACGCCGGGGCTGTGGTGATCAACTGCACGACCCTGGCCGCCATCGCCAAGTACATAGAGACGGGGATGCCCCTGGTGGAGAAGGTGGTCACCGTGGACGGTTCGGCCGTGGCGGAGCCGAAAAACGTCATCGCGCCCATCGGCGCCAGTATGCAGGCGCTGTTTGACTTCTGCGGCGGCTTTAAGTCCGACCCCGGAAAAGTCCTTTACGGCGGGCCGATGATGGGCATCGCCGTGCCCAACACGGATTTCCCCGTGATGAAGAACACCAACGCCATCCTGGCGATGGACGAGAAGGACGCCACCCTGCCGGAGCCTACGGCCTGCATCCGGTGCGGCTCCTGTGTGGACGCCTGCCCCCTGCGCCTTATGCCGGCGGCGATCGAGGCGGCCTACAACAAGAGAAATGTGGATAAGCTCCGCGCCCTCCACGCCAACCTGTGCATGGAGTGCGGATGCTGCGCTTTTGTCTGCCCGGCCAAGCGGATGCTGGTGCAGACCAACAAGCTGGCCAAGGGCCTGATCGCGGCGGACAACGCGGCCAAAAAGGCCGAGGCCGACAGAAAGGCCAAAGAGGCGGCCGAGAAAGCGGAAAAGGAGGCGGCGGTAAAATGAAGGAGCTTCTCACAAGCGTATCCCCCCATCTGCGCTCCGGGCGCACCACCCAGAAGATCATGGGCGACGTGCTGATCGCCCTGTGCCCGGCGCTCATCGCCTCCGTGGTCATCTTCGGGCCGCGGACCCTGCTGCTGACACTGGTGTCCGCCGCGGCCTGCGTGGCCTGCGAGTACATCTGGGAGCGGCTGATGAAGCAGCCCGTCACCGTGACGGATCTGTCCGCCGTGGTCACCGGCGTGCTGCTGGCCTTCAACGTCCCCTCCACCATGCCGGTGTGGGAGCTTATCGTCGGCGACGTGGTGGCCATCATCTGCGTGAAGATGCTCTTCGGCGGCATCGGGTGCAACTTTGTGAACCCCGCCCTTGTGGGGCGCGTGGTGATGTTCTTCTCCTTTACGGCGGACATGACCACCTTTGACGCCCCCGCCGGCACCATCGACGCCCTCACCTCCGCCACGCCCCTGGCGCTGATCCGGGACGGGGCCGTGGGCTGGAGCGAGTTCCCCCAGATCCTCCTGGGCGTCCACGGCGGCGTCCTGGGGGAGACCTGCGCCGTCGCCCTCATCCTGGGCGGCGTGTACCTGTGTGTCCGGAAGGTGATCAAGCCCATTATCCCCCTGGCCTATGTGGGATCCTGTATGCTGTTCATGTGGATCTTCGGCTCCCCCCAGCCGGTGATCGCCGTCTTCTCCGGCGGCCTTCTGCTGGGCGCCATCTTCATGGCCACGGACTATGTCACCACGCCCACCACCAACACCGGAAAGCTGATTTTCGGCCTGGGGTGCGGGCTTCTGACGGCGCTGATGCGCTGCTACGCCAGCTCCGCCGGGGCCGTGACCTTCTCCATACTTCTTATGAATCTTGTGGTGCCGTACATCAACGACCTGACGGCGCCCAAGCCCTTTGGAGGTGTTGAGGCAAAATGACAAAGGAAAAGTTCAATGAGTACATAAAACCCATCCTTGTTCTGGTGGTCATCTGCCTGATCGTATCCTTTCTGCTGGCCGTCACCAACTCCGCCACCGCCCCGGTGATTCGGGAGCATGAGCAGGCGGAGGCCGAGCGGACGCGGCAGGAGGTTCTGCCCGGTTCCACCACCTTTACGGAGCTGTCCGTGGAGGGGATACCGGGCGTGGACAGCGTCTTCCGGGACGACGGCGGCGCGGGCTATGTGGCCACCGCCGGGTATAAGGGCTACGGCGGCATCGTCACCGTCACCGTGGGCCTGGACAGCGACGGCAAGGTGGTGGGGATCTCCGCCAACGTGAAGACCGAGACCCCCAATGTGGGCACCAAGGCCGGACAGGACAGCTACCTGTCCCGGTTCGTGGGCCTCTCCGGCGGGGAGGCGGCGGAGGTGGACACCATCACCCGCGCCACTTACTCTAGCACGGCCGTGCGGACGGGCGTGTCCACGATCCTGGAGAATTTTGAGAACATAAAGGGGGCGCCGGAGAAATGAAAGAGAAAATGAAGATTCTCTTGAACGGCATGTTCAAGGAAAATCCGGTGCTGATCCTGGCTCTGGGCTGCTGCTCGGTGCTGGCGGTGTCCGTCAGCGTCTCCGGCGGCCTGGGCATGGGGCTGGCGCTGACCTTCGTGCTGGTCTGCTCCAACGTGGTCATCTCCCTCCTGCGCAACATCATCCCCTCCAAGGTCCGCATCCCCTGCTACATCGTGGTCATCGCCACGTTCGTGACGCTGGTGGAGATGCTGATGGAGGCGTATCTGAAATCCCTCTATGACAGCCTGGGTGTCTTCCTCTCCCTCATCGTGGTCAACTGCATCGTCCTGGGCCGGGCGGAGATGTTCGCCAGCAAGCACGGCGTGGCGGACAGCTTCTTCGACGGGCTGGGCATGGGCATCGGCTACACGATGGTCATCACCGGCATGTCCGTGGTGCGGGAGCTTTTCGGCTCCGGCACGCTCCTGGGCATCCGGATCATCCCGGAGGGGTATCAGCTGAGCATCCTGACCCAGGCCCCCGGGGGCTTCTTCCTCTTCGGATGCGCCATAGCCATCTTAGTGGCGGCTATGGCCAAACGCGGGAAGAAATTTGAGCCTAAGATGGGCTGTGACGGCAACTGCGCCGCCTGTCATTCCGCCTGTGACGAACGGAAGGAGGCCGAAGTCAAATGAGTAAGATCTTTCTGATCCTTTTCACCCTGGTATTCACCGAGAACTACGTTCTGGTTCAGTTTTTGGGGATCTGCCCGTTCCTGGGCGTCAGCCAGAAGTTCTCCTCCTGCATCGGCATGTCCGGGGCCGTCATCTTCGTTATGACCCTGGCCAGCGGCGTCACCTGGGTGATCTACCACACCCTGATGGTGGCCTTCGGGCTGGAGTTTATGCGGACGATCATCTTCATCCTGGTGATCGCGGCGCTGGTGCAGCTTGTGGAGATCACCCTGAAGAAATTCATGCCCCCGCTGTACAAGGCCCTGGGTGTGTACCTGCCGCTGATCACCACCAACTGCGCGGTGCTGGCGGTGACGATCCTGAACATTGACGAGAGCTACAACTTCCTGGAGTCCTGCGTCTCCGGCTTCTCCGCCGGGCTGGGCTTCTCCGCGGCGCTGATCTTGTTCTGCGGGGTGAGGAAGAGCCTGGAGCGCGCCCATCCCCCCAAGTGCTTTGAGGGACTGCCCATCAGCCTTGTGGCGGCGGCCTTCACCAGTATGACCTTTATGGGCTTCACCGGCATGGCCGAGAATATGTTCGGTTAAGGGGAGGGTGAGATATGACCGGGATTTTAAACGCTGTCTGGGTACTGGCGGCCATCGGAGCGGTGTGCGCTGTTCTGCTGGTGCTGGCGGCCAAGTTCATGCACGTCCCCGTGGACGAGAAGTTCCCCAAGATCCGGGAGTGCCTGCCCGGGGCCAACTGCGGCGCCTGCGGGTACGCCGGGTGCGACGGGTACGCCACGGCCCTGGCCTCCGGGGAGGAGGACAAGATCAACAAGTGCGTGGCGGGGGGCGACGCGGTGGCCAAGGCCCTGGCGGCCGCCACGGGCGCGGAGTTTGAGGACGTGGTGGAGCAGGTGGCTGTGGTCCACTGCTCCGGCGACTGCAACACCGTGAAGAACAAGCAGGGCTACCAGGGCCTCAGCTCCTGCGCGGCGGCCAAGCTGCTGTACGGCGGCATGAGCAGCTGCGTCTACGGGTGCATCGGCCTGGGGGATTGCGAGCATGTCTGTCCCGAACACGCCATCCGGGTGGTGGACGGCTTTGCCCGCGTGAACCACAGGGCCTGCATCGGCTGCGGCCTGTGCGCCAAGACCTGCCCCAACCATGTGATCGACCTGATGCCCGATGTGGAGCGGGTCATCGTGGGCTGTTCCAACCACGAGAAGGGCGCCAACACCCGCAAGGAGTGCGCCAAGGGCTGTATCGGCTGCAAAAAATGTGAACGCGAATGTCCCGCCGGTGCTATAACAGTAGTTGACAATTTATCACAAATCGATTATGATAAGTGTATCGACTGCGGCCACTGTCAGGACGTCTGTCCCGTGGGATGCGTCCACTTCCGCGATTATCGCGGGGCGCACAACGCCCCGAACGGGACATAATAGACACCCACAATAGCCCAATGGCCGCCAGGGTCGATCCCTGGCGGCTGAGCCTGTCGAAAAAGCCCTGCGGGCTTTTCCGACAAGGGTGAACGTGCGGAGAATTTTTCTGAATTTTGCGAAATTCAGAAAAATTTTCCTGCTGCCGCTCTGCGCGCGTGCCCCAAGGGCACACACTTGCGCGGCAAAAGGGATTTTTTCCGACGTACATGCCGCCGGAAAAAATATAGATGTGTGGTTTTTGTCAAACTGAGCCGCCAGGGTCGATCCCTGGCGGCTTGTCTTTTTTGCGGAGACTATGGGGGCTTTCCGGCCCCAAGGAGGAATTGAAATGCGCTTTATGAAAATGCAGGGGGCAGGAAACGACTTTATTCTCATGGAGAACCTGGACGGCAGCATCGACCCGGCTGCCTATCCACGCCTTGCGGCGCGGCTATGCTCCAGGAGGCTGTCCGTCGGCGCGGACGGCATGATGATCTTAGAGCCTCCCCGCCAGGGGGGCGACGTGCGCATGGCCTTTTTCAATAACGACGGCTCCGTGGGGGAGATGTGCGGCAACGCCGCCAGGTGCGTCTCCCGCTACGCCGTGGAGCGGGGCTTCGGCCGGGGCGGCGAGGTGCGGATCGAGACGACCGCGGGACTTGTCACGGGCCGGTGCGTGTCAAAGCGCATGTACACGGTGCGCCTCAACGACCCCTCCGTTATCGACCTTCACCGCAGCGTGGAGGTGGAGGGCGTGGCATACGACTGCTCGTATCTGGAGCTGGGCGACCCCGGCATCCCCCACGCCGTGGTGCTGCGGGATGACTGGCGCGGGATCCCGGAGGAGCGGCTTCGGGAGATCTGCCGCGCCATCCGGTGGGACAGGAGCTTCCCCAAGGGGGCGAACGTCACCTTCTGCCGGGTGGACGGGGAAAACTCCGTGGACGCCCGGACGTTTGAGCGGGGGGTGGAGGACTTCACCCTGGCCTGCGGCACGGGCTGCGGCTCCACCGTCACGGCCCTGACGCTCCGGGGGCTGGTATCCGGCGTCAACACCAGGATCACCATGCCCGGCGGTACGCTGTATGTCACCGTCACCCCCGAGGGCGACACCGCCCGCGACATCATGCTCACTGGCCCCACCACCCTGGTGGCGGAGGGGGAGATCCTGGACGAGGAGCTGTAAACCGCGGGAAAACGGGGGAGCAACTACAAATTGACAGGATGCAACCCCGTTGCGGTTGTGCGCTCCGGGCGGATCCCTGTATAATAGAGAGGGGAGAGAGACCATGCTGCCAGAGAAACTGACGACGCTGCGAAAAGAGAAGGGCCTGTCCCAGAACGAGCTTGCGGAGATGCTGTACGTCACCCGCCAGGCCGTGTCCCGGTGGGAGACGGGCGAGGCCGCGCCCAGTGTGGACAATTTAATAGCCCTGCGGGACCTGTACGGCGTGAGCGTTGACTATCTGCTTTTCGATGAGTGGGAAGAGGGTGAGCCCGGGACGCCGGCGGGACCCGTAAAGGCGGTAAGTCCCCCCGCGCCGGGGCGTCCGATCCGTTCCGGTATTGTCCCCGCGTTGTTGACGGCTCTGACGGTGCTGCTGGCGTCGCTCATCGCATTCCTGATCTGGTTCAAACATCCCGAGGAGAACAAAGATCCGTTTGCCGGTTTCGACGACTCATATTGTATATATGACGAGGACGGGAACCCCATTCAGGGGGATGTGCTGGAGGGATATGACGAATACTCCTTTTCCCGTGGCGAATTCTCGTAACAAAATTTGCAGGAGGTAGATGTATGAAAACTCAAAAACTTATTTGCCTTGTGATGAGTATTATTCTTTTCGGCCTTTCTACAGGAACTCAGATAAGTGCAGCCGAGCCGCAATCAATGGACGGGGTGACGGCAACTAATCCCTTTAGCTTAACTGTGTCGGGGAAAGCATATGCGAAGGATACTACGGCCATTTCCTTTGACGCGGGAGAAAAGGTGACGATCAAGGGATCCTTCTCCCCGTATGCAGCGTCTGTACGATATGGTTTTATGAATTCGGAAGGGATTTTCTATGGGGTTTCCGCCGAGGACGGAATTCTCGACCATACTTTTTCCATAGGGAAATCGGGATCATACTATTTTACCATTGTCAACGACTCCTCCGTCCCGGTCAGTGTTACCGGGTATATCAACTATTGAATGTTCGCGGAGCGCCGGGGCGGTATTTCGCGGATAGATCTTTACGAATACGGTTTTAAAATAACAGGAGGTGTACAAATTGAAAAAGAAGTGGATGTTGGGTATTGCCGCTGTGGTGCTGATAGCGGCGGTGTTTGCCGGGGGCTTCTTCAGCGGGCGCTGGTTCGCGGGGAACCGGGAGGATCAGGAGGAGAGCCGGGATGATTTTACCGATGACGACGATTTCGTTTTTATGATGCCGCCTGTGTCTGTCAAGATAATCGGTAAAGTCAGGGAGACGGACGGGACCGGGAGCGGTATCTGTCTCCTTGACGTGACGGCCGTCTACTCAGATCCCGCCGGGAGATATATCGATATCAAGGAGGATTCCGATCTCTCGAAGGCCACAGTTAGGCTTATTGATGGGTCGTCGTGGGACTTTTCGCCGGGAGAGGCCCTGGCCTTCCGGTATTATTGGTACGAAAAGGGAGTGCCGGAAGTGGGGCAGATGGTGTCCTTGACGTATAATGAAGTCTGGCCGGACGGGCCGATGCTTATCGGGCAGGGGGAGATGCGCTCCGCGACGGAGGAGGAGCTGGGAAACTCCTGAGGGGCCAAATGAGGGGGTTTGAGTGCGTTCGGACAGGGGGGCAACTTGTAGTTGACAGGATGTAAAGAGAAAGTGGTTGCTTTTCCAATGAATCTCAGGTACGATAAATAGGAGGAGAAGCGGAGCTGCCGGCAGACGGCATCCCTTGTTTCGCCGTACAGACAGCTCCGCCGTCCCAATCGGTATGAGCGGGTGTTCAATGTGGTCTGTTCACGGGCCTTCGCCTCAGGCGCCGGGGCGAAGACCCGCGGATAAATACATTATAACGAAGGGAGACTCCACCATGAAAAAATTCGCTGTTACACTGTTGTGCATCCTGATGATCCTTACCTTGTGCGTCCCGGCATTTGCGGAAGATCAACGCTACAAACCGATAACCGAGATAACAGAGCATGAATTGACCCAATTCGCACTGTCCTTTGCTAAGGTCTATGACAGCAGCCTTGAGCTGACGGCCGGAAACTTCGTTCCTGTCTATGACGCCGACGACACCCTGATAGGCTTTTCTGTGTCGTATTACATGGATGGGGATCCCTATGGCTATGTCCTGCTTGACTTCAGGGATGAGGACCCTGTATCAGAATTCAGCTTTGGCGAGGGCGTAGATGGGCCCTATGAGCAGCTCAGCGGCCCGGCCGCACAGATCGATGCCGCCGAGACCGGGGAAAAGAAGCTTGTTAAATTGTCTGTCCTTGATTACGCTGTACCCTCATATGAGGATGGGCCGGGGGTCTACATCACAAGCACGGGGGACAACCTGACAGCCGCAGAGCTGAAAAGCGCGGGAGAGTGCGAGACACAAAGCACACAAAGCTCGGTTGATCACGGGGATGTAGTCTACGATTCGTGGTCATGGCTGATGATAGATGGAGGTGGAGTATACGGCTCGGGTACAAATGTGTATTTGAAGAAGTACAGCCGGGATAAGTCCGTTATTACGGCGAAGGATGTAGAGGATAATACGGGTACTTACGCATGCGCGGTGGTTGCGCTTACCGGAATTGCCAACCAGGAGAATATCCTGATTGGCAGTGTATACAATACATACTCGCAGCTTTGGGTCTATACGAATACATATGTAAGGGAAATCAAGAACGGGATTACCTACGGAAGCACAGATGTAGATGATTTTATGACTGGGTTTAAAAGCTATTGTAAAGCTGTAGGGAAAACATGCAATGCCGAGAGGGTAACAGACCCAGACTTTGAATACTTCAAGCAGCGTATCGATGACAAAACCCATGATTATTCTATATGTTTGCATTTTAGAGCGAATCAGGAGAAAGAGTATGAAGATGGGTACAGGGAAGAACGCGTAGCGGGTCACGCGGTAAATGTAGTCGGCTACCTGATTGCAAATTATAATGGATATTACTCGCAATATCTCGCTATTGCGGACGGCTGGTGGTCTACATTGCCGCGGTATATCAGTCTCACGAATATTCAAATGGTATCCACAATCGGAGACTTTTTTGAAATTAAATAAAGGGAGGTATAGGACATGAAAAGAAAATGGATGTTGGGTATTGCCGCTGTGGTGCTGGTAGCGGCGGTGTTTGCCGGGGGCTTCTTCAGCGGGCGCTGGAGCGCGGGGAACCGGGAGGATCAGGAGGAGAACTGGGATAATTTTACCGATGACGACGATTATGATTTTATGATGCCGCCTGTGTCTGTCAAGATAATCGGTAAAGTCAGGGAGACGGACGGGACCGGGAGCGGCATCTGTCTCTTGGACGTGACCGCCGTTTACTCAAGTGTCGCCGGGGGATATATCGATATCAAAGAGGATTCCGATCTCTCGAAGGCCACAGTTAGGCTTATTGATGGGTCGTCGTGGGACTTTTCGCCGGGAGAGGCCCTGGCCTTCCGGTATTATTGGTACGAAAAGGGAGTGCCGGAAGTGGGGCAGATGGTGTCCTTGACGTATAATGAAGTCTGGCCGGACGGGCCGATGCTTATCGGGCAGGGGGAGATGCGCTCCGCGACGGAGGAGGAGCTGGGAAACTCCTGAGGGGCCATTAGATATTATATTTATATAGACTGACCCGTCGCGACAGGAAAGGAGCGGAACGATGAAGAAACGCAAAAAAGCGATCCTATGGGGCGTTGGCATTTTTGCGGCGCTGGTGCTGGTGACATCTCCGCTTTGGCTTTTCCCGCTGGGGACGCTCGTCACGCGGTACCCCGGCGGGTACGCCGCGTCGGTGGAGAGCTACGAGGAGATCGCCCAACAGGCCGGCAAACGGGACATCTTTATCCCGAACCTCACGGACTTGAGCAAGCTCACGGATGAAGAGACCCACACAGGGTATCGGATGGCGATGGATTCTCCATATTTCTGGGCGAAGCCGGATCACGGTGAGGTCTACATCGATCTGGGAGACCCCAGGGAACCGGCACAGGTATTTTTCAACCGGTGCAGCCAGGAGCCTGCCGGCGGCGGGGAACCCCGGGAATACAGGGGCGTGACCTGGGAGGCTTACCCTTATGAGAACCACATCAAGCTTGGCGGCGTCTGCTATTGCCTGAGGAGCGGCACGGGGAAGGTGGATGCGGACTTCATGGACGCGCTGACGGAGCTGATCATCGACCAGTACCTGGCAAGGGAGCTGTAGACGCCGGGGCGGGCGGCGGCCCGCCCTGTTTCCGGACGAAAAAACCATTAGAAACGGGAGGGAACAAAATGAAGTTTTTGAAGAAACACCGGAAGCTGATCATCGTTCTGGTCATCCTTGTCGTGGCGGTGGTCTTGCTGGATCTGATGCCCATCAAGACAGACGAGATGATCGACGGCTGGGCGGTGGACGAAAACGGTGAGATCTACCGGGAGGTGACGATCCACTTCAAGAGTTCCGTGCGGCACGGTATTCTCCGCAAGAAAACGCTGGATATGAGCATCGAATTTCCGGCGGACGGGTATCAGCCCCTGAAGAACATAAGCATATATGGGCAGTACCTGCGGGACAATGACGACTTCAATCACATCAAGTATTTCTCCGCCGTGGATCAGGAGACGGGTGAGGTGGTGACCGGGTATGTGGCCGCGGTACTTGACGATTGGGGGCGCTCCGCCGCAGTCCTGATCACCTGTCCCGGGAACGGGCATTATAAGTACATCGTGGGCGGATTGGCCTTTACGCCGAGGGAAGCGTTCCGCCACTTTGCGACCCTTGCCCCCGAATCCTTGCAGCAGTAAAACCGGCCCGCCCGGATATTCGGAAAAGCCTGCGCTCCCAGGGGCGCTTTTCCGGAGGAGAGAACATAAGACCGACGCTGCCCAGAAGGTGGCGCCGGTCTTATTTATGGATATGAATAATTTGCACGAACATATTGGCCAAATTGCAAATCCGCTATGGTTAACCCTCCAAAAAGACGAAATTTGCAAGTTTGAAGGTTGACATCAGGCATTTACAGTCATATAATACAGCGTGTAAGGGCGATGGTGCTTTTCCGGGAGGAAGCCATTGCCCTTTTTGTGAATGTATGCTATAATCCCATCAATATATTATCCGAAAGGAGCTTTCCCATGAGTAAATACACCAAGGAAGATATTATCCGTTTAGTTGAAGAGCAGGATGTGGAGTTCATCCGGATGCAGTTCACCGACATTTTCGGCCAGCTGAAGAACGTGGCCATCACCAAGAGCCAGATCGAGAAGGCCGTCAACAATCAGATAATGATCGACGGAAGCTCCATCGAGGGCTTTGTGCGCATCCACGAGTCCGACCAGTATCTGTATCCCGATCTGGACAGCTTCACCGTCCTGCCCTGGCGGCCCCAGTACGGCAAGGTGGCGCGGCTGATCTGCGACGTGTACAACCCGGACGGGACCCCCTTTGTGGGCGACCCCCGCGGGGTGCTGAAGAAGACCCTCAAGCGCGCCGCCGATATGGGCTACAGCTTCAACGTGGGCCCGGAGTGCGAGTTCTTCCTCTTTGAGACGGACGACGAGGGACGCCCCACCACCAAGACGGGGGACGAGGCCGGTTACTTCGACTTAGGGCCTCTTGACCACGGGGAGGGGACCCGCCGGGAGATCTGCCTGAACCTGGAGGCGATGGGCTTTGAGATCGAGGCCAGCCATCACGAGGTGGCCGCCGGTCAGCACGAGATCGACTTTAAGTATGACGAGGCCCTGCGCGCCGCCGACAAGATCATGACCTTCAAGCTGGCGGTGAAGACCGTGGCCCAGAAGAACGGCCTCCACGCCACGTTTATGCCCAAGCCCGTGTTCGGCATCAACGGCTCCGGTATGCACACCAACATGTCCCTGTTCAAGGACGGGAAGAACGTGTTCTACGATCCCAACGACGCCCGGGGCCTGTCCAAGGAGGCGTACAGCTTCATCGCCGGACTTTTGGCCCATGTGCGGGGCATGGCCGCCATCACCAACCCCCTGGTCAACTCCTACAAGCGCCTGGTGCCCGGATATGAGGCCCCCTGCTATCTGGCCTGGTCGGCGTCCAACCGCTCGGCCCTGATCCGCATCCCCGCCGCCCGCGGCCAGAGTACCCGCGTGGAGCTGAGATGCCCCGATCCCTCCTGCAACCCCTATCTGGAGCTGGCCTGCTGCCTGGCCGCCGGCCTTGACGGCATCGAGAAGGGCCTGACGCCCCCGGCGGAGATCACCGAGAACATCTTCGCGATGGATCGGAAGACCCGTCACGCCCACGGCATCCACAGCCTCCCCGGCAACCTGAGCGAGGCCATTGACGAGCTGGAGAAGGATGAGCTGATCTGCCAGACTCTGGGCGAGCATGTGGTGGAGCAGTACACCCAGGGCAAGAAGAAGGAGTGGGACGCCTACCGCACCTATGTGTCCGACTGGGAGATCCAGAAGTACATCGTCACATACTAAAACCGGCTTTGAAGCCCGTTGGGCTTCAAATGCCAAAGGGAGCGTGCGGTAAAGTTTTCTGATTTTTGCGAAATTCAGAAAACTTTACCTGCTGTCACACCGCACGCCGCGCTGCGGCACACTTGCGTGACATAAGGGAATTTTTTCGACGTACATGCCGCCGAAAAAATGAATGAAAAATGCTTTTGGGGCGGGCGTCACGCCCGCCCTTATTTTGGGGGTGAAAACCCATGATACGAACAGTCGTCGCCTTTGAGAAGGACGAATCCCGGGACAAGATCGCCGATATGCTGGAGAGATCCGGCATCACGGTGCGGTTCCGGTGCCGCTCCGGGGCGGAGGTTCTCAGGGCGGTGAAAACAATGGGGTCGGGCGTGGTCATCTGCGGGCACAAGCTCACGGATATGCCCACGGAGCATCTGGCCCACGACCTGCGGGGACAGGCCAAGTTCCTGATCCTGGCCAAGCAGTCCCAGCTGGAGCTTTTAGACGACCCGGATGTCTTCAAGCTCCCAATCCCCATCTCCGCGGCGGAGCTGAGGGGGAGCGTGAACATCCTTTTGCAGCTGGATGAGATCTCCGCCAGGAGCCAGATCCCCCAGAGATCCCAGGAGGAGCGCCATGTCATCCAGAAGGCCAAGGAGCTGCTGATGGAGACCCGGGGCCTCACTGAGGACCAGGCCCACCGCTATCTGCAAAAGCGCAGTATGGAGACGGGAACAAAGCTGGCCGACACGGCCAGGATGATACTTGAGATTTAGCTCCCCCGGCTTTTTCCCAGGGCAGGGGAGACGGGAACATATAACGACACGAGGACGTGTTAGGATGTCAGAACAACTTACAAACAGCAATCGGGGTCTCTACGACCCCAGATTTGAGCATGACGCCTGCGGCATCGGCGCCGTGGTGAGCCTCAAGGGCGTAAAGACCCACAAGACGGTGGACGACGCCCTGAAGATCGTGGAGAGGCTGGAACACCGGGCCGGGAAGGACGCCGCGGGGGAGACGGGAGACGGCGTGGGCATCCTGCTCCAGATCTCCCACAGCTTCTTCAAAAAGGCCGCCGCCAAGCTGGGGATCCAGCTTGACGGGGAGCGGGACTACGGCCTGGGGATGTTCTTCTTCCCCCAGGACATTGTGGCCCGCGCCCAGGCCAAGCGGATGCTGGAGATCATCGCGGCCAAGGACGGCCTGGAGTTTTTGGGCTGGCGCGACGTGCCGGTGGATCCCTCCATCCTGGGGCAGAAGGCCCTGGACTGTATGCCCTTTATCGCCCAGTGCTTTATCCGGCGTCCCGCCAACGTGGAGAGGGGCCTGCCCTTTGACCGGCTTCTCTATGTGGTGCGCCGGGAGTTTGAGCAGTCCAACGACAACACCTATGTGCTGAGCCTCTCCAGCCGCACGGTGGTGTACAAGGGGATGTTCCTTGTGCATCAGCTGCGCAGGTTCTACAAGGATCTGCAAAGCCCGGAGTACAAGTCCGCCATCGCCCTGGTACACTCCCGCTTCTCCACCAACACCAATCCCAGCTGGGAGCGGGCGCACCCCAACCGGCTCATCCTCCACAACGGGGAGATCAACACCATCCGGGGCAACATCGACAGGATGGTGGCCCGGGAGGAGACGATGCGCTCTGATATCCTGGAGCCGTATATGGACCGGATCCTGCCGGTGGTGAATCCCTCGGGGTCCGACTCGGCCATGCTGGACAACACCGTGGAATTCTTGATGATGAGCGGCATGGAGCTGCCGATGGCCGTGATGATCCTTCTGCCCGAGCCGTGGCAGCACGCAGAGTATGCGGACACCGAAAAGCGGGACATGTACCACTACTACGCCACCATGATGGAGCCCTGGGACGGCCCGGCGGCGGTGCTGTTTTCCGACGGCGACCGGGTGGGAGCCGTGCTGGACCGCAACGGCCTGCGCCCCGCCCGCTACTATGTGACGGACGACGGGTATCTGGTCCTGTCCTCCGAGGTGGGCGTTCTGGATGTGGACGAGAGCCACATCACCCAGAAGGGCCGCCTCCAGCCGGGGCGGATGCTCCTGGCCGACACGGTGGAGAAGCGCATTATCACCGATGAGGAGCTGAAGGCCCGCTACGCCTCCGGCCAGCCCTACGGGGAGTGGCTGGACGCAAACTTGGTGCGCCTGCGGGAGCTGCCCATCCCCAATAAGAGGGTGCCGATCCACTCCCAGGAGACCCGGGATAAGCTGTACAAGGCCTTCGGCTACACCTATGAGGATGTGCGAACCGTCATCTTACATATGGCCCGCACGGGGGCGGAGCAGACGGCCTCTATGGGGACGGATATCCCCCTGGCGGTTCTCAGCGAGAAGCACCAGCCCCTTTTCAGCTACTTCAAGCAGCTGTTTGCCCAGGTGACAAATCCGCCCATCGACGCCATCCGGGAGGAGATCGTCACGGACACCACCGTCTATGTGGGGTCCGACGGCAACCTCTTACAGGACAGCCCGGAGAACTGCCGGGTGCTGGAGATCCACAACCCCATCCTCTCCGGCGTGGATATGCTGAAGATCCGGAGCATGAACAAGCCGGGCTTCAAGGTGGAGACCGTCTCCATCCTCTACTATAAAAATACGCCCCTGGAGCGGGCCATTGACCGGATGTTCATCGCCTGCGACAGGGCCTACCGGGGCGGGGCCAACATCATCATCCTCTCCGACCGCGGTGTGGATGAAAACCATGTGGCTATCCCGTCGCTTTTGGCTGTCTCCGCTATGGAGCAGTATTTGATCCGCACGAAAAAACGCACGGCTGTGTCCGTGATCCTGGAGGCCGGGGAGCCTCGGGACGTTCACCACTTTGCCACCCTCCTGGGGTACGGCGCCCGGGCGGTCTACCCGTACCTGGCCCACGAGTGCATCGCGGAGCTGATCGAGAAGTCCATGCTGGACAAAGACTTCTACGCCGCTGTGGACGACTACAACGCCGCGGTACTCCACGGGATCGTGAAGATCGCCTCCAAAATGGGCATCTCCACCATCCAGTCCTACCAGTCCGCCCAGATCTTTGAGGCCGTGGGCATCCGGCAGGACGTGATCGACAAGTATTTTACCAACACCGTCTCCCGGGTGGGCGGCATCGGCCTTGCGGAGATCGGCGAGGGCGTGGAATACCGCCACTCCCAGGCCTTTGACCCCCTGGGACTTGGGGTGGATCCCACGCTGGATTCCACCGGCACCCACTCTCTGCGCTCCGGGGAGGACAAGGAGGATCACATGTACGATCCCCTCACCATCCTCACCCTGCAAAGGGCCACGAGGGAGGGGAGCTACGAGCTGTTCAAGGAGTATTCCGCCCGGGTGGACGCCGACGACGTCCCCCACACCCTGCGGGGACTTCTGCGCTTCAATTACCCGGAGAAGGGCATCGACATAAGCCAGGTGGAGAGCGAGGAGGAGATCGTCAAGCGCTTCAAGACCGGTGCCATGTCCTACGGCTCCATCTCCCAGGAGGCCCACGAGTGCCTGGCCGTCGCCATGAACACCCTGGGCGGCAAGTCCAACTCCGGGGAGGGCGGGGAGCTGCCGGAGCGGCTGGGCACCGTGAGGGGCTCCGCCATCAAGCAGGTGGCCTCCGGGCGCTTCGGCGTCACCAGCGAGTACCTTGTCTCCGCCCAGGAGATCCAGATCAAGATGGCCCAGGGCGCCAAGCCCGGCGAGGGCGGGCACCTGCCGGGGAAGAAGGTATATCCCTGGATCGCCAAGACCCGCTACTCCACCCCGGGCGTGGCCCTGATCTCCCCGCCGCCCCACCACGACATCTACTCCATTGAGGATCTGGCGCAGCTGATCTTCGATCTGAAAAACGCCAACCGCCGGGCGGACATCGCCGTGAAGCTTGTCTCCGAGGCGGGCGTGGGGACCATCGCCGCCGGCGTCGCCAAGGCGGGGGCGCAGACGGTGCTGATCTCCGGCTATGACGGGGGCACCGGCGCGGCCCCCAGGACGAGTATCCACGACGCCGGCCTGCCCTGGGAGCTGGGCGTGGCGGAGACCCACCAGACTCTGGTGAGAAACGGCCTGAGGAAGCGGGTGCGCATCGAGGCGGACGGCAAGCTGATGACCGGCCGGGATGTGGCTATCGCCTGTATGCTGGGGGCGGAGGAATTTGGCTTCGCCACGGCGCCGCTGATCACCCTGGGGTGCGTGATGATGCGGGTGTGCAACCTGGACACCTGCCCGATGGGCGTGGCCACGCAGAATCCCCAGCTGCGCCGGCGCTTCTGCGGGAAGCCGGAATATGTGATGAACTTTATGCGCTTCGTGGCCAGGGAGCTGCGGGAGATCATGGCCAGGCTTGGCGTTTCCACGGTGGATCAGCTGGTGGGCCGGACGGATCTTTTAAAGGTGCGGGAAAACCAGGTGACACACCGGGCGGCGTCCGTGGATCTGTCGGCCATCCTCCAGAGCGCCTACAGCGTGCCCCGGCACTTTGAGCCGGAGGCTGTGTACGACTTCGCCCTGGAGAACACGGCGGATGTGAAGAAGCTCCTCACCGGGCTTGACCTGGATAAGCCCTCCGCGAGGATATGCGTGGAGGTGGGCAACACAGACCGGGCCTTCGGCGCTATCCTGGGCAGCGAGATCACCAGGAAGTATAAGAACACCCTGCCGGACGACGCCTTTGTGGTGGAATGTCACGGCGCGGGGGGACAGTCCTTCGGCGCATTTATCCCCAAGGGGCTGACGCTGGAGCTTACCGGCGACTCCAATGACTACTTCGGCAAGGGCCTGTCCGGCGGAAAGCTGGTGGTGAGGCCGCCGGAGGGGGCGAAATACAAGGCGTCGGAGAACATCATCATCGGCAACGTGGCTCTGTACGGCGCCACGGCGGGCAGGGCCTTTATCGCGGGCCTTGCCGGTGAGCGCTTCGCCGTCCGAAACTCCGGCGCGTATGCCGTGGTGGAGGGCGTGGGCGACCACGGGTGCGAGTATATGACCGGCGGGCGCGTGGTTGTCCTTGGCCCCACGGGGCGCAACTTCGCCGCCGGAATGTCCGGAGGCATCGCCTACGTCTGGGACGGCAAGAGGGATCTCTACAAGCGGGTGAACAAGTCGATGGTGGAGATGGAGCCCGTCAGCGAAAAGCACGACATCGAGGAGCTGCGCGGCCTGATCCAGGAGCATCTCCGGGCCACAGGCTCCGCCAGGGCCAGGGAGATCCTGGACAATTTCCAGGAGAACATCGGGCTGTTCAAAAAGATCATGCCCAGGGATTACGACAGGATGCTCCGGGCCATCTCCCAGTGTGAGGAGCGGGGCATGAATCCCGAGGACGCCGCCGAGGAGGCGTTTTACATGATCACGAGAGGGGGCGAGGGCTGATGGGAAAACCCACGGGATTTCTTGAATATGAGCGCGTCCAGAACCCCTGCGACGACCCCAAGGAGCGGATCCGGCATTTCCGGGAGTTCCACCCCCCTCTGGAGGAGGATCAGCGCCGCTGTCAGGGCGCCAGGTGCATGGACTGCGGTGTGCCCTTCTGCCAGTCCGGCATCAGGCTGGGCGGGGCCTTTACCGGGTGTCCCCTGCACAATATGGCCCCGGAGTGGAACGATCTTATCTACCACGGCAACTATGAGGAGGCGTACAAGCGCCTGCACAAGACCAACAATTTTCCGGAGTTCACCGGCCGGGTGTGCCCGGCGCTGTGCGAGGCGGCCTGCACCTGCGGACTCCACGGGGACAGCGTGACCGTCCGGGAAAACGAGCTTTTCGTTGTGGAGCGGGCCTTCGCCTCCGGCACAGTGAAGCCGGATCCCCCCAAAGTCCGCACCGGTAAGCGTGTGGCCGTGGTGGGTTCCGGCCCCGCGGGCCTGGCGGCGGCGGATCAGCTCAACCGCCGGGGGCACCTGGTCACCGTCTTTGAGCGGGACGACAGGCCCGGGGGATTGCTGATGTACGGCATCCCCAATATGAAGCTGGACAAGACGATCGTGGAGCGCCGGATCGACCTTATGAGGGCCGAGGGCGTGGAGTTCAAGACAGGCGTGGACGTGGGCCGGGAGCTGGGGGCCGGGAGCCTCACCGCCGTATTTGACGCGGTGATCCTGTGCTGCGGCGCCAAGTCCCCCAGGGATCTGAACGTCCCCGGGCGGGAGGCCAAGGGCGTGTATTTCGCTGTGGACTTCCTGACCTCCACCACAAAGAGCCTGCTGGATCACGGCCTGAAGGCGGGGACCTTTATCTCCGCCAAGGGGAAGGACGTGGTGGTGGTGGGCGGCGGCGACACCGGCAACGACTGCGTGGGGACCTGCATCCGCCACGGGTGCGCCTCCGTAACCCAGCTGGAGATGATGCCCCGTCCCCCCAGGGAGCGGGCCGATACAAACCCCTGGCCCGAGTGGCCCAGGGTGGAGAAAACCGACTACGGCCAGCAGGAGGCCATTGCGGTGTTCGGCCACGACCCCCGTCTCTATCAGCGGACGGTGAAGGAGATCCTCCGGGACGAGAAGGGGAACGTAAACAGCGTCGTCACCGTGGCCCTGGAGGGGATAAACCGGGACGGACGCACGGTGATGGAGCCGGTGGCCGGATCCGAGGAGACCGTCCCCTGCCAGCTGCTGCTCATTGCCGCCGGCTTTGTGGGGACGGACAAATACATCCCGGAGGCCTTCGGCGTGGAGACTGACGCCCGGGGAAACATCCGCACGGCGGAGGGAACCTACCGCACCGGCGTGCCCAAGGTCTTCGCGGCCGGGGACACCAGAAGGGGCCAGTCTTTGGTAGTCCACGCCATAGCCGAGGGGCGGGGCGCCGCCCGGGAGGCAGATCAGTTCCTGATGGGCTACACAAACCTCATTTAGCCGACGGGAGGCCCTGCGGCCTTCCTCCGCCAGGGGGATAAGCCGATTCCCCGCGGGCGAAAAGCCTGCAAATCTTCAACTTGTCAAAAAAGAGCGACGGTGCTTTTTGCCGGCGCTCTTTTTCATTTCTCCGCAAGACCCGCAAGGGTGGGGGCCTTGGGAATAAACCAAATTTCAGGAGGAAAGTAAAAATGGATATGTCTGTATGGTATCTGGTAGGAGCGATCCTGGTGTTCTTCATGCAGGGCGGCTTCGCAATGGTGGAGACCGGCCTTACCCGGGCGAAAAACGCCGGAAACATCATTATGAAGAACCTGATGGATTTCTGCATCGGGACCGTGGTGTTCAGCCTTTTGGGCTACGGGATCATGATGGGCGAGCATGTGTTCTTCGGCCTCATCGGAAAGCCGGACTGGCAGCTGTTCACGGACTTTAACGGCGCGGACTGGAAGAGCTTTGTGTTCCAGCTTGTGTTCTGCGCCACCGCCGCCACCATCGTGTCCGGGTCTATGGCCGAGCGCACCAAGTTCTCCGCCTACTGCATCTACTCCGGGGTCATCAGCCTTGTGATCTACCCCATCGAGGCCGGATGGGCCTGGGGCGGCGGCTGGCTCAGCGACCTGCACTTCATCGACTTCGCCGGCTCCGCCGTCATCCACATGGTGGGCGGCTGGACGGCCCTCATCGGCGCGTGGCTGGTTGGCCCCCGGATCGGCAAGTACACCAAGGGCAAGGACGGGAAGACCAAGGTCAACGCCATCCCCGGCCACTCCATGACCCTGGCGGCCCTGGGCGTCTTCATGCTGTGGTTCGCCTGGTACGGCTTTAACGCCGCCGCCGCCGCGGACATCACCGAGATGGCCCAGATTTTGGGCACCACCACCATCGCCCCCGCCGTGGCCACCTGCGTGTGCATGGGCTACACCTGGGCGCGCACCGGCAAGCCCGATGTGTCCATGTGCCTGAACGCCTCTCTGGCGGGCCTTGTGGCCATCACCGCCGGATGCGCCAGCGTTGACGCCATCGGCGCCGCCGTCATCGGCGCGGTCTCCGGCGTGCTGGTGGTGGAGTCCGTGAACTTCATCGACCAGAAGGTGAAGATCGACGACCCGGTGGGCGCCTTCTCCGTCCACGGCGTCCACGGCCTGTGGGGCACCGTGGCGGTGGGCCTCTTCGCCTGCAACGAGAAGTACGGCACCAAGGGCCTCTTCTACGGCGGCGGTTTCCGTCAGCTGGGCGTCCAGTGCCTGGGCGCGGTGTGCATCCTGGCCTGGACTATCGTCATGATGTTCATCGTCTTCAAGGTCATCGGCAAGATCACCCACGGCCTGCGCGTCACCCCGGAGGAGGAGATCGAGGGCCTGGATATCGCCGAACACGGCCTGGTCTCCGCCTACGCCGACTTTGTGACGCCCCAGAACCTGAGCGTCTACTCCCTGGGCGCCTCCGTCATCCCCGCGGAGAATGTGGCCGGAAACACCGGCAATGTCCCGGTTGAGGCCGCCATCCCCGTGTACGGCCGCAAGTCCGACTCCAAGCCCGGCGAGAAGATCAGCAAGGTTGAGATCATCATGAACATGAACCGGTTCGAGCCTCTGAAGAACGCGATGGAGGAGATCGGCGTCACCGGCATGACCGTCACCAACGTCATGGGCTGCGGCATCCAGAAGGGCCAGAGCCGCTATTACCGCGGCGTCCCCGTGGAGATCCAGCTCCTGCCCAAGGTGCAGGTGGATATCGTGGTGTCCAAGGTCCCCGTCAGCGACGTGATCAACACCGCCCGGAAGGTGCTGTACACCGGAAATATCGGCGACGGCAAGATCTTCGTTTTCGATGTGGAGAACGTGGTCAAGGTTCGCACCGGCGAGGAAGGATACGATGCTCTTCAGTGAATGAAAGGGAGGGGCCTTTTCATCCATTGGGGGATGCAAGAGGAATTTTTGCAAGGCACATGTCCCTGCAAAAAACGTGAAATTTTGGAAAAACGGGCGGCCGCTCCCTACGGGAGCGGCCGCCTCAGCTTGCCAGAAAACCCCGCAGGGGTTTTCTGACAGAAGGATTCGCTGTCTGTGTCCATGACTTTTTCGCGGGTTTGCGGTATAATGCGGGCAGAACGCAAAAGGAGGGCGAAAACGTGGATCAGGAAAAGGTGGGGAAATTCATTGCTCAGCTGCGCCGGGAGCAGGGCATGACCCAGGAGGAGCTGGGGGAGCGGCTGGCCGTCACCAACAAGACCGTGTCCCGGTGGGAGACGGGGCGGTATATGCCGGATGTGGACAAGCTTCTGGAGCTTTCGGGGCTTTTGGGCGTCAGCGTCAACGAGCTTCTGTCCGGGGAGCGGCTGGAGACGCCGGAGCGGGCGGCGGAGAAGGCGGAGGAGAACCTGATCTCCGCCCTGTCCCAATCGGACACCTTCGGACTTTCCGACAGGATCGCCTATTTTAAGCACAAGTGGCTTTCCGAGCATCAATTCGACATCTGCCTCACTGTTCTGCTGTATCTGGCCGCCGCCGCGGGCGCCCTTGTTTGGGTGGGGCCGGCGGTATTGGCAGCGGTCATCCTGGTGGGGGTGGGTCTGTACGGCCTCGAGCGAAATAGAATGATGGCGTATGTGGAGGAGAGGGCCTTTAAAAAGTAAAAGCGCACCGGAAGGGCTGTTCTGGAACCCCAGACATGTAAATTGGGGAGTTGACAAATACCCTATGGGGGTATATAATCAAGGAAAAATACCCGAGGGGGGTATATGGATGGAATGTAACTGCTGTGAGAGGACGAAAATAAGGTCGCAGGAGGAGTACGCGTCCCTGCTCAACCGGCTCAGCCGCATCGAGGGGCAGATCCGGGGGATCCGGGGGATGGTGGAGCGCAGCGCCTACTGCGCGGACATCCTCACCCAGGTGGCGGCGGCCAGCGCGGCGCTGAACGGATTTACCAAGGAGCTTCTGGCCAACCACATCAAGTCCTGCGTGGCCCAGGATATCCGGGCCGGCAGCGAGGAGAAGGTGGACGAGCTGGTGAACCTCCTGCAAAAGCTGATGAAATGAGGCGGTAAGCATGGTACAGTATCAGGTTACGGGGATGAGCTGCGCGGCCTGTCAGGCCCGGGTGGAGAAGGCCGTTTCCGCCGTTCCGGGGGTCACGTCCTGTTCCGTCAGCCTGCTCACGAACTCTATGGGCGTGGAGGGCACGGCGTCGGACAGGGAGATCATCAAGGCGGTGACGGACGCCGGCTACGGCGCCAGCCGCAAGGGGGCGGCGAAAGCCTCCGGGGAGGAGGACGCCCTGGCGGATCGGGAGACGCCGGCCCTCAGGCGCAGGCTTTTGTGGTCCCTGGGCTTTTTGGCGGTCCTCATGTATATTTCAATGGGCCACATGATGTGGGGCTGGCCCCTGCCCGGGTTTTTCCGGGGGAATCACGTTGCCGTGGGTCTGGCGGAGCTGCTGCTGGCCGCCGCGGTGATGGTGATCAACCAGAAATTTTTCGTCTCCGGCTTTAAGGGGCTTATCCACCGGGCGCCCAACATGGACACCCTTGTGGCGATGGGCTCGGCGGCGTCCTTCGGGTGGAGCGTCTATGTGCTGTTCCGGATGACCGGCGCCCAGGCGGCGGGGGACATGGAGGCCGTCATGGACTACATGATGGATCTGTGGTTTGAGTCCGCCGCCATGATCCTGGCCCTGATCACCGTGGGCAAGATGCTGGAGGCCCGGAGCAAGGGCAAGACCACCGACGCGCTGAAGGCGCTGATGCGCCTGGCGCCCAAGACCGCCGCGGTGGAGCGGGACGGGCAGGAGATCAAGATCGGCGTGGAGGAGGTGGAGATCGGCGACATCTTCCTGGTTCGGCCCGGGGAGAGCGTACCGGTGGACGGGGTGATCCTGGAGGGGCACAGCGCCCTGAACGAGTCGGCCCTCACCGGGGAGAGCGTCCCCGTGGACAAGGAGCCGGGGGACAAGGTGAGCGCCGCCACGGTGAACGAGTCCGGCTTTATCCGGTGCCGCGCCCTGCGGGTGGGGGAGGACACCACCCTGGCGCAGATCATCAAAATGGTCTCCGACGCCGCGGCCACCAAGGCGCCCATTGCCAAGATCGCCGACAAGGTGTCTGGGATCTTCGTCCCGGCGGTGATCGGCGTGGCGGCGGTCACTGTGGCGGTGTGGCTGATCCTGGGGCAGACCGTGGGCTACGCCCTGGCCCGGGGAATCTCCGTGCTTGTCATCAGCTGCCCCTGCGCCCTGGGGCTGGCCACGCCCGTGGCCATCATGGTGGGCAACGGGGTGGGGGCCAAAAACGGCATCCTCTTTAAGACGGCCGTGTCCCTGGAGGAGACGGGGCGGGTGGAGATCGTCGCCCTGGACAAGACGGGGACCATCACCTCCGGCCAGCCGCGTGTGACGGACATCTGCCCCGCCCGGGGGGTGGAGGAGCGGGAGCTTCTCACCCTGGCCGCGGGCCTGGAGCGGTTCAGCGAGCATCCCCTGGCCAGGGCCGTTATGGAGCGGGCCGGGGCGCAGGGCATCCGGCCCCCGGAGGCAGCGGACTTCCTTGCCCTGCCGGGGAACGGCGTCACGGCGAAGCTGGACGGCCGGGAACTCACCGGCGGCAGCGTAAAATTCATGTCGGAGAAGGTTCCCCTGGACGGGGAGACCGAGGACGCCTGCCGGCGGCTGTCCGGAGAGGGCAAGACCCCCCTGATCTTCGCCAGGGAGGGGGAGCTTCTGGGCGTCATCGCCGTGGCGGACACCTTGAAGCCGGACAGCCCCGGGGCCATCCGGGATCTGCGGGAGATGGGCATCCGCGTGGTGATGCTCACCGGCGACAATGAGCGCACAGCCCAGGCCGTGGGGGCGCAGGCCGGCGTCAGCGAGGTGATCGCCGGCGTCCTGCCGGAGGGCAAGGAGGCCGTCATCCGGGATCTCCAGCGCTCCGGGAAGGTGGCGATGGTGGGCGACGGCATCAACGACGCCCCGGCCCTGACCCGGGCGGACATCGGCATCGCCATCGGCGCCGGGACGGACGTGGCCATCGAGGCGGCGGACGTGGTTTTGACAAAAAGCACCCTGGCGGACGTGCCGGCGGCCATCAACCTGAGCCGCAGGACCCTGCGGAACATCCATCAGAATCTGTTCTGGGCGTTTTTCTACAACTCCATTGGCATCCCCCTGGCCGCGGGGGCCTTTGTGGGGCTGGGCCTCACCCTGAACCCCATGTTCGGGGCGGCGGCCATGAGCCTGTCCAGCTTCTGCGTGGTGTCCAACGCCCTGAGGCTGAATCTTGTGAACATCCGCGCCGTCACAAAGCGCGGTGTCAATAAACACAAAAAAGGAGGAAAGGTTATGGAAAAAACACTGAAAATAGAGGGCATGATGTGCCCCCACTGCGAAATGCGGGTGAAAAAGGCCCTGGAGGCGGTGCCGGGCGTGGCCTCCGCCACAGCCAGCCACACCGACGGGACGGCCGTTGTGACCCTGAGCCGCGACGTGGATCCGGAAGTCCTGAAGAAGGCGGTGGAAGACCAGGGGTATAAGCTGGCGTAAAAGGCGTGAGGGGGTTCTCTGAGGAGAACCCCCTCAACCTTTTACTGCCAAGGGGATCGTAAACTGGCTTGGAAGGCCTAAAGGCCTCCCAATGCCAAGGGGACGCGTGCGGAAAGGGCCGCTCGAATTGTGCGCAATTTGAGCGGCCCTTTCCTGCTGCCGCGCTGCGCGCACGGCCCGCAGGGCCGTACACTTGCGCGGCGAGAGGGATTTTTTGCGAGGCAAAGCCCCGCAAAAAATATTGGGATATGGGGGTGACGGGGCGGGTGGAAAAACCGGGGGGCGGGGCAATACTTCCCTGGCGGGGGGGGAGACAAAATCGGGGGCTATGCGGCTTCCTGCGAGGATTTTGGCCGTTTTTGCAACAAATCGGCGGCGTGCAGACCTTGAAAATGCCGGGAAAAGTGATACAATAAGCATAGTGTAAATAAATGGGGAAACGTGTCGAAAAAAATTTTCCCAGATCCACGCGGGTGTTGACATAACGGCCAACATGCCCTATAATGAGAATAGGTTGACGTAATTTAGGGTGATTTTTGTGTGACCCCTCCTGGGACTTCCAATTTCTTCCGGGGGGGGGGTTGATATTTTTTGCCTTACTACAGACGTATACTGTTAATGTCAGTTTTCGTGACGATGAATCGGCTGAAACAGGGGGACATTCCGGATGGCATATATGCGGTTGGGGGATCTGCTCACCTCAGTGGGCCTGATCACGGAGGAACAGCTCCAACACGCGCTTGACGCGCAAAAAACATCACATAAGCGCCTGGGGACCGTCCTCATTGAGGAGGGCATCATCAGCGAGCAGCACCTGATCGAGACGCTGGAGATGCAGCTGGGCATCGACTTTATCGACTTGAGCCGCGTCCACATCCCGATGGAGATGGCCCAGGTATTGCCCAAGACCATCGCCAAGCGCTACAGCGTTGTGCCCATCCGGGTGAACAAGGACGAGCTTGTCCTGGCGATGGCGGATCCCCTGAACTTTGTGGCCATTGAGGACGTGCGCACCGCCACCCGCAAGCGGGTGACGCCCAAGATCGCCACGGCCTCCGCTGTGGACAGGGCCATTGCCACGCTCTACGGCAACGAGGGCGCGGCCAGGGCCATTGAGGAGCTGAAATTTGAAAACGCCGGCCAGACCCAGGCCCAGGCCGTGGCGGAGGAGATTGACGACGAGACCCAGTCCGCCCCCACCGTCAGGCTGGTGAACTCCATCATCGAGCGGGCCGCCGTGGAGCGGGCGTCGGATATCCACCTGGAGCCCCGGGCCGGGGAGATGGTGGTCCGGATGCGTATTGACGGCCTTCTGCGGCCCATCCTCACCGTCCCCAGGGACATTCAGAACTCGGTCATCAGCCGCCTGAAGATCATGGGCGGCATGGACATATCGGAGCGCCGCGTCCCCCAGGACGGGCGCGCCAACGTGCGGATGAAGGGTCACGACATCGACCTGCGTCTCTCCACCCTGCCCACCATGTACGGGGAGAAGGTGGCCATCCGCCTTCTGGACCGGCAGGCGCAGCTTCTTGACGCCCACGCCATCGGCCTGGAGGGGGAGAACCTGGAAAAATACAACGCCCTCACCCAAAACGCCCAGGGCATGATCCTCATCGTGGGCCCCACCGGCTCCGGAAAATCCTCCACCATGTACACCATGATCCGCTCCCTGAACACGGACGAGGTGAACCTGGTGACGCTGGAGGACCCGGTGGAGTACGACATTGACGGGGTGAACCAGGTGCAGATCAACGAGCGCCAGGGCCTGACCTTTGCCGGCGGCCTGCGGAGCATCCTCCGCCAGGACCCGGACATTATCGCCGTGGGCGAGATCCGCGACGGCGAGACGGCGGAGATCGCCATGCGCTCGGCCATCACGGGCCACCTTGTCCTCAGCACCATACACACAAACGACGCCATCTCCGCCCTTGACCGTCTGGTGGACATCGGGGTGGAGCGGTATATGATCTCCGAGGCGCTGAACGGCATCATCTCCCAGCGGCTGGTGCGGCGCATCTGCCCCCAGTGCCGCCAGGAATACGACGCCGCGCCGGAGGAGCTGCGGCTTCTGGGGCTGGACCCCACGAAGAAACACACCTTCTACAAGGGCGCCGGGTGCGCCCACTGCTACCACACCGGCTACCGGGGGAGGATCGGCGCGTTCGAGATCCTCATGCTTGACCGGCAGATGAAGCAGTCCATCGCCGCCGGCCAGCACCGGGCGGAATTCACCCAGAGCATCTCCGCCGGGCGGTACACCACCCTCCAGCAGGCGGTGCAGAAGCTGGTTTTGGACGGCGTCACCACCGCGGAGGAGGCCATCCGGGTCATCAACTCCACCGTTGACTGACGCACTTCAAGAAGGAGACAGAACCATGCCTGTGTCATTGACCGACCTTATCGTCCGCTCCCGCGACATGCGCGGCTCGGATATCCATCTCGTCCGCGGCCTCCCGCCCAAGGTGCGCATTGACGGCGCCCTCACCGATTTCCCGGGGGAGGCGCCCCTCACGGACGCCCAGTGCGAGAGCTACGCCCGGGAGCTTGCCGGGGAGGAGTACGAGACGATCCGGGACATCGGGGAGCTTGACCTGGCCCTCACCTTCGCCGGGGAGATCCGGTGCCGTATCAACATCTTCCGCCAGCAGAAATCCGTCAGCTGCGCCATCCGTATCCTGGCCGACAAGATCCCCAACCTGGACGATCTGGGTCTGCCCCCGGCGGTGCAGACGCTGCCGGGCCTGAACCGGGGCATCGTCCTTGTCACCGGCGAGACCGGCTCCGGTAAATCCACCACTCTGGCGGCCATGCTGGACAGGATCAACCACACCTCCGACCAGCATATCATAACCCTTGAGGACCCCATCGAGTACATCTACACCCCCGACCGGTGCGTCATCAACCAGCGGGAGATCGGCACCGACACCGCCAGCTACGCCGACGGCCTGCGGGCCATCCTCCGGGAGGATCCGGACGTGATCCTGGTGGGCGAGATGCGGGACCTGAACACCATTGAGACAGCCCTCACCGCGGCGGAGACCGGGCATCTGGTATTCGCCACGCTCCATACAAACTCCGCGCCGGAGTCCATCGACCGCATGGTGGACGTGTTCCCGGCGGAGCGGCAGAGACAGATCCGCCTGCAGCTCAGCACAACGCTGATGGCCGTGCTGAGCCAGCAGCTCCTCCCCCGGCGGGAGAGGGGGCGGGTGGCCGCCTGCGAGCTGATGATGGTCACGCCGGCCATCCGGAACCTGATCCGGGAGGGGAAGACCCCCCAGATCATCTCCGCCCTGGGCACCTCCGCCCAGGAGGGGAGCATCACGATGGACAACTGCCTGATCAAGCTGTGCAAGGAGCGGGCCATCACGCCGGAGACAGCCCGCCGCGCCGCCCGCGACGAGGCATATGTCAGAAAGAATTCATTTTAGCGCTGGCGAAAAAGGCCTGACGGGCTTTTTTGACATTTGATTGGAGGGGCAGCCGGATGCAGACATTTAAATACCGGGCGATGGCGTCCGACGGCTCCACCGTCTCCGGGGTGCTGGAGGCCTACGATGAGTTTGAGGCGGTGGAGGAGCTTCGCCGGGCCTACGCGGTGGTGGAGTCCTTAACGCCGGTAAAATCCAGACGCCGGATCAACATTGACATCAACGAACCTTTGTGGGTGGAGGATAAGTCCCTGTCCCTTGTGGCCGGGCAGTTCTCCATCATGCTCAAGGCGGGACTTCCCATGTCCCGGGTGGTGGAGCTGATCGCCGGACAGACAAACGACAAGCTGATGAAGCGCATCCTCACCGCCTGCGCGGCGGACGTGTCCGCCGGCTACTCCCTGGCCCGGAGCCTGGAGAAGAACGGGAAGAAGATCCCCGCCGTGTTTATCGAGTCCGTCCGGGCCGGCGAGGAATCCGGTACGCTGGAGCAGTCCTTCGACAGCCTGAAAAAATTCTACGACCGGACGCATAAGATCAAGCAGAAGGTAAAATCCGCCCTCACCTACCCCATCGTGGTTCTTCTGCTGGCCGTCATCGTCATCGCCGTGGTGATGATCATTCTGGTGCCGGTGATGACCTCCATGTTCGAGAACATGGGCACCGAGCTGCCCCTGCCCACCCGGATGCTCATCGCCATCAGCCACTTCTTCACCGACTGGTGGCCGGTGATGCTGGTGATCATCGCCACGCTGGGCCTCGCCTTCTTCCTCTACCGCCGGACGGACAAGGGCAAGATCGCCCTGAGCCGCCTCCGGTTCAGGATCCCCGTCATCGGCCGCATCGCCACCATGAACACGGCGGCGCAGGTGGCCAACACCATGTCCACGCTGCTGGGGGCCGGCCTGCCGGTGACCCGCGTGGTGGACATCGTGGCCCGGGTGCTGGACTCCCGGAGCGTGGGGGAGGATCTGGGCCGCTGCGTGGGCAAGCTGGAGACGGGCCGCGCCCTGGGGGACGTGCTGCCGGACGTGGACAATCTCCCGGACATGCTGGTGGAGATGGCCCGCGTGGGCGAGGAGTCCGGCGCCCTGGAGGACACCCTGGGCACCATCGGGGAATTTTACAACGAGGAGGCCGAGCGGGCCTCCGACCGGGCGCTGTCCATGATCGAGCCCATGATCACCGTGATCCTGGGCGTGTTCGTGGCCTTCATCGTCATCGCCATCTACATCCCCATGTTCACGATGGAATCGGGACTTGCCATGTAGCTTTGACTGGCTCGAAAGCCCTAAAGGGCTTTCGATGCCAAAGGGGAACGTGCGGGAAATTTTTCTGAATTTTGCGAAATTCAGAAAAAAATTTCCCTGCCGCCGCGCCGCAGCGCACGCCCAAGGGCGCACGTTTGCGCGGCAAGAGGGATTTTTTCCGACGTACATGCCGCCGGAAAAAATATTGAATTATTTAAATAAAAAGCTGCATCACCCCCCGCGGGGAAAATCACTTCGGTATCGCCCGCCGCAATCAACCCGGCGGCGGTGATATAAACGGCTCAGGCAAACAACCAAATGAACGAAAAGGAGTACAGAAAATGAGAAAAATTTTATGGAAAAAATTGACACGGGGGGGGTTCACTCTTGCTGAACTCCTGATCGTTGTCGCGATCATCGCTGTCCTTGTCGCGATTGCCGTTCCCATGTTTACCAGTTCTCTGGAAAACTCTCGTACAGCCGTGCATCGTTCCAATGCCCGTGCTTTGAAGGTTATGGCTATTACCCACGTCCTTCAGAAGATGGAAGTAACGAACGGAACTACATCTGCCAGTGCCTGGAAGGCTACCGGTGTTTATGACTTTGACTCCGGTAAATGGCTTTCTATCTCTATAAGTGAAATTAAGACGACAAGCTCAAGAATGTGTATGAGCTTGGGCGAGCTTAAAGAGTTTGGCAAAGATGGTGACGAGAAGGAGATTGGGAAAGAAGGAACGACAGGGAAGAAAACTTACGTTGTTGAGTTTGTTGCTGAGGATGCAGTAGTGGAATATTCAAAGCTTACAGCCTGAGCCTCCACACCTAACACATACCCCGGAGATGCGTAATCTCTGACCCCCCTTACGGTATTGGTTCGGTGTGGATCGCAACCCCCTGTACACACCACAAAAAACCAATACTGTAAGGAGGATAACATTTCATGCAAAAACTTTTAGCGAAGAAGCTGAACAAAAAGGGATTCACCTTGGCTGAGCTTCTCATCGTCGTGGCGATCATCGCCGTTCTGGTGGCCATCGCCATCCCCATCTTCACCGGCGCCCTGGAGAAGGCCCGTCTGGGCGTCCACCGCTCCAACGCCAGGAACCTGAAGTCTATGGCTGTTACCGCGATTCTGGCGGATGACGGCCTTGAGAAGAATGCTGAAAAAGTAAGCGGATGGAAAGTAGTCGGAACATATAATTTCAGTACGCAGCAGTTTAGCATTAAGGAAATTTCTGCTACTTCTGAGGCTGGTTTTGGCTCTGCTTCAGTACAAATGGGCGTTGTTGCTGGTAGTGATGGAAGTATCGCAAATAAAGCTTCGTTCAAGATGTTTGGCGTTTCCGACGATGAAATCGGTGAGATTGGCACAAATGAGACCGTTTCCTACTATGCGGAAATCGTTCCCAATGACATCAGCATCAGTGTAAACTGGTAACTAATCCCCCTCACCACGGCACTTTACACATGAAAAGTTCTCCCCGGAGAAGGGTTGCTCCGGGAGGCCCCCGCACCCGGGGGTGGGATCCCTTCCGCGGGAAGGAGTCCCACGCCTGGGCACGGCTGCCCCACCACTCCGCCGGCGGCGGAAGCGCCCCACAGGGGGCGGACAGGAAAACGTATGGAGAATATGATACTTTGGAGAATTTACATCACCGCCGTGGCGGCCATGCTGGGCGCGGTGATGGGGTCGTTCCTCAACTGCTGGGCGCAGCGGTACGCCACCGGGGAGAAGATCCCCCGGGGCCGCTCCCACTGCCCGGACTGCGGACATGTGCTGTCCGCCCGGGAGCTGGTGCCCATCTTCAGCTGGCTCTTTCAGCGGGGCCGGTGCCGCCACTGCGGCAAGCCCATCGCCAGGCGCTACCTGGTGACGGAGCTGATGGGGGCGGCGGCCTTCGGCTGCGCGGCCTGGAGCTTTGGCTTCAGCCTGTACACCCCGGAGGTGCTGCTGCTCTTCGGGTGCCTGATGCTGCTGGGGCTCATCGACTACGACACCATGATCCTGCCCAACGGGCCGATGATCGTGGCCGCCGTGGCATGGGCGGTGTTTCTCCCCGCCCATGAGGACATCAAGTCCCGCGCCATCGGGGGCCTGGCCACGGCGGCGGCCGTGGCGGCGGTGATCCTGATCCTGGTTCTCATCATGGACAAGGTGATGGGCCGGGAGACGATGGGCGGGGGCGATATCAAGCTCCTGGCCCTGGTGGGGCTGTACCTGGGCCCGTGGCGCGTCTCCCTGGCCGTGCTGGCGGCGTGCCTCATCGGGCTGATCTTCGCCCTGATCACGAAGGTGGGCAAGAAGCAGATCTTCCCCTTCGGCCCCGCCATCTGCGTCGCCACTGCCCTGGCGATTTTGTGGGGAGATCAGATCGTGTCCTGGTATACGAACCTTTTTCAGATTTGAGTGACGCCTTGGAAGGGGGTGTGACCGCGTGAAGAGGAAGTGCATAGGCTTTGATATCGGCGCCCGAACCGTCCATGTGGCCGTCTGCGACGGCGGCGTGGGGCGCGTCCTGGACGCGCCGGCGCCGGAGGGGCTTGTCCGGGACGGGCAGATCCTGTCCTATGAGGCGATGGCCGAGTTCCTCAAGGATCTGCGCAAAAAGGAAAAGCTGCGGATCAAAAAAGCCGCCCTGGTGCTGCCCTCCGGCCAGTGCTACTGCCGCCGGTTCACCACGGCCTATATGACCGACGAGCAGCTGAAATTTAACCTGCCCTACGAGTTCCGGGATTACCTCAGCGGCGCCAAGGAGGAGTATATCTACGACTACGCCGTTGTGGAGACGAAGCGCGACGAGGACGGCGTCCCCCGGGAGATCGACCTGATGGCCGCCGCGGCCAGGAAGGATCTGATGCAGGATCTGTACGCGGTTTTCCAGAGGGCCGGGTTCAAGCTGCTCACCGCCGTGCCGGAGGAGCTGGCGTATATCAACCTGCTGCGCTCCGGCGGGGACACCGCCCACGGCCACTGCATCCTGGATCTGGGCCACACGGGCGTGAGGCTGTATATGTTCAACGGCGACCGGTACGAGAACGTCCGCGCCCTGGATTTCGGGTGCAACGCCCTTGTCCGGGCCGTGGCGGATCACTACAGCGTGGATGAGCATGTGGCGGCGTCGTATCTGGAGACGGATTACAACGGCTGCACGGGCCTTCCGCAGTGCGAGGACATCTACAACTCCGTGGCCGTGGAGGTCACCAAGGCGGTGAATTTCTACCGCTTCAACTCCGGCGGCGAGGAGCTGACCCACCTGCATCTGGGCGGCGGCGGCGTGCGCATCCGGGCGATGGTGGACGCCATCCGCCGGCAGCTCACCCTCCCGGTGGAGGATATGAGCGAGTTTATGCCGGGGCTGCCCCCGGAGAAGCTGACCCTGGCCGCCACCGCGGCGGCGGCAGTCGGGGCGGCGCTGCAAGGATAGGAGAGGGGGGAGCGGCCAATGGCTGCTGCGGTGAAGGATAAGAAGCAGAGCGGTCTTTCAAAGCCGCTTTCGCTGAAAAAGTCAAAAAAATCTGCGCCCGTAAAGCGGACGCTGAACCTGATGGTGCGGGAGAACACAAATCCCAAGCCCTCCCGGTGGATCCCGGGGGTGCTGGTGGTGCTGATCCTGGCCGCGCTGTTCGGGAAATTCGCCGTCATGGACCGGTTCGACCGCCTGAACGAGGCGGAGGCGGAGCTGGCGGGGCTGAAGGCCCAGGTGGACAGTATGCGCCAGGCCACCGCCGACTATGACCAGGTGCGGGACGACTACAACAAGTACAATTTCAACGGCTACGACAGGACGATCGTCGATCGCCTGGACGTGCTGGAGCTTTTAAAGCGGGAGGTCTACCCCGTGTGCCGGGTGGGGAGCCTGAGCATCGCCGGGAAGACCGTCAGCATGACCCTGTCGGGTCTGACGCTGGATCAGGTGTCCGAGCTGATCGCCAGCCTGAAGGCCGACCCCCTGGTGGACAAGGTGAACGTCTCCACCACGGGCCTGTCCGCCGAGTCGGAGACCGGTACCGCCAACATGACCCTGACGCTGGTGGACGCCACTACCCTGGGAGGTGAGGAGCAATGAGCGGCAGCTTGATGACCCGCAGCTTTTCCCGGCGGGAGAAGCTGTTTATGCTCATCCTCGTGATCCTGGGCATCGTGGGGCTGTATTTCTTCCTCATTCACCGGCCCATCACCCAGCGGATGGAGGAGATCGACCTGGAGCAGGAGGAGGTCCTCCTCCAGCGGGACGTGGCCCAGATGCGCCTGGACCAGTACAACGCCATGAAGGCGGAGCTGGACCGGATCTTCGCCCAGGGCACCGAGAACGTCACCGTGATGCCGGAGTTTGACAACATCGAGAACCTGATGCTGGAGTTCAACCGGATCTTCGCCGGGACAAATGAGCGCCTGAGCTACGACGCCACGCGGACGGTCAGCGACCATGTGATCGCCCGCACCGTGCGGTTCTCCTTCTCGGCGGAGAGCTACGACCACGCCCGGCAGGTTCTGACGGAGCTGACCGGCACGGGGTACAGGTGCCTTTTGGAGTCCGTCTCCCTGGGCCCCGACAACGGCGATGTGTTCACCGGGAAGCTCAGTGTCTCCGGGAGCATCACCTTCTACGAGATCGGCTGAAAACAGACAGGATACACCAAATAGAATTATGTTAACATACCACGTTATGTTAACGTGGGCACGGAGCGGCGGTTACTTATGTAAACCGCCATTCGTGGCAGGTGGAAGAAAAATCACATCCAATGCTTTTTGCCGGGTCTGCCCGGTGAGAGGCTCCCTTTTGTGTGGAAAAAGGCCCCGGGCCTTTTCTCACAGGTGAGGTATTGCTATGCGTGTTCGTGGAAACGAAAAGAATAGGGGCGGCTTTTCCCTGGCCGAGGTTCTCATCGTAGTGGCCATTCTTGGCATACTGCTGGCGATAGCTTTGCCCAATGTGCTGGCCGCCTACCGGCAGCTGCGCCTGACGGAGCTGGACGACAGCGCCCGCACCATCTTTGTGGCGGCCCAGAACCAGCTCAGCGCCCTTGTGGCTCAGGGCCGGGATCTGAAATCCGCCGTGGGCGGGGAAGAGCTTAATTTGTCCGCCAGGGCCGCCGGCGGCGGCCCCGCCACCCCCGCCACGCAGACGCTCTATTTTATCTCCAACGACGATAGTTTACATAGTTCCGATACCAACAACGATAGTTTACATAACATTTTGGCCGGACTGAGCATCGACAACGAGCTTCAGCTCCATAACTATGTCATCGAGTACTGCCCGGAGACGGGCGCGGTCTACGCCGTGTGGTACTGGGAGGACGCCAAGTTTGATTACAGCAAAGAGGCGTATAAGCCCTTCAGCTCCGACAAGAACGCCCGGCTCAAGTCCGGGCGGCTCATCGGCTACTACGGCGGCGATAAGATCGACCGCACGCCGTATGGCCAGCTGCCCCTGCCCAAGGTGGAGCTGATCAACGCGGAGGAGCTGCGCCTGCGCATCGGTGTACCGGGTGACGGAGTTCCCGGGGCTTTGGACGCCGGCCTGCGTGTTGACGTGAAAGTTAATGGAAAGAGCATCATTGAAGGGGCCAAGGTTCAGACACTCCACAACTCAGGCGATAACTACTACACGGTGGTGCTGGATACCCTGCATGATCAAGCAAAGTATCCTGCTTCCAATATGGATGCGCCCGGCTTGGGCTGGACTTACGGCAAGCGGTTCTGTGAGTGGACGGATGTTAACAATAAACCTCTGTCCGCAACCCCCGGGGAGGACATCACCGTGACGGTGGTGCTGTGGTATGAGGGGACAGGGAATTACCTGCCCCAGATCGTCCGTGTCACCGGCAACAGCCTCTTCGCCTCCGTGTGGGAGACTACCGAGGGTAAAAAGGTAGCCAACATCGCCTACGGCAGGCATTTACAGAATTTGGATGAAGGGGATGACTTTTGCGTTATCCCCCCGAGTACCGTTTCGGTGCAGCGTCCGGGGTCCGGTGTGACCGGGATTAAGCAGGCCACCCAGATCAGGGACATCAATTTTGCTATGCCCAATCCTAATAGTCCTAATAACAAGGAAGACGATGTGTATTACTGGGCCAGCACATACCCGAATAAGAAATTCCAGACCATCTATAACGTAGCCCTTGCAGCCTATGACGGTCAGCAGTTTGAAATCCGCAATATCAATATTACAGATCTTGGTGGTTTTTGTGGGCTTTTCAATGTGCCATTGAACTTTGATACGAATATTGAAAAACTCGTCATAGAGGATGTTACACTTGTTAACGCGACGCTTTATAATTCCGTTGATAAGGGCTATTTAGGTGGGCTTGTTGCATCGGACTATGTTTCATCTCTTACCATCAAGGGATGCAAAATTTACAATGAGTATGACAAAAACAAGAGTGATCCGGAGAGCGTCAAAGAGTTATTGGAAGATGTTAATTTTTCCCTGAATGACCTGAAAGTGGATGAGAACGACCCGGTTTACAAGAAACTGCTCAATATGCCGGGAATGATTGCCATAAACTCGACATACGCTGGTGGGTTTGTGGGTACTTTTGGCCCATATTATGGAAAAGCAGAGCTGTCAATACAAAATTCCTCAATCTCTACTGTTATGATCGGGGATTCTATTATTGGAGGCTTGCTTGGAAACGCGGGCGGCGGGTCTCAAGATGCGGATGTATCTGTAGTTATTAAGAATGTGTATTGTAGTAACTTTCTGTGCGGAACATCTTCAGCTGGTGGAATGATTGGTATGTCCACAGCCGCCGAAGCCGTTGATATTGAGGACTGCTACGTTACCGGCGAGATAATGAACGGCAATAATGATCGTGATAGAAAAATAAAAGGTGCCGGACTATCGACTGAGAAACCGGGTGGAAGTACCACTACCTTCACTTTGGCGCGTGTTTACTCTGCTGTACGGTATGTAAATCCTGAGAGGTTTTCGTCAATTTACGGAACTATCGAGTCTCCGAGTGGAAATCAGAGCGACACGGTTTTCTATCTCCCGCAAAGCGGAGTAACGTATAATGTAGGTGTAATAGGAGCCGGAAATGAAATCTCCGAATCCGATCTCAGAAATTTGACAAAGAGCGGCAGTGACTTCACGGCAGCAAACGGCTGGTATGTGCCCCCCACGGCTGGGGCGGGGAACCCGGCGGGCGTCACCTTCCCCTACCAGCTGCTGAGCGAGCTGAAAAAAGACGACAGCCTGACCATACCCTACCCGTACCCCATGCTCCTGGCGGGAGACGGGACGGATCCCAGCGCGGGCCCCGAGCCGCACTACGGCGACTGGCTGGAAAATAATTCTAATCTCTTCCTCCTGTACTACGAGAAGTACAAGGAGGGCGGCTACGGCTTCTACAGCGCCGCGGTGGAGCCGGACGGCGCCAACGCCCCGAAGGTCACGGCCCTGGTCAACACCCTGAAGGCCGCCACCCCCGGCGTGGAGAACAACCCGCTGGTGGTGGACGACGGCTACCTCCTGGTGAGCGCCATCAACATGGACGGCCAGAAATATAGCGTGGACGGAACGGAGGCAGCGACGGGGCTTTCCTCCATTACCACACTTGACACCGAAATGGAGAATGCGCTGAAGCCCCTGGATATCCTCAAGGACATCACGGGGGGCCTGCACGTCTATACCCTGGATTTTGGCTCCGACCCCATCAAGTACTACACCACCGTGGAGGTGGGTGGGCGGAGCTTTGCCGTAAATCCCCACTTCGCCTGCGAGGCCTTCGACGTGACGGAAGACCCGATGCCGCCGACGAATTATGACAAGTTTTACGATAAGCCCGGCGTCGCGGGCATAGGTACTACGGACGGGAATCCGGTTCCGCTGCCGGGTGTAACGGACGGCACGACAGACACGAAGAACGTGGTCATTCGCAGCCCCCGCCATCTGGTAAATCTGTCCAAATATACCCGGGACAACAGCGTTTCCGCCAAGGCCCAAACGTGGGATTATATCCAGCTGCTGGATGTGGACTTCGACGCGTGGGAGAAAGATTTGGCAGGGAAGTCGGATACAAACCGTCTTTACCCGATACGACTGCGAGACGGCGGTTCCTACACCGGGAACCGGTTCCGCATCGAGAATATTTACATCGGGCCGGAGAATGGAACCGACACGCTGGTGGGCCTGTTTGACGAAGTCTCCGGAACCACCAAGCTTGAGGGTATCCGGATGCACAACGCCAGCGTCAAGGCGGACAACGCGACTGTTACGGCTGTGGGCGGCCTGGTGGGTAAGATGAGCGGCGGCACCGTCACTGACTGCGGCATTTATGTGGATCGGGACAAGTATATATATAAACCCGGCGAGCCAGCCGACACTGATTTGAGCGTGAAGAACAATGCGGGCAACCCCGTGGGCGGCCTGATCGGCCAGATCACTGGCGGCACGGTGGAGAACAGCTTCGCGGCGGTGAAGCTGTACAGCGGCTCGAACGGAACTTGCGGCGGCTTTGTGGGAGAGATGACCGGCGGCACGGTGACGAACTGCTATGCCGGCGGACACACCGTGAATGGAAAATATGTGGACATTTCCGACGGTTATAACGTCAGCGCCGGCACCGGCGGCACGGCCGGCGGCTTTGTGGGCGAATACGCCGGCGGAACCTTTGGGGGCATCTGCTACAGCACCTGCTCCGCAGACGGGGTATCTGTGGGCCAGTTTGCCGGAAAAGTCAGCACTTCCAGCGGTACAATTCCCGTCCCTGCGGGCGTAATTCTCTACGGCATCGGTTTGGCGCACCCCAAAGATACCACAGGCGCTGCGGTGACTGAAGAACCCTACCTGACGGGCAAGACGGCGGCGCTCCAGCGCAGCAAGACGGATTTCCAGACCCACCCCTACGACGCCGCCCTCTATGCGAAAAGAGCCGGCTCCACGGATCCCGACTATACCAAGCCCCTGACCTTCCCGTACAACACCAACCTCCAGGAGCATTATGGGGACTGGGTGGAGCCGCTGATGGCGTGCTATGTGGAGAGATACGCGGATGATCCCGCAGGTAACGCCCCGGATTACGGCGTGTACTCCGCCCAGGTGGATTCCGCCGATGCGAACGGCATCAAGGCCGCCATGAACACCCTGGCCGGGGAGCGGCTTGTGGTGGCGGACGGCTACTTCCTGCTCAGCGCGGTGGAGCTGACTCTCGATCCGAATTCGGATCTGGAGAGGGTGGAAAATAGTAGTAATAATAAGGTCATAGACGATGACATTCTCAAAGTGGGGGACGAGGAATACTACGTCTACACCTTTAGGGACGACAAACAGCCCCTGCGGGAGGACGGGAACTACTACACCGCCTACACCTACAACGGGGATCAGTATTACTTCAACTTCGACCTGGCCTGCGAGGCCTTTGCCATCGCCCAGGGCGTGGATCCCGGCCTGAAGACGGTGCTGAAAAAGCCCGACGCCAAGGCGCAGGGGGATTCTGATGATGTGGAAGGCGCTGCGATCCGCAGTGCGCGTCAGCTTGCCCAATTGGGGATCAACACCAACGACGGCACCAAGACGGCCGAGCTGCTCCAGGGCCTCCACTACACCCAGCTGGTGTGCGTAAACTACGATAAGTACGAGCCTGACCTGATGCCCAAGATCAAAACCTCAGACGGTGCAACATATAACCATGTCCCCATCACCCTGACGAAGGACGCCGAATACAACGGGACGGGGCACACCGTCCGGAACGTGAAGCCCGGGACGCTGGTGGACGGCACTCTGGCGGAGAGCGGCCTCTTTGGGCACGTCAGCGATGGAGCAAAGCTTAAGGAAATCGTCCTCATCAACGCCAAAGTGGAAGTGACGGACAGCAGCGCCGTTATGAGCAATGGGGAGGTCACGACCCCCACCGGAACGCATGTGCTGAATGCGGCGGATGTGAATGTTGATAGCAATAGTAAAACATTTTCCAAAGAAGTTAATGGAATAAAATTTGAGGGGTTTACTGTCGGGAAGAACTCAGAGAACGGCGCGAATTTTGTTGATAGCTATGCTGGGAAAGCATTTTTTGAGCTGCAAGGCAAAATGGAAGTGAGTGGAGGTACGCCATCTAAGGCAATTAAGTTTGAAATCAATAAACCGACAATCTTGAAGGTTTGGTGGTCACGGAAGTCAGAAGGATCCAACAACGAAAAGAAATTTGGAATTAAAGAATTTAATGGAACATCCCTGGGAGCTACAGTAAAGGAGATATCAAATAAAGAAGGAAGCGACACAGGTGTCATTTCCGAGTTTGAGCTTACCAAGTCCGGTATTTACTGCCTGGGCGGAATTGATGATGGTGCCCGTATCTACAAAATCGAAGTGATTACCGGCCCCAGCACCGTTGAGGGCAACAAGCCGACGGGGGCAGCTATGCCCAGCGACGGCGTGTACGTCGGCGCTCTGGCGGGCCTGGTGGACGGCAGCGCCATCGTGAAGAACTGCGGCGTCTATGTGGACGAGGATCCGTACAATGCGAGTTATGATAAGATTGACTCGGCCTACGGTCATTTCCAGGTGAGCAACATCAAAGCTCCCAACTCGGCGGAGAACGAGGGCGTGGGCGGCCTCCTGGGCCGGGCCGATGGGGCCGAAGTGAGTACCTGCTTCGCCGCCGTGAAGGTGACGGGCGTGCATTTCGTGGGCGGTTTCGTTGGCTCGCTGTCCGGCGGCACGGTGGAGAACTGCTACGCCGGCGGCCACACGGTGAACGGGTCGTATCAGACTTACGATAGCACTACAAGAACGGCAACCCCCGTGATCAACATCCTGGCCACGGATAAAGATGACACCACGGACGGCGCGGACACCGGCGTGGGCGGCTTTGCCGGCCTGGTGAACGGGGACGTCACCTTCACCGGCACCAACTATACCACCTGCTCCGTGGCGCTGGAAAATTCGCCCGCCATTTCCGCAGTCAGCGGCCCGAAGGAAGAAACAAAACTCGACGACGATCAGGTCAATAGAGTGACCGAGGGCACCAGCATAGGCATGTTCTTTGGCCGCGTGAAGGTGGACGCCAAGGTGACGACGGACGACGCCATCAACTACGCCACGGGCACGCTGTTTGTCAAGGGCGAATCCGTGAAGCGCAACGCCACGTTCAAAACACCGGAGAATATAGTCGTATATGCCTGGGATGACACTGCCAAAAAGTGGGAAAAGTCCGAAAAACAGAACATCCAGTATGTGACGGCGGACGAGGTGTACACCAACCAGTATGTCACCATGCTGGACCCCAGAACCTCGGCCACAAAAGATGACGCGAGTTACGACTCCACTCTTGGGAACGTCTACCCATACGAGCTGGCCGGGGATCAGCCCCACCACGGCGACTGGACGGAGCGCCTGAACCTTGTGTACTACGAGGTGTATGACGAAAACAGGACGATCGAAGTTGAGAATCTCAAATCCGAAGACCTTGTAAAGGCCATTAACGATAATAAGATTGGCTTCTATGGCGAGCTGCGCGGCGGAAGAGTGATCAACACGCTGAATTATGGCGATGATGTGATCGTCTACGACAGCGGGTATATGGTCGTCAACAACCACGCCGATCTGGGCCCGCTGGACATCCAGCTACGCTCCTATTACTCCAAGGCGGGGGAGACCAACAAGAACCACTACAACAGCGAGACCATTATGAAGAGCGTGAAGGTTACAGGTGCCACAGGCCTTGACTGGGCGCAGTATGTCTACGTCATCCCCTTCAGCGTGCTGAACATCGCCCCCAGCGACCACTACTACATGCTGGCCTTCGTGAACGGCGTGAGCTATGTGTTCAACCCCCACTTCGCCGGTGAGGCCGTGAATGTGGGCATTTTGACTAAAGAACAGATGAAGACCAGCACGAACCTGGATAATGACTTTTTGAAAAATATTCGGGTAAAGCCCGAATTTGCGGATGCGGGTACGGGTACAGGTGCAAAGACAGGCGTAGACGGCATTGTGATCCGCACGTCGTGGAACTTCTCGAGCCTGGCCCGCTACTGCCGCCCCGCTAACAACGGAAAGTCACAAGAAATTGTCCGAAAGGCCTCTATCGTCCAGCAGATGAACCTGGATTTCTCGGAGGATAACGGCTACCGGCAGGGCAGGGTCTACGACGGCAACGACCACAACCGCTTCCGTATGGGCAGCAGCGGCGCATATGAATACCGCGCCGGGGCGAACTATGCCCACGGCCACGCGCCGGTGTTCCTTGAGGGCGGGAGCTACGACGGGCAGAATCATACGATCAGTAATATCTACCTGACCAATGACTCCAGCGGGGAGAACAACTACGCCGGCCTCTTTGTCCTGAAGGGGGCGCAGCTGAAGGATCTGGATGTTGAGAACGTCTGGATAAACTCCGGGAAGCTGTCGGAGGACAAGACGACAGGTATGCCCGAAGAAGTCTATGCCGGTGGCATTGCCGCCTACATGGAGGGCGATAAAGCCAGCATCACGAATGTGACGATCAAAGATGTGAGGTTTGACTTCCACTTAATCCCAGTCTATAAAGGGGATAATGACAACAAGGATCAGTCCAAGTGGGAGTACAACAGCTACAACAAAGTACCGTTGAAGGCTGTTGGCGGCGCCGTGGGCATGATAAAGGGCGGCGCCCTGGATAATGTCCTCGTGAGTGGCGTGACCATGACCTTCGACGGCAGCAATGATATTTCCTATTACGGTGTAGATCACGAAGGAACCGGGGACGACGCCAAATTGACGAAAGACAGTTTGGATGTGCAGAAGCATACTTCTTCCGACACGACTATTAAAGAGAATGCGAGGGACGGTCAATATGCCCCGTCGGCGATTAAGGATGAAAACGCTCCCATCTCCATCGGCGGCGCTATCGGGGAGATCAAGAGCGAGGGCACGAATGTGTCCGTGAACAACGTGACCGTCACCGATCCGCTGATCAAGGCCAACATGGGCACGGGCAACAGCGTGGGCGGCTTCGTGGGCAAGGCGGACGGCGGCGAATTCAAGAACTACAGCTCCAGCGTGACGGGCACAGGCGACGATACGCGAACCGTGACCATCACGAACTCCGGCGTGTACCTGAGCGAGGCCAAGAAGAGCAACTTTGACCAACTGGACGTCGTGGGCGTCAAATCCGATGCCAAGGGCGACGACACCGTGGGCGGCTTCGCCGGCCAGCTTGGCGTCAACGTGGCGGTGGAGGGGGACTACTCCGCCATCCGGGTCCAGGGCGGGAAGTTCGTGGGCGGCTTTGCAGGAAAGATCACCGGCTCCCATGTGAAGGACTGCTACTCCGGCGGCCACACCGTAAATCAGGCGTATGAAGTGGATAACTACAATGTGGTGGGCAGCGGGAGCAGCGCCCTCGTGGGCGGCTTTGCCGGCAGCATCGACATGGGCTTCCAGACCGGCAGTAGCGGCAACTCCGCCCTCTACATGACCGGGATCAACTACACCACCAGCTCCGCCCAGGCGGCAGGCGCAACAAGCAGGGTGGGCAAATTCGTGGGCGATACGAATACGGACGAGCTGCTTACGAAGATGGGCGACCTCAAGCCCACCAACTACGCCACCGGCGCGGTGAAGGGGACGACGAAAACCAAGGACGACATCACCGTGAGCGTCATCCCCGACCGGGATACAACCTCTGCCTTTGGCACCTATCCCTATGATACACACCTCACGGGTGAGGACTACCCCTACGGCACGAACCTCAGCGCCCATCACGGCGACTGGCCGGATACGGTGATGACCTCCGGTATCGCCTACTGGGATAAAATGGAGATCAATGGCGTGACCGAGTTCCGCGTCCAGGTGGCCGGTATTGACGTCACCGCGAAGGAGCTGCTCTACAACAACAACCAGATCTACAGCAACCTGTGCGATGAAACGCACATGCAAGACGGAACGATCCATGACCACAAGATCGTGGCCAGCGGGTACGCCCTGTTCTCCTCCGGGAAGGGCGCACAGGACAGACTGGGTAACTTGACCGCGCAGGTTACTGGACTTATAGAGACTACGCACACCGACGACAGCGGAATCCAGCAGGCCGTGAGCCAGGCGCTGGCCGCGATGTGCCCGGACAAGAACGTGAGCGGCGCGGTGATCAGGGTGTATAATACGCCTGAAACCGGCAAAGCGGATGCGCAGACGCTGGTGCTGTATGACAGCACCTCGGCTGGGAAGAAGGTCTACTACACCGCAGGCTTCGGCGGCGTGTCGTATGATAAGGAATTCGGTAAGGATGAAGGTCATCCCTTCCTGATCCGCACCCTCCAACAGCTGGACAACATCCCGGACAACACCAACGCGTTCTTCCAGCAGGGGCACGACCTGTACGGCAAGGACTATGGAACAACCTTCACCGGGGCCAAGAATTTCTCCGGAGGCTACGACGGCCGGGGATACCGGGTGCTTGACCTGGATATCAGCACCAAGGATTCCGGCAAGAACGCCGCGCTTTTTGAGAGCGTGAGCGGAAGCAATGGAAATGCCACCACCCTCCAGGGGATCATCCTCTTTAACCGGGCCAAGGACGGCGGCTCCATCACCTCCGGCGGCTCCGTGGCGGCGGGGATCGTGGCCAGCGTCAGCGGCGACGTCAAGATGAAAAACTGCGCCGTGGCGGGCTATGTGTTTGATAAAAACTCCGTCACCGGCACCGATGGGGCCGTGGGCCCCCTGGTGGGCGTGGTGGAGTCCGGCGGCAAGCTGACGGTGGAGACGAGCCAGGCGGTGAACACCTTCAACGGGATCAGTGCCCAGTCCGTGGGCGGCCTTGTTGGCCGGGCCGACGGAGAAGTGGCCTCCATGACCCTCTGCTACGCCGGGGGCCAGGTGACGATGGCCTCAGGCCTGGACAAATACTCCGTGGGCGGCCTGGTGGGCCGGGGCACGGTGAAAGAAGTGAAACAGTGCTACGCCTACATGGACATGAGCCGCCTCACAATCACGAAGGATGCTGCGAACAACCTCTACATGGATCCCAACGGGAATATGCGCGTCTACGCCCTGGCGCCGGTGACTGTCAGCGGGAGCGACACCAACATCGACTGGCAATCCTGCCGGTATCTGGGACGCGGCCTGCCCGAGGGCGCGGCGATGGAGAATGCAGCCGCTGGTTACGGCTACGGCTCCGGCCTGCCGCTCTATGACGCCAAGGCGGAGGTTCTAAATGAGGATAAGACCGCTACCGTGACCGCGACCATCACCAAGAGCCTGGGCACCTGGCTTGGAGAGCAGCATAAGACCGACCAAGAGATGGGGGAGCCTGTCAATATGGACGCCACCGCATTCCCGTTCCAGGCCGTGATGAAGTTCGGCGGGAAGTTCAAGAACAACTTCTATCACTACGGCGAGACTAAATACCCCACCTTCGGTCAGAGACCCACCTTCGGCATCTTCCTGGTGTACGGGAGTAGTGGTGATCCTCCCGGTGTGAAGGACAATAATTCGCCCTATTACCTCTTCGGAGTGACGGAGACTGGAACCGGAAAAGCATTGCTTAAGCCGACTATAGGGGGGCCTACGGGTAGTGAAAATCTTAAGACAGCCTACGGGCTGATGCTTCCCAAGGGGTACAAGGTTGAGAACACGGAATTTATCTTCAAGGTTGACAACGGGATTCACCATCAAGGCGGATCTATAATCGAGTACGATACGAATCTTGCATGGATCCAGCACAACTACCGGATATCGGATACAAACGGAAACGAGATCATCGGCAACTTCACCGTCAAAGCGAAGGACGGAAAACCGATGGCGATCTATCAGCCGGGGGCGACAAATCAGGATTACACAATTGAAGCTCCTTCAGATGCTAAACCGAAAGTTAAAGAAATGGTGAAAAGCTTGCTGGAGGCGGTACCAATTAAAACTGAAAATATTACTAATAAACCCAGTGGAATAGAAGACTATAGCCTGTTCTATTTCACGGTAGACAGTATTGCAGGAATGCATGGAAGTGAGGATGCCCCCACCGCCAACAGGAAGAGAGGGAATTTTATCATTAGCTTTTCCTATGACGGTACCGAAGAAATCGAGGTTCATCTCCCCGAGGGCGATGATCCTTATCAAGAGGAGAACTACTACATTGGCCCGAAGGAGAACTGACAAAACCATTCAGGAGGTGACGCGCCCGTGCGTCCGTGGCAAAAACTGAATAGCCGCCGCGGCGCGTCCATCCTGTTCGCCATCCTCATCTTTATGATGTGCATCCTGGCGGGCACCGCCGCCCTCACCGCCGCGTCGGCCAACTCCGGCAGATACGCCCACATGAAGGCCGACCAGCAGCGCTACCTGTCCGTGGCCTCCGCCGCCCAGCTGCTGACGGAGGAGTTCACCCGGAACTCCTTCACCGCCAATCTGAATGTGACGGAGACCAGGGACAAAGATATGGTCACATCGAGAGAGGTCGAGAAGGGCGGCACCGCGACGGATGAGGGCATCGAATTCGGGGGGGAGCTGGCGGGGCTGCTGAAGGAGTATTTCAGCAAGCTCTGCTGGGCTGACGCCGGGGTTAAAGACCCGGCACCGGGGCTGGCGGGCGGTACATATGATCGGCCCGCCGACCCCTTTAGAACGACACTGACCCTGAAGGCAGAGGGCATGGACGACGTGACGGCGGAGCTGGAGGTCAACGGCTACGACGTGACCATCGTGCTGTACGCCGGGGCGAAGGACTCCTACCGCACCCAGATCCGCCTCACCGCCATGAAGACGGAAAACGTGACAAACATGAATAAGAAGTTTACAGAGGACGACAAAGTGATCACCACCTGGGTCAGCGAAGTCACCGTGCGCTGGCCGGAGGAGAACGTGATCGTGACGGCCCAGTCCGGCGGAGCTTCGGCGGGGGGAGGCAGCAACGGATGAAAAACGTGCTTGCTAAAATCCGCTCCCGCTCCGGGGAGAGCCTGGCCGAGGTGCTTGTGGCCATGCTGATCATCCTCCTGGCGGCGCTGCTGCTGATGAGCATGGTGTCCGCCTCCGGGAATATCGACATGCAGGTGAAGGAGCAGGACAGCAGCTTCTACGACGCCCTGAGCCGGCTGGAGAAGAAGGCCGGGGCGGGAGAAACAGGAAAAGTAGTCACCGTCACGGATGAAACCGGGACAAAAATTGAAATAGAGGTCAAAGTCTACACCCAGGACGGGATGCGCGCCTATGAAAAGGGCGCGCCCGCGGTCACGCCGGGATCGGGAGGTTGACGCTATGAGAAAGCTTGCGAAAAAGGCCGGCTTCTCCCTGGCGGAGACGCTGATCACCGTGGCAGTCCTGGCCATCGTCACCGCCGGCGGCGCGGCTGTCACCGGGCAGATCATCAGCACCCGCACCGCCATGATCCAGGCCGCGGACTCCCAGGTGCTGGCGTCCACCGCCCTGGAGGCCCTGGCCGACGAGATCCGCTTCGGCCAGGAGCTTGAGGTGGAAGCCGACGAAAAGTCGATCCGGCTCTACAGCACCATCTTCGGGTACGAGGCCAAGATTTCCCTGGACAGCAACGGCAGGATCGTCATTACGGAGCAGGGCGGCACCAGCAGCGATGTGAAACAGCTCCTGGCGGGCAAGGCGTACACGGGGCTGCGGATCGACGATCTGAAGTTTGAGGAGGTATCCGGCAACGTCACCATTTCGCTGAAGGTGGTGGGGAGAAACGGGGTGCTGTGGGAAGACAGCCTCACCGTCCGGCCCCTGAACAAAGTCACATAAAAACCGGCTGAACCCTCCCCAAAATCGGGGAGGGCGGCGCTGTTTTATGAAACATCCAAGAAAAAAGCAGGAAAGGCACAAAAATGGCAGGGAAAAACAAGCAAAAGATCCTTATTGTGGACGATTCCGAGATGAACCGCTCCATACTGGCGGATATGCTGGGGGAGGAATACGATATACTGGAGGCCGAGGACGGCGTCCAGGCCGTGGGCATCCTGAACAAGCGGGCCTCGGAGCTGAGCCTGGTGCTGCTGGACATCGTCATGCCCAGGCTTGACGGCTTCGGCGTGCTGTCGGCGATGAACACAAACGGCTGGATCACCGACGTGCCGGTGATCATGGTGTCGGCGGAGTCCGGCTCCAAGCAGGTGGAGCGGGCGTATGAGCTGGGGGTCACGGATTTTATCAACCGGCCCTTTGACGCCCTGGTGGTGCGGCGGCGCGTGGTGAACACCATCCTGCTGTACGCCAAGCAGAAGCGCCTTATCGGCATGGTGGAGGATCAGATCTATGAGACGGAGCAGAGAAGCTCCCTGATGATCGACATTCTCAGTCACATCGTGGAATTCCGCAACGGCGAGAGCGGCCTGCACATCCTCCATGTGCGCACGCTGACGGCTATGCTGCTGAATTTGGTGGCGGCCAAGACGGACAAATATAACCTGACGCCAAGGGAGATCTCGCTGATCTCCACGGCATCGGCCCTCCACGACGTGGGGAAGATCGCCATCGACGGGGCCATTTTGAATAAGCCGGGGCGGCTGACCCAGGAGGAGTTCTCCGTCATGAAGACCCACACCACCGTGGGGGCGGAGATGCTCCAGGCCGCCGTGCCGGGCTGGATGACGGATGAGGAGTACGAGCTGATGAAGACCCACACCACCGCCGGGGCGGAGATGCTGGCCAGGCTCCCCGTCCAGCACGGGGAGGATCTGGTCAAGGTGGCCTACGAGATCTGCCGCTGGCACCATGAGCGCTGGGACGGGCGGGGCTATCCCGACGGGTTGAGGGGGGACGACATCCCCATCGCCGCCCAGGTGGTGAGCCTGGCGGATGTGTACGACGCCCTGACAAGCCCCCGGGTCTACAAGCCCGCCATCCCCCACGACCAGGCGCTGGAAATGATCCTGGACGGCCAGTGCGGCCAGTTCAACCCCATGCTGCTGGAGTGCCTCACCGAGAACGCGGAGAAGATCCAGACGGCCCTCCAGGGGGACGCGGCGGAGGAGATCCAGCAGCGCAACCTGCGCAGTATCTCCGAGGAGGCCCTGCGGGGTGAGGGCGGCGCCGTGTCCGAGCGGACGCTGCGGCTTTTGGATTACGAGCGGATGAAGTACCGCTTCTTCGCCGCCATGAGCGAGGAGATCCAGTTTGAGTACACCGTATCCCCCAGTATGGTGACGCTGTCCGCCTACGGCTCCAAGATGCTGGGCCTGGAGGAGATCTTTATGGATCCCCAGACGGATCAGCGGCTCATCAATGTGCTGGGGCAGAAGACGCTGGACGAGATCATCGCCTGCCAGAGGAATTCCACACCGGAGAGGCCCGATTCCACCATCGAGTTTTTGGCCCATCTGGACGGGGAGAGCCGCTGGTTCCGGGTGATCACACGCTCCGTCTGGACAAACGACGCGCCCCCCAAATACACCGGTATGCTGGGCAAGGCCATCGACATCCACGAGGAGCGGATGAAGCTGCGGGAGCTGGAGGAAAAGGCCTCCATCGACCCGCTGACGGGCCTTCTCAACCGGGCCAGCGCCAGGGAGCAGATGGAGAACCGGCTTCTCCTGCGCCCCAACGGCCGCTTCGCCCTGGCGGAGATCGACCTGGACAACTTCAAGCGCGTCAACGACGAGCTGGGCCACATCTTCGGCGACCGGGTCCTCCAGGAGCTGGCCGGGCGGATGAAGCACGCGGTGCGAAGCTCCGATATCTGCTGCCGCGCCGGGGGAGAGGAGTTCTTCCTGTTCCTGGAATACAATACGGACATTGAACGGACGGTGGAGCGTATCTTCCACAGCCTGTGCTTTGAGCTGGAGGGGCGCTCTGTCACCGTGTCGATGGGTGTGGCTCTCACGGGGTGCGTGGGCCCGAGCTATGAGGAGCTGTACCACGCGGCGGACCTGGCCCTGTACCATGTGAAAAACAACGGGAAAAACGGATTTTGCTTCTATGACGAATCCATGAAAGAGAAGGAGGAAAGGTAATGACATTGCCAGAGTGCTACGGAAAGCTCCAGGGGGATTACGACGAGGTAGTCTCGCGCCTGAGAAGCGACCGGCTGATCCAGAAATTCGTTCTGAAATTCCTGGATGACGAAAGCTATGCCAATCTCTGCGCCGCTATGGAGGCGGAGAACCGGGAGGAGGCCTTCCGCGCCGCCCACACCATCAAGGGCATGTGCCAGAACCTGAGCTTTACCCGCCTGGGCGAAAGCGCGCATCAGCTCACGGAGGCGCTGCGGAACACCTGGGGGGACAACGCCCAGGAGCTTTTCCGGCAGGTGCAGGCCGACTATGACCTGACAGCCGGGGCCATAAAGGAGTTGAAGGCGCAGCTGGGGCTGTGAGGCGCGTTTTGAGGAGAATCGGATGAAAAAGAGAGCTTCCTGGGAGAGAAGCACGGCCGCCACCGTGGTGCTGATCGCCGTGATGGCCGTACTCCTGGTAATAACATACGTTTTGATCAGTCTGAATATCAAGGGGCGATCCCTGGGCCGCATGGAGGAGGGGGTCAATACCGTGATCTCCGAGATCCGGGCCAAGCTTGCGCGGGACAGCCGGATCCTTAATGCCACGGCGGATATCATCTCCTCGGCGGACAACTTTGACGAGGAGGAGACGCTGGAGATCGTGCGGAAGGTGGGGCCGCTGCTGGAGACCATGCGGATCCGGGTGCTGCTGCCCAATAACTTTGTCCTCACCGGCGACGGCGGGGTCACGGACGCCACAAGCGTGGACGACCTGAATTTCGCCGAGGAGGCGGCCCTGGGGGAGCATATCTCCAACCGGGTGTACAGCGTGAACAACGGAACGCCGGTTCTCCGGCACTTTGTGCCCATCGTGCAGGACGGGGAGACGGCGGCCATGCTCTACGGCGTCACGATCCTGAAGGATCTGCCCTCCGCCATCAACATCGACAACATCTACAACGCCTCCGCCAACGTCTATATGATCGACACCAGAAACGGGGACTTCCTCATGGACACCATGCACCAGGAGCTGGGGAATGTCTCCGACTTCAACGACGGGCGGGAGACGAAGGACGGCAAGAGCTGGGATGAGTACACCCGGGATCTGTTGAACCTGGGCACCGGGTATGTGGTGTTCCGCTCCCCCCTGACCGACGGGTGGGAGTACATGTACTACGCCCCCGCCGGGATCAACGAGTGGGCCATCGCCGTCTCCGTGCCGGAGCGGGAGGCCTTCGCCAGCGTGTACTCCGTAAGGCGGATCTGCATCCTGCTGGGGTTTGTTCTGGCTGTCGCCTTCGCGCTCTATTACGCCCTTGTGCGCCACCAGGCCAAGCACAACACCGAATCCGCCGTGGAACGGGCGGTATTGGAGGAGAAGCTGAAAAAGGCGGAGGCCGCGGAGCGGGCAAAGACCACCTTCCTCAGCAACATGTCCCACGATATCCGAACGCCCATGAACGCCATCATCGGCTTCACCACCCTGGCGGAGACGAATATAGACAATCCGGAGCGGGTGCAGGAGTATCTGCGCAAGATCATGAGTTCCTCCAACCACCTGCTCAGTCTGATCAACGACGTGCTGGACATGAGCCGCATCGAGTCCGGCAAGCTGAATATCGAGGAGAAGGAGTGCAGTATCTCCGATATCTTCCGGGATATGCGGAATATCATCCAGTCCCAGATGCACGCCAAGCAGCTGAATTTCTTCATGGACACAATGGACGTGGTGGACGAGGACATCTACTGCGACAAGCTCCATGTGAACCAGGTGCTGCTGAATCTCCTGTCCAACGCCATCAAATTCACCCCCGCCGGGGGGTCTGTGTCCCTGACCATCCAGCAAAAGCCGGAGGCGCCCAAGGGCTACGGCTCCTATGAGATCCGGGTCAAGGACACGGGCATCGGTATGAGCCAGGAGTTTGCGTCGCATATCTTTGAGCCTTTCGAGCGGGAGCGCAACTCCACCGTATCCGGGATCCAGGGGACGGGCCTGGGTATGGCCATCACCAAGTCCATCGTGGACGCGATGGGCGGAACGATCGACCTGACCACCCAGCAGGGGAAGGGGACGGAGTTTGTGATCCGCCTGTCCTTCCGGCTCCAGGGGGAATCCAAAAAGGTGGAGTCCATCCGGGAGTTGATGGGCCTGCGGGCGCTGGTGGTGGACGACAGCTTCTCCACCTGCGACAGCGTCACCAAGATGCTGACGCAGATCGGGATGCGGGCGGAGTGGACGCTCCACGGCAAGGAGGCGGTGCTGCGGGCACGCCAGGCGGTGGAGATGGGCGACCGGTTCCACGCGTACATCATCGACTGGCTCCTGCCGGATCTGTCCGGCCTTGAGGTGGTGCGCCAGGTGCGCAAATTGGCGGGGGACGACATCCCCATCATCGTTGTCACGGCCTACGACTGGACCCCCTTTGAGGAGGAGGCCAAAAAGGCCGGTGTCACGGCGTTCTGCAACAAGCCCATCTTCCTGTCCGAGCTGCGGGATACCCTGTTCAACGCCCTGCGCAGGACCGAGCCTGCCCAGCACCTGGGACAGCCCGAGTGGGACGTGAGAGAGGCTCTGCGGGGCAGCAGGATCCTGCTGGTGGAGGACAATGAGCTGAACCGGGAGATCGCCCAGGAGCTTTTGGAGGAGTCGGGCTTCCAGGTAGAGACGGCGGGTGACGGCACAAAGGCCGTTGAGATGATGGAAAACGCCCAGCCGGGACACTACGCCCTGATCCTTATGGATGTGCAGATGCCCGTGATGAACGGCTACGAGGCCACCCGGGCCATCCGTGCCCTCCCGGATCCCGTGAAGGCGTCCATCCCCATCGTGGCCATGACGGCCAACGCCTTTGAGGAGGACCGCCGGGCCGCCCTGGATGCCGGAATGAACGACCATGTGCCCAAGCCCATCAACATGTCGCGGCTGGTGCAGGTGATAGAGGGACAGCTGACATGAGCTGGCGAAAAAGGATTAAGGGTTCTCTGACGAGAACCCTTAATCCTTTTTCTGCCAAGGGGGTGCGTGCGGAAAGGGCCTCTGGAATTCTGCGGAATTCCAGAGGCCCTTTCCTGCTGCCGCGCTGCAGCGCACGCCCAAGGGCGCACGTTTGCGCGGCAAGAGGGATTTTTTGCGAGGCAAAGCCCCGCAAAAAATATTGGAAATGGGGGACAAGGGACGGAGGATTGTTTCGTTGTACGGGAGCTGGCGTCCCAAAGGGACGAAGGTGGAGTGCTACCATTGCCTCACGGGGACGGTTCCTTAGTCACACCAGTGTGCGCACTGGTGGTACAAAGAAACCGTCCCCGCTGTCCCACCTCCTCAAAAGGTGGGAAGTTCCCCCGTCAAAGGCGGGACTTGAGGGACGGTTTTTTTGTCACACCGCAGGTGGGACTAAAGAACCGTCCCTCTGTAACGCCGGGTCAAGGCCTCCGG
>CANQFV010000006.1 GCA_947599875.1 uncultured Oscillospiraceae bacterium
CTTTGCCTCGCAAAAAATCCCTCTTGCCGCGCAAACGTGCGCCCTTGGGCGTGCGCTGCAGCGCGGCAGCAGGAAAACGGCTCCTGAATTTCGCAGAATTCAGGAGCCGTTTTCCGCACGCATCTTAATTGGCAGAAAAAGGATTGAGGGTTCTCTTCAGAGAACCCTCAATCCTTTTCCGCCAGACATTGGAGCGGCCTACGAGGCTCGAACTCGCTACCTCCACCTTGGCAAGGTGGCGCTCTACCAGATGAGCTAAGGCCGCAGCTGCGGAGCGTGGTTAATTATAACCGCTCCGCCTTTATTTGTCAAGGACAAAACGAAAATTTTTTATTCCCCACCGTCCCGGTTCTCCTCACGGTTCTGGGGATCCTGCGGGGACGGCGGGGCTATGCCGCCCTCCTCCGGGTTCTCCGGCGGCTCCGGGGCGTCCGGGGCGTCGGGCGCGTCGGGATCGGGGGTCTCCTCCGGATTCGCGGGGTCGTCCGGCGCGTCCTCGCCGCCCGGTTCCTCCGGCACAGGCTCTCCCGCTCCCGGATTCTCCTCCCCGGGCTGTTCCCCGGCATCCGGATCCTCCGGGTGCGCCGGGGTATCCCCCTGGGCCGGGCCTGGCTCGTCCTCCCCGGCCGGCGGGTCGTACTCCGGCCCGTACAGGGAGGGGAAGGCGCACGCGGGGTACTCGTCCCTGTCCCACCAGTAATTATAATACTCCTGCTGCGCGTCGTTGCGGAAGACCGCTCCCTCCGGGTCGAAGCGGCTCAGATCCATGTGGTACTGTCCGCCCTCCAGCGTCACGATATTCCACGCGTGGTCCATATTGTCCAGGCGCCCCCGCACCACGATGCAGGGGATCCCCAGCTTGTCGCACAGCAGCTTTGCCGCCATTGCGTACCCCTCCCCCACGGCGCTCCCCTGGATCAGGGCGCCGTAGGCCGTCATAGCGCTGTAGCGCCGCGCCTGGCGGTCGGAGGTGTTCACGCTCTCGTCAAACCGGACATTCTCCTTGAAAAAGTTCCCCAGCCACAGAAGCTGCTCCGTGACATCCGCCCCGTCATCGGCCGCAATGATCTCCTCCGCGCGTTTTTCCAGGTTGTTCCTCCTCGTCGTTGCGGTAGAGGTGGCGTAGGGGTAGGACAGGCGAAGCTCCAGGATCCGCTCCTCCCCCTCCTCCGGGTAGGAACTCACCGCACAGGTGGGGATGTACAGGATCGTACCGGGGTTTTCGTAATAGACGCTCTCCACGCACCGTTCAATGTCCTCCGGGGCGATGTCCACGCCGGAAAGGCGCAGGGCCACCACGCTGGCGCGGGCCTCGATGGATTCCTTTAAAACGGCGTGAAGCTCCTCCTCGTTCTCCACGCTCCTGGCCGCGGCGGCCTCCTCCGGGGTGTGGCGGTAGATCACGGATATGTTGGCCTCGTACATGGACACAAGATTGATGAGGCTGTAATTGATGTAGTAGACGCAGTAGGCACCCTCCGGGGTGGAGTTGGCGGCGGTGAGTACCGCCGACTCCAGATCCGCCTCCAAATCCCCCCGGTAGCCGGTCATACGGATGACGCCGTGTTCCGTGCCGGAGTGGATGAAGCCCGTCAGGGCCTGGAACAGCTCGTCATAATCGGACGCCTCTCTCTGGGCCTCCCCCTGTCCCGGCTCCGGCCTGTCGGCGCTCTTGTGGGGCGTGGAGGAAGCCCGCTCCCCGTTCATCAGGGACGAGCATCCCGGCAGGGCCAGAAGAAGCCCCGCCAGAGCCAGAACCGCCAGGGCCTTACGCATCCCCTTCACCCCCCAAGAGGCTCAGCTGCTGTTCCTCTCTGTCCTCCTCCCGGAGGATCGCCCCGGCCGCGGGCACGGCCCGCACCCGATACCGGGAGACGTTTTTGATGTGGGTGTCCTCCAGCCTTTTCAGCTCCACGGCCGTTCTGCCGCGCTTGAGGGTCACCACGCCAACCCCCTGGGTGATTCTGGTGGTTTTTGGCGCCAAAAGCACCGTGGAGAACACCACGCACCGCCCGTCGGAGGTGTACGCCGCCGCCTCAAAGTCCTGATACACCGGCAGGAAGCCCGCCAGGGGGCTCTTGTCCGAGTAGGCACCGGTGAGCTTTTTCCTGTTGGTCTTTGTCTCAAAGGCGGAGAGGGCGATCCTGGCGGCCTTTCCGTTTTCAAAGAGCAGCAGTACGCTGCCGGCGTAGTCTCTGGGGTCGCAAACAAACAGGGCGTTCTCCCCCTCCTCCATCCCCAGCTGCGTGGGCAGATAGGCGCCCAGGGCGGAGGCCTTCGTCTCCGGTATCTCCGAAAGGCGCGTCTTGTAGCACTGGTATCTGTCGGTGAACACCAAAAGCTCCCCGGAATTTCTGGCCTCAAAGGAGGTGAGCAGGCCGTCCCCCTCCTTGAATTTCTGCTCGCCGCTCATGCGCAGGGACTGGGGCAGGATCTTCTTCAAATACCCGCCCCTGGAGAAGAACACGCTCACCGGGTAGTCGTCCTCCCGGGCGCTCTCCTCCGGCTCCAGGATCTCATGGGGATAGACGATCCCCGTCTTCCGGGGCTGGCCGTACTTTTTGATCACATTTTCCAGCTCTTTTTTGATGATCCCCCTGACCCGGCGGCGGTTTTTCAGCACGTCCTCCAGATCGGCGATATCCTCCTCCAATTTCTGGATATCCTCCAGGCGCTTCAGGATGTACTCCTTGTTGATGTTCCGGAGCTTGATCTCCGCCACGAACTCGGCCTGCGTCTCGTCGATGCCGAAGCCGATCATGAGGTTGGGGACCACCTCCCGCTCCTCCTCCGTCTCCCGGATGATGGCGATGGCCTTGTCGATATCCAGCAGGATCTTGCCCAGTCCGCGCAGCAGGTGCAGCCGCTCCTTCTTCTTCGTCACGTCCGCAAAGACCCGCCGCCGGACGGATTCCTCCCGCCAGGCCGTCCACTCGGACAGGATCTCCCGGATGCCCATGACCTTAGGCGTCCCGGCGATGAGGATGTTGAAATTGCAGGCGAAGGCGTCCTGGAGGGGCGTCAGCTTCATAAGCTTAGCCATCAGCTTGTCCGGATCCACGCCGCGCTTCAGGTCAACGGTGAGCTTCAGTCCCGTCAGATCCGTCTCGTCCCGCATGTCGGAGATCTCCCTGAGCTTCCCGGTCTTCACCAGCTCCTCCACCTTGTCCATAATGGCCTCGGCGGTGGTGGTATAGGGGATCTCGTAGATCTCGATCAGGTTCTCTTTTTTATCGTACCGCCAGCGGGCGCGGAGCTTGATGCTGCCCCGCCCCGTCTCGTACACCTCCCGCAGGGCGTCCGCCTCATAGATGACTTCCCCGCCGGTGGTAAAGTCCGGCGCCGTCAGGGTGGCGAAGATGTCGCACTCCGGATCGGACAGGTACTCGATCTCCGTCCTGCACACCTCCTCCAGGTTAAAGGAGCAGATGTTGGAGGCCATGCCCACGGCGATGCCCGTGTTGGCGGAGACAAGCACATTGGGGAAGGAGGTGGGCAGCAGCGTAGGCTCCAGCATGGTGGAGTCGTAATTGTCCACAAAGTCCACGGTGTCGGAGTCGATATCCCGGAAAAGCTCCCCGCAGATGGGCGCCAGCTTCGCCTCCGTGTACCGGGAGGCGGCGTAGCTCAGATCCCGGGAGTAGACCTTCCCGAAATTCCCCTTGGAGTCCACAAAGGGCGTAAGCAGGGCCTCGTATCCCTTGGACAGGCGAACCATCGTCTCGTAGATGGCCGCGTCCCCGTGGGGATTTAAGCGCATGGTCTGCCCCACGATGTTGGCGGACTTCGTCCTCCCGCCGGAGAGAAGCCCCATCTTGTACATGGTGTACAGGAGCTTCCGGTGCGCCGGTTTAAAGCCGTCGATCTCCGGGATGGCCCGGGAGACGATGACGGACATGGCGTAGGGCATAAAGTTCACTTCCAGCGTGTCTGTGATCTCCTGATCCACCACCTGGGCGTGGAGGCCCATCACGTTGGGATTGGACTTCTTCGGTGTCTCTTCTGGCTGCTTTTTCTTAGGCATGGGTATCCCCTTTCGGATGTTTTACTATCCATCGCGCGGGGTTCTGTTCAAGGTAAGCGCGATATGCGTTAAGTTCTTCATGGGTGCGGATGATCCGGTCATAAAAGGAACGCTGCCAGATCGGGGCACCAATACGTTTGACCGACAATGATTTGAGTGCCCTCATAATCTGGACAAGGTTTGCCGTAGGGGCCGATGACCTCATCGGCCCGTCCCCGGGGTCACGGATTTGCAAAATCATGTGTATGTGATCCGGCATAATCACATATGAATCTACCGTCACATTTAGGTATGCCTTTTCAATTCCTTCGATAAAATAACGCACGATCATCCCCGCCGGTGTCAACTGCAATGTGGCAGCATCCAAAAGGCGCATAAATTCGTCGGGTGCGTTCGGGCCGATGAGGTCATCGGCCCCTACAGAAGGCTTCTCTATCACATGAGACAGAACATCTTCATTACGAATGTTCGTACACTGTGTCACAAAATAATACCCCGGCGTGCCGTAATCGTATTCCTTCAACCTGGGGTTTTCCCTGGCGGGATCTTTATCCACCGTATTTTCTCCCCGTGGCCGTCCCCGCCAATCCTCCCTGGCCGGTCTCCCGCAGGGTGGGATCCATCTTCTCCCCCACCTCGCGCATGGCGTCGATGACCTCGTCAGGGGGGATGCGGCTTTTGATGCCCGCCAGGGACATCTCCGCCGCCGTCAGGGCGTTGACGGCGCCCAGCACGTTGCGCTTGATGCAGGGCACCTCCACAAGGCCGCCCACGGGGTCGCACACAAGGCCCAGCAGGGATTTCAGGGCCAGGGCGGAGGCGTTGACCGCCTGCTCCTCCGTGCCGCCGGCCATATGGACAAGGGCCGCGGCGGCCATAGCGGAGGCCGTGCCGATCTCCGCCTGACAGCCACACTCCGCCCCGGAGATGCTGGCCCTGGCGGCGATCACCTGGCCGATCCCGGCGGCCACATACAGCGCCTCGATCAGAACCGGATCCTCCAGCCCCATAGCCTTGCCGCAGGGGAGTACCACCGCGGGCAGCACCCCGCAGGCCCCGGCCGTGGGGGCGGCGACGATCCGCTTCATGCAGGCGTTGGACTCCCCCATCCGCAGCGCCGCGGCCACGATCCCGCCCAGCAGAGGCCCGGAAATGGATCTGCCGGAGTTTGTATAATCCTCCATCAGTCCCCCGTCCCCGCCGGACAGGCCGCTGACGGAGCGGCGGGCGCTCTCATAGCCGCTGTCCGCCTTGCGCATCACGTCCAGCATGGAGCGCATCTTCTCCCAGGACTCCTCCGGCGTCATCTCCTGCCGGGCGCAGTCCTCCATCTGAATGGCCTGCCACAGCGGCCGGCCCGTTCTCCTGGCCGTCTCCAAAAGCCCGGCCACAGAAGCTATCCCGCTCACTTCGATTCCTCCCCCGGATTCAGTCTCGTCACCTTCCGAACGCCCTCAATGGCCGTGATAGCCATCTTCACCTTGTAGGGGATGCGCTGGTCGCACTCGATGACCATCAGCGCCCGGCCGCCCCGCTCCTCCCGCTCCACCCGGAGCTTGGACATGTTGATCCCCTGGGCGGCGATGACGCCGGTGACGCGGCTGACGTACCCCGGCTTGTCGTCGCTCCTGACGATCAGGGTGGGCACCTCGCCGGAGAAGTCCGCCGGCAGTCCGTCTAAGGAGAACACCCGGATCCGTCCCCCGCCGGGGGAGGAGGCCCCCACCTCCACCGTCTCGCCCCGCTCATTTTCGGCTGTCAGCACGGCGGAGTTGGGGTGGGCATCCCGCAGCACGGTGGTGCCGAAGGAAAATTGGAAGCCCCGCTCCCCGGCGATCTCAAAGCTCTGGGGGATCCTCTCGTCGTCGGGCATAAAGCCCATAAGCCCCGCCACAATGGCCCGGGGCGTGCCGTGCCCCGCCCCGGTGGAGGCGAAGGACCCGGCCAGCAGGATCCTGGCGCGCACAGGCTCCCCGCCCAAGAGGCGGCGGGTGATCTGCCCCATTCTCACCGCCCCGGCGGTGTGGGAGCTGGACGGCCCCACCATCACAGGGCCAAGAATGTCGAAAATACTCATTGGAACGGCTCCTTTCGGAAATCATCACGGTATTCCCGGCTTGTCAAAGATAAAAAGCTGAAACTTCCCTCTTCCCCCGCGTCTTGGCGGAGAGAGCTTTTCGTCAGTTACGATATATCCGCCAGATCCAGATATTTGTACCCGTCCGTGGCGATGTGATCCTTCCGGGCCTGGATGTTGTCGCCCAGGAGCATATCGAAGACCCGGGCCGTCTCCTCCGCGTCGGCGGGCAGAACCTTGATGAGCCGGCGGGTGGCGGGGTTCATGGTGGTCATCCACATCATGTCCGGGTCGTTCTCGCCAAGTCCCTTGGAGCGGGCCACAGTGTACTTCTTCCCCTCCAGCTTCTGGAGGATATCCGCCTTCTCCCGCTCGGTGTAGGCAAACCAGGTCTTTTCCCCGGAGTTGATCTCGTAGAGGGGCGACTCCGCGATAAAGACCTTCCCCTCCTCTATGAGCAGGGGCATCAGCCGGTAGATCATGGTGAGGATGAGGGTGCGGATCTGATACCCGTCGAAGTCGGCATCCGTGCAGATGATCACCTTGCTCCAGCGCAGGGCGTCCATGTCAAAGGCGGACAGGTCGCTCTTGATCTTCACCGGTACGCTGACGCCGCAGCCCATGACCTTCACAAGGTCTGTGATGATGTCGCTTTTAAAGATCCTGGCGAAGTCCGCCTTCAGGCAGTTGAGGATCTTCCCCCGCACGGGCATGACGCCCTGGAACTCCGCGTCCCGGGAGAGCTTCACGCTGCCCAGGGCCGAGTCGCCCTCCACAATATACAGCTCCCGCCGGGTCACGTCCTTTGACCGGCAGTCCACAAACTTCTGCACCCGGTTGGCGATGTCGATGTTGCCGGAGAGCTTTTTCTTGATGGTCACTCTGGCCCGCTCGGCCTGCTCCCGGCTGCGCTTGTTCACCAGGATCTGGTCGCAGACCCTGTCGGCCTCCGCCTTGTGTTCGATAAAGTAGATCTCCAGCTGGGAGCGGAAAAACTCCGTCATAGCCGTCTGGATGAACTTGTTGGTGATGGCCTTTTTCGTCTGGTTTTCGTAGCTTGTCTGGGTGGAGAAGCAGTTGGTCACTAAGATCAGGCAGTCGGCGATGTCCTGAAAACCGATCTTGGACTCGTTCTTCTGGTACTTGTTCCCCTGTCGCAGATACGCGTCCACCGCCGAGACAAAGGCGCTTTTGGCCGCCTTGTCCGGGGCGCCGCCATGCTCCAGCCAGCTGGAGTTGTGGTAATACTCGATGACATTCACGCTGTTGGAGAAGCAAAAGGCGGCGGAGAGCTTCACCTTGTACTCCGGCTTGTCCTCCCGGTCCCGGCCCCGCCGCTCCCCCTCGATGAAGTAGGGGGCCGTCAACGGGTTGTCCCCCGCCAGCTCCGCCACATAGTCCAGGATGCCGTTTTCGTACAGGAATTCCTTCTCCTCAAACTGGTTCCCCGCCTGACAGCGGAAGATAAACTTCACCCCGGGGTTCACCACGGACTGCTTTTTCAGCACGTCCTCAAAATACGCCCTGGGGATGTTGGTGTCCGTAAACACCTCCCGGTCGGGCCGCCACTTCATGCGGGTGCCGGTGCGCCGCCCGGTATAGGTCTCCCAGGTGAGGCCGCCCACGTTCTCGCCCTTTTCAAAGTGCAGGGCGTATTTCCTGCCGTCCCGCCACACGGTGACGTCCATATATTCGGAGGAATACTGGGTGGCGCAGGTGCCCAGGCCGTTCAGGCCCAGGGAGTACTCGTAATCCCCGCCGTTGTCGTTTTTGTATTTGCCCCCGGCGTACAGCTCGCAGAAGACAAGCTCCCAGTTGTACCGCTCCTCCACGCTGTTCCAGTCCACGGGACAGCCGCGGCCGAAGTCCTCCACCTCGATGGAGCCGTCGGCCCAGCTGGTGAGGATGATCTGACTGCCGTGGCCCTCCCTGGCCTCGTCGATGGAGTTTGACAGGATCTCAAACACCGAGTGTTCACAGCCCTCCAGCCCGTCGGAGCCGAAAATGACCCCCGGGCGCTTCCGGACCCGGTCCGCCCCCTTGAGCTGGCTGATGCTCTCGTTGCCGTATTCGTTTTTCGCGCCTTTTTTCATGTCGCACATCCCATATATTGTGTTTTTTCAACAGCTTTAACAACTAATTCTACCACATATCTTTCCATAACGCAAGCAAAATCGCCTGGTACGGGACAATTTGCCCCTCTCTTGCGAAATTCCTTTCCGCCTTACATCATTTCCCACGTTTACCCGCTCACCATCCGGCCATACTACACTCAGACGCGGCCGGCGCTTTCCATTAGACCGGTGTCCCTTTAGGGCAAAAGAACCCGGAAAAAACGGGTCAGAGCCGGGACGAAAGGTCAAAAGCGCCGGCGAGGCGGGAGATCAAACCCTTGTTCTGGTGACAAGGCGCATCTCCCCGGCGTCTTTTAATAAACGGAGGGCGTAAAGCCCTCCGTTTTCAGGTTATGTTCAAAAGGCCGGAGGCCTCTTGAACATAACCTGAAAACGGAAATATGCGAACCCCCGGAGCGAAATTAGAATTTCGCCCCGGGGGTTCTGCTGCCGCGCTGCGCGACCAGTCTGCGGACTGGACACTTGCGCGGCATAAGGGATTTTTTGCAAGGCACATGTCCTTGCAAAAAATATTGGAATTGGGGGCGCGGGACGGGAGTCTTCTGTCTTTTGGGGAGGCGGGGCTTAAAGTTTATGGTTTCTTAAACAATTCCCCTCTTTCCTGTTAAAAGAATTGGGGGTATAATGGGCGTCAGACAGAGGAAAGGCGGGCTTAAGCATGTACAACATCCTTATCTGTGACGACGACCGGGATATTGTAGAGGCACTGAAGATCTATCTCTCCGGGGAGGGCTACGGCATCCTGGAGGCGCACACGGGCCGGGAAGCGCTGGAGACGGTGGCCGCTCACAACGTGCATCTTGTGCTGATGGACATTATGATGCCGGAGATGGACGGGATCTCCGCCACATCCAGGCTCCGGGAGGAGTACAACATCCCCATCATCCTTCTGACAGCCAAGGGCGAGGACACGGACAAGGTTCTGGGCCTGAACGTGGGAGCCGACGACTATGTGACAAAGCCCTTTAACCCGGTGGAGGTCATCGCCCGGGTCAAGAGCCAGCTTCGCCGCTATACCACTCTGGGCGGCATGGAGAAAAGCCCCGATCACATTGTGCTGGGCGGCGTGGATCTGGACGACGCCGGCAAATCCGTCACGGTGGACGGGGAGCCGGTGAATCTCACCCCCACGGAGTTTGCCATTCTGCGCCTGCTCATGCAGAATCCCGGGAAGGTCTTCTCCTCCTCCGCCATCTACTCCCACGTCTCCGGAGGCATGGCCCTGTCGGCGGAATCCTCCGTCGCCGTCCACATCCGGCACATCCGGGAGAAAATCGAGATCACGCCCTCCGAGCCGCGGTACATCAAGGTGGTCTGGGGCCAGGGATACAAGTTTGAGGGGGAGAAGAAATGAAAAAGGTGGCCTATTCCTTCCCCACAAAGGCTCTGTCGGTGTTCCTGCTGACGCTGGACACCCTCTTCACGTCCTTCTTCGGCGCCATCGCCTCCTTTGCCTACAACTTCGGCTTCTACCGCCTGCCGGAGAGCATCACAAGCTATTCCCAGGCCCTGGAGTATCTCAAGGATCACACCTGGATCTCGGAGTATCAGTATGACTACCTCTCCGACCCCTTTCTCGCCGGGCGCGACATCTGCGAGTTTGCCTTTCTGAACCGCATGGGCGCCATCGCCCTGGCGGCGGTGGGGCTGGTGGTTTTTATCGCGCTCTTCGTCTACCTCATGGCCGCCGCCGGGCGGCGCGGGGACCGGGAGGGCATCGTCTTAAGCCCGATGGACAAGATCCCCTTCGACATCACCCTGTTTGTGGCCGTGACACCCATCTTCCTTATTTTCGACTTTCTGCAGTACATCGGCGGGGAGCTGACCTTCATACTGGGGGCGGCGGTGATCGGCATCACCCTCATCGCTCTGATCATCCTCTACCTGCTCTACACCTTCTCTGCCCGGATCAAGGCCGGCGGGTGGTGGAAAAACACCGTCACCTTTATGCTCCTGCGGTTTTTCTGGCGCTGTCTGCGGGCGGCGGGACAGTTCCTGCTGCGGCTTTTCCGGGCCATCCCCGCGGTGTGGCGGGTGACTCTCGTGGTGGCGGGCTACCTCCTGGTTTTCCTGTGCATACTCAGCGCCTCATACTGGGTCTTTGACGATATGCTGAATTTCCTCTTCCTTCTCCTGTTTCTGGCGGCCGCCGCCGCGGTGATCCTGGGGGCGGCGCAGATGCGCTCCCTCCACAGGGCCGCCCGGGAGCTGGCCTCCGGGAATCTGGACTACAAGGTGGACACAAGGCGCCTCTTCTTCGACTTCAAGCGCCACGCGGAGAACCTCAACTCCATCGGCGACGGCCTCAGCGCTGCGGTGGATCAGCGGATGCGTTCGGAGCGGCTGAAAACGGAGCTGATCACCAACGTATCCCACGACATAAAAACGCCTCTCACGAGTATTGTAAACTATGTGGACCTCCTGCAAAAGGAACACACCCCCCAGCAGGAGCAGCAGTATCTGGATGTCTTAAAGCGCCAGTCGGAGAAGCTCCGGCGTCTCACCGTGGATCTGGTGGAGGCCAGCAAGGCCAGCACCGGGAACCTGCCCACGGAGCTGGCGCCCACCAACACCGAGGAGCTGATCAACCAGGCCGTGGCGGAGTACGCCGACCGGTTTGCCGCCGGCGGTCTGGAGCCGGTGGTCACCCTGCCGGAGAAGACCGTCACCGTCCTGGCCGACGGCCGGCATCTCTGGCGGGTGCTGGACAATCTCTTCAACAACACGGTGAAATACGCCCAACCCGGCACCCGGGTCTATATCGACGTCCGGCGCATGGACGGCATGGCCCTCCTGTCCGTGAAGAACATCTCCCGGGACAGGCTGAACGTCTCCGCCGACGAGCTGATCGAGCGCTTCGTCCGTGGGGACGAGAGCCGCCACACGGAGGGTTCCGGCCTGGGCCTCTCCATCGCCAGGAGCCTTACGGAGCTGATGGGCGGAACCTTTGATATCTCCGTTGACGGGGATCTGTTCAAGGCCCAGATCCGGCTGAAGCTTTTATAAAACCGGGCAGACGGTCTTTTTGTGGAAAGGAGCTGCCATGACAAAGGGAAAAAAGCGTGTTCCCATTTTTCTGATCACCGTTCTCCTGCTGATCGCCCTGGTCATCGCCGTGTTCACGGCGGCGGGGGGCCGGGAGGGCGTCAAGCGCATCCTGAACCGGCTGCGGTACGCCCCCGCCCCCCAGGTGGGGGAGGAGGCCATCCAGGAGGCCTTTTTGGAGCTTTCCCAGAAGAACCCGGAGGCCGCGGACTACATCTCCGCCTACAAGGGGATCACCGACTACGACCTGGAGCTGGACCTGTCCGGGGAGCTTACCGCCGGGGAGATCCCCTACCTTGTGCAGTGGGACGGCCGCTGGGGGTACTGCCTGTACGGCTCCGGCCTCATCGGCTGGACGGGCTGCGGTCCCACGGCCCTGAGCATGGTGGCGATGGGCCTCACCGGCAACGGAAAGCTGACCCCGGCGTACATAGCGGATTTCGCCATCCGGGAGGGGTACTGCGTCCCCGGCAACGGCACGGCGTGGCTCCTCTTCTCCCAGGGGGCGGAGAAGCTGGGCCTCCACGCCAAGGAGATCCCCCTCTGGGAGGCGTCCATGCGCCAGGAGTTGGAGGCCGGGCGGCCCATCATCTGCATCATGCGCAAGGGCCACTTCACGGAGGCCGGCCACTACATCGTCCTGACGGGCTGTGACGGCGAAGGCTTCCAGGTGTACGACCCCTTCCGCCCCTCCAACTGCAAGACCTGGGCCTACGACACCATCAAGGACGAGATCAGCAACATCTGGTCATATTCCACCTGACAAAAATTCCCCCCAAACCCACAGGGCTTTTCCAGCAAAGAGAAACGTGCAAAAAAACTCTGAATTTTCCAAAATTCAGAGTTTTTTCCTGCTTCCCGGTAACGCACAACGCCGCCCCTCCCCCTCCCCCCATTTCAAATTTTTTTTGCGGGGCTTTGCCTCGCAAAAAATCCCTCTTGCCGCGCAAGTGACCAGTCCGCAGACTGGTCGCGCAGCGCGGCAGCAGGAAAGGGCCACCCGAATTCCGCAGAATTCGAGTGGCCCTTTCCGCACGCATCCCCTTGGCATTGAAAGGCCGCAGGGGTTTAGCGTCAGGGTAGAAAAGGCGCTGAAAACTCCCGCGTCAGAAAACCCTGTGGCCTTTCAAGCCAGTTTAAACCCCTGTGGCCGTTCAAGCCGGCTTAAACCCCTGCGGCCTTTCAAGCCAGTTTAGTTGAAGCGGTTCGTCTTATCCGCGTCCCCGGTCACGGAGTCCTTCCATATGCTGGGGGCCGTGCGGATGGAGATATTGGAGCGGTACACCCCCCTGGGGCGGCTGATGGGGTTATCCCGGATGATGAAATTCTGCTGCTCGTTGTCCACGGACACGCATCCGGTGAGGCGCAGGGCGCCGGGGTTGAAGTTGTCGGAGAAGCCCGCCATCGCGTTTTTAAAGGCCACGCAGTTCTCCACAACGTGTCCCACGGGCATCCCCTCGCCCCCCAACTTGAAGCCGTTTCCGCCGCCTCCGCCCAGGATCACATGATCCGGGTCATCCGGATCCACCCAGATCCCGTTGTTGTACGCCACGCAGTTGCGCAGCGTCACCGGGGCGTTGGGTCCCTTCTCCACCTTGTTGTAGAGGTCAAAGCCGTCGTCCACGTTGCCGTGGGAGATGCACCCCTCAAACACGTTCCCCGGCCCCACGCCCAGCTTGGGGGCGAAGCCGTCGGCGTTCATGTTCCGCTTGTCCCGGTTGCCGTAGGACAGGCAGTCCTTGATCAGGTTGTAGCAGGGCCAGGCAAACTGGAACCCGTCGGGCGTGCCGTTGCCCAGGAGAAGCCCCGTCTCGTCGCAGTGGTGGAATTCGCACCGCTCCACCACGTTGAAGCTCCCCATGAGGTCGGAGCGCTTGCCCATGAACTCCAGGCCGTAGATGTGCCAGAAATTGGCGGTAGAGGTGAGGCACGCATCCCGGAACAGCACCTTGGCCCCGGGGGCGGGCATGACCGTCTTCACCGCGTCCAGCGCGCCGGAGTGTTCCGGCCCTAAGAGGAGCTTTTCGGTGTACACCCCGTCCAGCAGGTACACCGTGCCCCCCTGCCCCACTCTGGCCAGGGCCGCCGTCAGGCTCAGGGGCGACTGGGCTGTGCCCTGGGCGTCCTCCGTGCCCTGGGGGGAGGCGTAGACCTCGTCCGTCCTGAATTCGCAGGGCAGATAGGTGACGGTGAAGGTCTCCGTCAGGCTGCCGGAGGGGAAGTCGTACACGCACTTGAGGACGTTGTCCCCCTCCAGGAGCTTCAGATTCATATTGGCCGGGTGCCGGTCAAGAAGCTCCACCGTCCCCAGATCCTCCCCGTCGCGGCTGACGTACACAAGGCCGCTCTTGTTGCCGTGGAAGGTGAGGATATAGTCCGGCGTGGAGCATCTGGTCCCGGAGCGGAGGAACAGCTTGGGCGTCACGTTGTGGTTGGCCGGCCGCCAAAGCTCCGGGAGAACCTGCGGGGGCGTGTAGTCGGTGATCTCCAGCTCCACATCCTCAAACTGCGCCTGGGCGTTGCGGGAGGCGAAAAAGCCCACATACAGGTTGTCCGGATCCATCTGCTGGAGGAGATTCACGCCGGCCCCATCGGGGTAGACCGGCTCCCCCAGGGCGCCGTCCGCCGTCTCCACCCGGGCGTAGAAGCCACGCTGGTCACGTCCCAGCTCCATCAGAACCCCGTCCCCGCCGGTTTTCACGGGCAGGGCCTGGGGGATCGGGCGCTGCGTCAGCTCCACGCCCACCAGGTCGTGGATGTTGGCCACACCGCGGCGGCACACCACCTCCGGCAGGTTCTCCTGCCGGTTCCCCGCCAGGACACCCACAAAGACCATATTGGAGGGGGCCGGAAGCTCCTGGAAGGCGGGGTCAAAGGGATCCCGCCGGGGGAGGCCAAGGCTGTCCCTGGCCATAATGCCGAAGCCGCACTGCTGGGGGGAGTCCTCCGTCCCCAGGCGGCCGTAATTCACCGCCTTCACCCTGGCCCGAAGGCGGAAGCTCTGCTTATCCGGATCCAGACGGGTGTAGAAGTAGGCGATGCCGTCGTGCCCGCCGGCGATCTTGCCGCCCCGGCTCTCCACCGTGACGGAGCCGTCGTCGTTGACCCAGCCGCCGTTGACGCCCACCTTGTGGCTGTACTCCGGCAGCTTCACCGTGGACGTGAGGTTCAGATCCGTGGACTGCCCGAAGGCCCGGGACTGCCACGCCGAGAAATCAAAGGGAGCTGACATAGGGATACCTCCTGACCATTTTTTCGCCGTGTCCCGGCGGAGGCGTCTGTCCCCCGGCCGGCGGCGTTCTTTCACTTTATGACTACGTTCTCCTCCCCCACCATCTCCTGAAGCTCCTGCACCAGGGCCGGGTGGATGAGGCATTTGGCCCCCACGCGGCGGCGGGTGTCCTCAAAAAAGACCACCAGCTGCTGTTCGCCGGGGAACATGGTGAGGATCAGCTTGATCCGGTTGAATTCCGGGGAATCCTGGCTCTTCAGCTTCACATAGAGCCTGCTGCTCTCCGCCCTGGTCTCCGGCTGGGTGCGCACGTCCGTCAGGGGCCGCAGAAGGTTCACCACGATCTGGGGGTCCTTCTCGTCCCGGATGGAGAGACGGCCCTTTACCGTCACAAGCTCCCCCTCCCGCAGGTAGATGCCCGCCGTGTCCAGCGTCCGCTGGAAGACCAGCATCTCCACGCTGCCCGTGCCGTCGTCCAGGGTGACGTAGGCCATCATTCCCCCGTTTTTCGTGGATTTCATCCGCACGGCGGAGATGACGCCGGCCACGGTGATGTCCTGGTCGTCGTAGTAGCGGTGTTCCTCCCGCTCCTCCTGGTGATCGGCCAAAATGCCGCCGATGGACACGGCCCCCAGGTTCCTGGCGGTATTCCTGTACCCGTCCATCGGGTGGCCGGACAGGTACAGGCCCGTGACCTCCCGCTCCATCGCCATCAGCTCCTGGGAGCTGTACTCCTCCACATCCGGCAGGGGGATGGAGGAGGCATGCTCCTCCTGCTGCGTCCCGGCGCCGAAGAGGTCCATCTGTCCCTCCACGTTCTTCCGGCGCATCTCCGCCACGGCGTCCAGGGTCTGCCCCACGGTCTCCATAAGCTGGCGGCGCTTCACCCCCAGGGAGTCAAAGGCCCCGGCCTTGATCAGACTCTCCACGGCCCGGCGGTTCAGATCCGCGCCGAACATCCTCTCGCAGAAGTCGTGGAAGGAGGTGAAAAATCCGCCCTGCCGCCGTTCCTCCATCACGTTCTCAATAAACTTGGAGCCGATGTTCTTCACGGCCACAAGCCCGTAGCGGATATTCTCCCCCTCCACGGTGAAGCGGTTGTCGGAGTGGTTGATATCCGGGGGCAGGAGCCGGATGCCCATGTCCTGGCACTCGGCGGTGTACTCCGCCACCTTCTCGGCGTAGCCCAGGACGGAACTCATCAGCGCCGCCATATACTGGCGGGGGTAGTGGCACTTGAGGTAAGCCGTCTCATAGGCCACAATGGCGTAGCACACGGCGTGGGCCTTGTTAAAGGCGTAGTTGGCAAAATCCGTGATCTCGTCGTAGATGGACCCCGCCACGTCCGCGGGGACGCCGTTTTTCACACACCCGGCGATTTTCCGGCTCCCGTCGCCGTAGATAAAGGTTTCCCGCTCCTTCTGGATCTCCGCCATCTTCTTTTTGGACATGGCCCGGCGGATCATGTCGGCCTGTCCCAGGGAGAACCCTGCCAGACGCCGGAAGATCTCGATGACCTGCTCCTGATAGACGATGCACCCGTAGGTCACGTTCAGGATCGGCTCCAGCAGGGGGTGCTTGTAGCGGATCTTGTCCGGGTTGGCGCTGGCCTCCAGAAACCGGGGGATGGAGTCCATCGGCCCCGGGCGGTACAGGGCGATAACGGCGGTGATGTCCTCGATGCTCTTGGCCTTCATGCCCACGCAGACCCCGGTCATCCCCGTACTCTCCAGCTGGAAGACCCCGGAGGTCTTCCCCGCCGCCAGCATGTCATAGGTCTCCCTGTCGTCGTCGGGGATCTTGGAGATGTCAAAGTCCGGGATCTGCCTGCGGATGTCCAGCACCGCGTCGTTGATGACGGTGAGGTTCCGGAGACCCAGAAAGTCCATTTTGAGCAGGCCCAGCTCCTCAATGGTGGTCATGGTGTACTGGGTGGCGATGGTGTTGTCCTTTTTGGAGAGGGCCAGGGGCACATAGGTGTGTACCGGGTCCCGGGTGATCACCACCCCCGCGGCGTGGGTGCCGGAGTCCTTGGGCATGTCCTCGATGGCCAGGGCCGTCTCGATGACCCTGCGGCACCGGTCGTCGCCGTCCATCTTGTCCCGCAGCTGCTTGGAGGTGCGTATGGCGTCGTTCAGGGTGATCTTAAAGTCGTTGGGAATGGCCTTGGCCAGCTCGTTCTCCTCGGCGAAGGTGAGGCCCAGGGCCTTGGACACGCTGCGGACCGCGTTCTTGGCCTTCAGGGTGTTGAAGGTGATGATCTGAGCCACCCGGTCTGCGCCGTACTTGCGCTTGACGTACTCCACCACCTCGCCCCGGCGGCGCTCGCAGAAGTCCATGTCGATATCGGGCATGGAGACGCGCTCGGGGTTTAAAAACCGCTCAAAATAGAGGCTGTATTTGATGGGATCCACGTCCGTGATGTGCAGGCAGTAGCTGACCACGCTCCCCGCGGCGCTGCCCCTCCCCGGCCCCACGGGGATGCCGCTCCTCTTGGCGAACATCACAAAATCCTGGACGATCAGGAAGTAGTCGGTAAAGCCCATGCGGTCGATCATGTCAAGCTCATACCGCAGCTGCTTTTCCACCTCCGGCCTGTCGCCGTAGCGCTCCTGAAAGCCCTGCCGGCACAGCTTTTCCAGATATTCCTTGGAGGTGTACCCCTCCGGCACGTCAAATTTCGGCAGGTGGTAGTGGCCGAACTCAAACTCCAGATCACAGGCGTCCGCAATGACCTGGGTGTTGTCCGCCGCCTCCGGCACGTCCGGGAACAGGGCGCGCATCTCCTCCTCGGATTTGAGGTACAGCCCGTCGGCGTTGAATTTCATCCGGTTGGGGTCGTCCACGGTCTTCCCCGTCTGGATGCACATCAGAACATCCTGGGCGTAGGCGTCCTCCCGCCGCAGATAATGGACATCGTTTGTCAGCACCAGGGGGATCCCCGTCTCCCGGGAGATGCGCCGAAGCCCCTGGGCGGCGGTGCGCTCCTCCGGGATCCCGTGGTCCTGAAGCTCCAGGTAGTAATTCCCCTCCCCGAAGATGCGGAGGAACTCCAGCGCCGCGGCCTTGGCCTCCTCATACCTGTCCTGGAGGATGAGCTGCGGCACCTGCCCCTGGACGCAGGCCGACAGGGCAATGAGGCCCTCGGCGTGGCGGCTGAGGATGTCCATGTCGATCCGGGGCTTCATGTAGAACCCCTCCACAAAGCCCATCGACACAAGATAGCACAGGTTCTTATATCCCGTCTCGTTTTTGCAGAGCAGGATCAGGTGGTAGCGGACAGAGTCCTCCCCATGCTCCTTGTCAAAGCGGGTACGGGGCGCCACATACACCTCGCACCCGATCAGGGGCTTCACACCCTCCTTTTTGCACTCCTTGTAGAAGGCCACGGCCCCGTACATGACGCCGTGGTCGGTGATGGCCAGCGCCGTCTGTCCCAGCTCCCGGGCGCGCCTGGCCAGGTCCCGGATCCGGCAGGCCCCGTCCAGCAGGCTGTATTCGGAGTGGACATGCAAATGGGTAAATGCCACGGTATCACCTCGTCTTTCTCTCCCGCTCACCCGCTTCCGGGGCGGATCTCTCCCCGGGCGTCACTTCAGCTCCCCCGCCGCCTCCGTCAGCTTGCGCAGGCGGTGGCTGAATCCGGATTTCGTCACCGGCGGATCGGCCAGTCTCCCCAGCTCCTGGATGCTCAGCTCCGGGTACTCCTCCCGGAGCCGGGCCGCCTCCCGGAGCTTGTCGGAGAGATTCTCCAGCTCCCCCGCCTCCCTCAGCTTCCTGATGGCCGCCAGGGACGCGGCGCTGGCCTCCACGGTCTTTGTGACGTTGGCCGTGTCGCAGTTGACCTTGCGGTTCACTAAGTTCGTCATATCCTTCTCGATCTTGGCGCTCATCACCCGCATGGCCGCCACGGGCGCCCCGATGGTGGTCAAGATGTCCTCCACCAGGTCGCTCTGCTTGAAATACATGATGTAGTTGCCGCCCCGGGTGACGCATCGCGGCTCAAAGCCCATATCCTGCAGCAGCGCCGTGATCTCCCGGCTCACCATATAGTGGCCCGTCACAAGCTCCAGATGGTAGCGCTTGGCGGGGTCCGTCACGCTTCCCCCCGCCAAAAAAGCCCCCCGCAGGAAGCCTGCCCGGGCCTCGTCGTCCTCCAAAAGGCCCAGATTCACATGGTGGCTCCTAAGCCCCCCCACGGCATAGCCGAAGGCGTCCAGGATCTTGGCCATACTTCCCGGGGAATTGATGACAAACACCCTCTTCCCCCGGCTGTCCTCCGGGTGGCACTGGTCAAACTCCAGCCCGAAGGCCCTCTTCAAAAGCTTGGGCAGTCTCTGGGCGAAGGCGTCGGAGCCGGTGACGATGCGCACCTCCTGGGAGGTGAAGGTATTGCAAAACAGCATGATCCCGTAACACTCCGCCGCCGCGTGGGGCGGTGTGCCGGGATTTGTCCTGCACAGCTCGTTTTTGACCTCCGATGAAAAGGACATGGCCCATGCCTCCCGTTCCCCTGACCGGCCTCTCAGCTCTTCCCGATATCCCTGTGGATACACTCCGTCTCCTGGCCCTTTCCGGTCAGGTACTTCATCAGCGCCTCCGCCACGGCCACAGACCGGTGGTGGCCGCCGGTACAGCCGATGCACACGGTGAGATTCATCTTCCCCTCCTCCTGATAGTTGGGCAGGAGGAAGTCCATCAGCTCCTCCAGCTTCCCCAGGAACTCTCTGGACTGCTCGGAACTGAAAACATAGTCATACACATCGTCGTCCAGCCCCGTCTTGTTCATCAGCTCCGGCACATAGAAGGGGTTGGGCAGGAATCGCACGTCAAAGACGAGATCCGCCTCGATGGGGATCCCGTACTTGTACCCGAAGGACATCACCGAGACCCGCAGCTTCTCCCCCTCCCCCACACCGAACAGGTGGAACAGGGTCCTCTGGAGCCGCCCCAGGGTGAGGTTTGTGGTGTTGATCACATAGTCGGCCCTCTGGCGCACCGGCTCCAGGGCCTTGATCTCCCGGCGGACGGCCGCCTCCAGGCCCACGGCCTCGCCCCCCAGGGGGTGGCGGCGGCGGGTCTCCTTGTAGCGCTTGACGATGGTCTCCACCGACGCGTCCACATAGAGGATCCTGTACTCAAAGCCCGCGGCGTTCAGCTCGTCCAGGGCCTTGAACAGCTCGTCAAACCCCTCCCTGGAGCGGATATCCGACACAAGCGCCACGCGTTCGTACCGTCCCCTTGTGGCCGCGCACAGCTCGGCGAACCTGGGCATCAGCGCGGCGGGCATGTTGTCCACGCAGTAAAAGTCCAGATCCTCCAGCGCCGCCGCCACGCGGCTCTTTCCCGCGCCGGACAGGCCTGAGATAATGAGCATATCCAAAAAGAACACCTCGATTCGGAAAAATGCAAAGGGTCAGCGCCGCTTCACGGCCCCTCTATGATCCGCACCTCCGGCTCCAGCATCACGCCGGAGTTTTGGTACACCCGCTCCCGCACCTGGGCCATCAGCGCCGTCACATCCGCGAAGGTGGCGCTGCCGGTGTTCACGATGAACCCGGCGTGCTTCTCGCTCACCTGTGCCCCGCCGACGGTGAGGCCTTTCAGGCCCGCCTCGTCAATGAGCTGGGCGGCGTACCCCTCCCGCGGCCGCTTGAAGGTACTCCCGGCGGAGGGGAAATTCAGCGGCTGCTTCTCCCGCCGCAGGGCGCCAAGCTCCTCCATTCTCCCCCGGATGGCGGCGGGGTCCCCCGGCCGGAGCCGCAGCGTGGCGGAGAGGATCACCTCCCCGGATCCCTGAAATCTGCTGTGGCGGTAGGAAAATTCGCACTCCTGCCCCGCCACGGTGCGCAGGGCGCCGGAGGGGCTTATAAAGGTCACGGCCTCCACCGTGTCCTTCAGCTCCCCGCCGTAGGCGCCGGCGTTCATAAAGATCCCGCCGCCCAGGGTACCGGGGATGCCGTGGGCAAACTCCAGCCCCGTAAGGCCCGCCTCCAGCGCCGCGGAGGCCGCCCGGGAGAGCATCACCCCCGCGCCGCAGATCATGCTGTCCAGACTTACGCGCACCGTGTCAAGCCGCTCCGTGCCCAGAACCACCAGCTTGTGGGGTTCGTCGGAGAACAGCACGTTGGAGCCGTTCCCCAGCACCATAAACTCCGTCCCCCGGCGCCTCAGCTCCCGCACCGCCCAGACGAAGGCGTCCAGGCTCTTGGGCTGCGCGTACAGGCTCACCGTCCCGCCGATGCGGAAGGTGGTGTGCCTGCGCATAGGCTCCCCCAGAAAGATCCCCGTGCCGGGGTACTCCCGGTTCAGCTCCCGTGCGAAAGAATCCACCTGCTCCATCAGTTACTCTCCAAACTGTCAAAATAATCGTCCAGCTGCTCCGCAAAATCCTTGCCGGAGTTCAGCCCCATGCGCTTCTGCCGGTTGTTCATGGCCGCCACCTCAATGATCACTGCCAGATTCCTGCCGGGGCGGATGGGCACCACGATATAGGGCACCTTCACCCCTAAAATATCGATCTGCTCCGTCTCGCTGCCCATGCGGTCGTAGCTGTTCTCGGCGTTCCAGTTCTCCAGCTTGATCACCAGATCCACCTTCTCGCTCCACTTTACGGCGCCGTTTCCGAAAATGCGCCGCACATCCACCACGCCGATGCCCCGAAGCTCTATGTAGTTTCGGATAAGATCCGGCGCCGTACCGGTGAGGGTGGTGGAGTTCACCTTTTTGATGATCACCGCGTCGTCGGAGATCAGGTGGTGGCCGCGCTTGATAAGCTCAATGGCCGTCTCCGACTTGCCCATCCCGGACTCGCCCAGGATCAGCACCCCCTCGGAGTAGACCTCCATAAACACGCCGTGGCGCATGATCTGGGGGGCCAGGGCGTTGTTCAGCTTCGTTGTCAGCTCGATGATCAGCTCGCTGGTCTCCCGGTGGGACTTGAGGATGGTGACATCGTGTTCCCTGGCGGAGTCCAGCGTCCCCTCGGGGATGTTCACGTCGTGGGCGATGACGATGGCCGGCACGCCGCTGGCCATAAGGGTGTCCAGCTTGGCCCGGCGCTCCTCCTCGGAAAACTGCTGTAAATACGCGTCCTCGTTGAGGCCGATGATCTGGAGCCTCTCCGGGGCGAAATTCTTGTAAAAGCCGGTGAGCTGAAGGCCCGGCCTGTTGATAACGGCGGTGATGATCTGCTTTTTCGCGTAATCGGAGGAGGCGTTCAGCACCTCCAGCCCCACCTGCTCCACAAGGCCCTTCAGCGACATGCCCTGCCGGTTCTCCATAAAATTACTCCCTTTCCGGTTTTCCCTTTCCTGTTTCCTGTTTTCCCTTTTATGTTTTCGGCGGATTGCCCATCCATACGCCTTATATTGTACTCAATTTCCGTGGTTTTGGCAAGATAAAAACCGCCCTCCGGGACAATTTTTTCCTGCCCGGCGTCTCTCCGGCCCCGGCGGGCCTCTCACTTCTCCCGGACGATGCCCTCCACGCCGTACCACTGGGCCATGTGGAAATTGGGGAAGGCCTCCGGGTCGTCCCCCAGATCCTCCAGCCCGTAGAGGGCGCTGTACCTGGTGGCCGGGGTGATGACGGGCACCGAGACGACCCCGGCCCCGGCGAGCCGCTGGCTCTCCACATCCTCCGCCCGCGCCCGCATCGCCCCGTGGACGTTCCACACGTCATACGCCCCCGTGGCGGCGGAGAAGGCCCACAGGACGGTGAGAACCGCCAGGGCCGCGGCGCACGTCTTGGTCTCCTTCAGACGCACAAGCTCCGGGATCAGCACGGCCGTGGCCAGGATCAGCAGCGTCACCGTGGTGCAGAAGCACCGCTCCGGGTAATAGCTGGCCGCCACGGGCATGATATCCGCCCCCAGGGCGCCGCAGGCAAAAAGCCCCGACAGAACCAGCCTGTCCCGGCCCGCGCCGCCCAGGAGCGCCACGGCGAAGGCCGCCGCCCAGACGCACAGGGGCGCCGTGCCGTACTTCATCAGCATATTCACGCACACGTTCAGATTCCCCACAAGCCTCCCCAGGGAGAACTCCGACTGCTTGGCCGCCAGCTCCGCGGGCATGGAGAGGAGCAGGACATACCCCGCCGCCGCGGCGGCCACGGGGATCCACAGCCAGGTCTTCAGGGACTTCCCGTGGACGATCCGGTCGAGGAGCAGCAGCGCGGCGGCCAAAAACAGCGCCACGAAGGAGGTGATCTCCGTGTACATCCCCAGCGGAAGGGCCAGCAGGCAGAAGATCACCTTCTGCCAGATCCTCCGGCAGCACTCCGTCCCGCCGGCAAAGCGCAGGACATAGGGCCGGACGTACAAAAGCCCGAAAAAAAGCGCCCACAGATAATTCACCGAGCCGATGGCCCACAGCGCCACCTGCCCGAAGCTGGGGGTGAACAGCCAAAACGCCATCCCCACCCCCGCTAAGAGGAACCCGTCCCGCCTCCTGTCCAGCCTGGCAAGGCGGCAGACGAGCCACAAAAACGCCGTGTACACAAGGGCGTTGACCACATCGAACACCGCCTTGGGCCAGAGCATAAACAGCTGCCCCAGGCCGTGGCTGATGAGCCTGCCGTTGAGCCTGCGGGCGTGTACGGCCATCGAGGGGAAGATGTCCGCTATGCCGGACAGCCGCTCCTTTGTGGAGAGGTCAACCATATACACAAAATCATCCGCCACATACGGGGTGAGCAGGTTCAGCAGGAACATCCCGGCCGCTATTGCCGCCAGCAAAACCGCCGTCATCCCCCGGGAGGCACTGACGGCCCTGAGCCTTCCGCGAATATCCGGTTCTCTCCGTTTCTCCATAGGCGTTTTCCTCCCGTTTTTGTCCAGATTGCCTGTGTCACCCATTTTATAGTACCTCCGCCCATTTGGCAAGTCCCCGCCCCCGGGAAAAAATCTGATTTTCCGAAAAAATTTTTCTTGCATTTTCCGTCACAGTCTGCTATTATAGATAAGCTTATGAATTCACTGCAAGGAGGTGCAGCAGATGGCAAAGTGTGAATTTTGCGGCAAGGGCGTCTCATTTGGTATTCAGGTGAGCCACTCCCACAGAAGATCCAACCGTACCTGGAAACCGAATGTCAAACGTGTCAAAGCCGTTGTTGACGGCAGCCCCCGCCACGTTTACGTCTGTACACGGTGCCTCCGCAGCGGCAAGGTCACCCGTGCGGTGTAACCGGGAGAGCGATCTTTTTAAAACCGCAGATCTCCGGGATAGGCCCCGCAGCCCTTTCCGGCAAAGGAAAAAATGCAGGATGATCCACGCGAATTTACGAAATTCGCGTGGATTTTCTCTGCTCTCCGCCTTTCGCGGCGTCCAGAGACTATTTCCCGCACGTCCCCCTTGTTGAAAAAAGCCCCCAGGGCTTTTTCAACAAGCTGCCCCGTCCATTTGGACGGGGATCTTCTTTTATCACTTGATCACGCGCCGGCCCGCGCCTGTGGGGCGGCGCTTATTTATTCTCCTTTTTCCGGAAGACGATCAGCTTGCTTGTCAGGTAGTTTGCGATCACCACCACCACCTGGCCCGCCAGCTTGACCCAGGATTCGCTGAAATGGGCAAGCTCCACAAAGACCAGGAAGATCCCCTCCTCCAGCAGCAGGGAGAAGAGCCTGGCGGCGGTGAAATCCCGGATCTGGGGCCAGAGCGTCTTTTTGTCCCAGCCCCCGTCCTCAAACACAAAGGCCTTGTTTGTGGCGAAGGAGAAGGCCACGGCCCCCACCCAGGCGGGCACGTTGGCCACGATCCCCGGGGCAAAGCTGCTCACCGCGAAGAAAATGACCAGATTCACCGCCGTAGACAGGACGCCGAAGAACATGTAGCTGATGATCTCCTGGTATTTTAAAAAGAGGGGCCGCAGGAACCGGGGGATCACCGGCCGGAAAAACAGATAAAACTTGGACTCTTTCAAAAGGGACGCCTCACTTTTGCTCCTCCCGCCCGATGGGTTGAAGGTTCAGAATAAGCTCGTAAAGCTGCCGGTGCTTCTTGTTGATGACAGCCAGGATCAGCCCCACCATCCACAAAAGCACCGCCACCACCAAAAGACCCACGGAGGCGATGAGCGTGGGGAACCTGGGCACAAGGCCGGTGCGGAAAAACTCCACCAGCACCGGGATAAAGGCCCCCAGTCCCCCTATGCCGAAGACGGCGCCCAGAAGCCCGAAGAACGTCATGGGCCGGTAGTCCCGGAACAGGAGGAAGATCATCCGCAGCACCTTCAGCCCGTCCCGGACGGTGTTCAGCTTGGACACGCTCCCCTGGGGTCTGTCCCGGTAGTTGACCGGGATCTCCCGGAGGTAGAAGTTCTTGTCCAGGGCGTGGATGGTCATCTCCGTCTCAATCTCAAACCCCCGGGACAGGACGGGGAAGGTCTTGACAAACAGGGGGCTGAAGGCCCTGTAGCCCGTCATGATGTCCCGGACGGAGCTGTGGAACAGCAGGTTGATAAGGCCCCGGACCACGCGGTTGCCCATGTTGTGGAAGGGCCGCTTGTTCTCGGTAAAATAGGTGGCGGAGAGCCTGTCGCCGATGACCATGTCGGCGTTCTCCTCCAAAACAAGGCGCACCATCTCCGGGGCGTACTCCGCGGGGTATGTGTCGTCCCCGTCCACCATCACATAGCAGTCCGCGTCGATCTGGCGGAACATGGAGCGGATCACATTCCCCTTGCCCTGGCGGCGCTCATAGCGGACAATGGCCCCGGCGCGGCGGGCGATCTCGTCGGTGCCGTCGGTGGAGTTGTTGTCGTAGACGTAGATGTCCGCCTCCGGCAGGGCGGCCTTGTAGTCGGCCACCACCTTGGCCACGGTCTTGCTCTCGTTGTAGCAGGGGATCAAAACCGCGATCTTGCTTTTCATGGATTATCCCTCCCTCTCATGGCTTTCCCTGTCCCGGAGTCCTTGGTAAAGGCGCAGATCCCCGTGAGCAGGGGCGTGGCGTAGATCACCGGCAGGGCGTAGCGCACCCCGTTGACGGTGTAGGTGGGGCCGCACAGGCAGATGAGGATCCCCAGCACCGAGGGCAGCAGCAAAAACAGCCGCTTCTTATCCCGCCCGGCCAGGGCCGCAAGGACAAAGTACAGCGTCACCCATGTGTGGAACCCCGCGCTCCCCAGGAGCATCAGTCCGGGGGCGGACTCGAACAGCGCCACATAGTCGTTTAAAAGTCCCTTCAGCCCCTTCAGGGCCTCAGGCTCATGAAATATCAGCTGATCCATATTCCAGGTGCCGGTGTAGAACACCAGATTCCGGGCGTTGGGGTAGTAGTAGCCGCAGGCGTTTGCCAAAGTTGCCTGAAAATAGTCCCCCGGGTGCCGGAAAAACTGCTTAAACCAGACGCCGAAGTACCGAATAAGCCCCTGCGTATCCCCGTGATAGGTGCTTTTTACCGGGTCGCTGAGATCCGGATCGTACAGCTCCGGCAGGGCCTCAACGTCCAAAACCCCGCCAATAACAGCCCTTTCCTCCTCCGTCACATCATCCGGATGATCCCGGAGATACCGGGCCGTCTGCTGAAAAGGCACCGACAGCGCCTCCGCCACCGATCCCGCCGGAATGTCCAGGGCCGGGAGGAGCAGCTTCTGATAGCCCACGTTCAGAAGGCACGGCACGATCAGCGCCAGGGCCAACCGCCCCAGGCCACGGCCCCGGCGGACAATCGCCGCCACGGCCAGGATCAGGGCGCAGGGGATCAGCACATACGCCCCGTTGCTGCGCAGAAGGCACAAGAGGAGGCCGGACGTCCCCAGGGCCAGGAGCCGGCCCGGCCGGGGCCGGGTGTGGAGGCACAGGGCCAGGAGGGTGATAAGCAGCACCGTCACGGCGGAGAAGAGGGCGTCCTTCAGCACCGAGGTGAGATACCCGGAGAAGATGGTGGCCAGGGAATAGACTGCCAGGCACACCGCCTGCCAGCCCCGGGAGACGCCAAGCTCCTCAAGGGCGGGGATGGTGTAGGCCAGGACGGCGGAGCATACCGCCGCCTGGAACAGGACAAACAGGAAGACCCCCACATCCCAGGAGCCGAACACCGCCTTCCCCAGCCAGACAAAGCTCCCCATCAGCATGGAGGAGAAGGGGGGCCAGTGGGCGGTCATGGGCCGGAAGCCCAAAAACTGCTCCATCTGGTAGTAGGCGTCGTACTCGATCCCGGCGGGGTAGCGTATGAGGGCGAAGGGGAGCCAGCACAGGAAGATGACGGCCCAGGAGATCAAAAAGGGGTGATTCCGGAGGGGCTTGGGGAATTTCGGCTCCCAGGCGGCCAGGGCCCTGGCCGCCCCCTTCACCCACCGCAGGGCCGTGGCTGTGAAAAAGAGAAGCCCCGTATAGGTCACGGCGGACAGGAGGATATTGATCTTCCGGCCGAAGAGGATGCCCCACCCCTTTGTGGCGTTGAAGGCGTACCCCAAAAGCCACAGCAGGGCCACAGCGGCGGCGTACACATACTCCCACCCCCTGAGGGCGGGCCGGGGCGCCCTGAACACCGCCAGGAGGATCGCCGCGGCCAGGGCCGTATTCAGAAGGTCGTAGGGGAACAGCTGGAAAATAAGATTCCTGATGCCCCACTCCCCGCCCAGGGACGAACCGGCGGCGTACTGCAAAACATCGCCGGATAAGATCCGCACCGCGGCAAAGATCAGCGCCGCCTGAAAAACAGGCCAGACGTACTTCATCCGTTTTGTCAAATCGGTCTCCTCCCCTCCCCCGGCGCGGGGTCATTTCCCGGAAAAAAGCTTACTCGTTCTCTCACCGGGTGATCCCCTTGATCCGGATCTTGTAGTAGGCGGACATATAATTGTTGGGCCAGGCGGACGCGCTGTCCCTCAGATCAACAAGGCCCTGATAGGCGCTGTACTTGGTGGCGGGCCGGATCAGCTGCAGGGCGATCTCCTCCTGGCCGTCCTCCCGGGCCTCGGCAATGGCCGTCTCCCGGGCCGACCAGCCGGTGTGGGTGTTCCAGATGTCGTAGGTGCCGTTCACCAGCGCCAGGGCGGTGACCACCGCCAAAACGGCTCCGGCGCAGGCGCACGGTTCCGCCGCGCCGGCGCGGAGAAGTCCCGGGATCAGCACGGCCACGGCCAGGATCAGCAGAGTCGCGGTGGTGCAGAAGCACCGGCCGGGGTAGTAGCTGGCCACGGCCAGCATATAATTGGCCGCCACGGCCCCGAAGGCCAGGACAGCGGACAGTGTCAGCCGGCCGGCGTCCAGCTTCCGGATAAGTCCCAGAGTCTCCGCCGCGGCCCAGGCGGCCAGGAGCGGCAGGCCGTAGGTCTTGATCGTCGCGGTACACGCGTTGATGCGCTCCAGAAAACCGGCCAGATCCATCTGCGTGCTTTTTGCCCCCAGCTCCGCCGGCATGGACAGCATCAGCGCGTACCCCGCCGCCGCAAGGACAAGGGGGGCGATGAGCCAGGTTCTCAGGCCCGTCTTCTTCACAAGCCTGCCCAGGAGCAGCAGGAGCGCGGCCAGGAGGACGCAGATAAAGGAGGTGACCTCCGTATACATCCCAAGAGGCAGGGCCAGAACGCAAAAGAGGAGCTTCCTCCAAAGGGGCGTCTCCGTCCCCGCCCCGTCCTCAAACCGCAGAATATAGGGGCGCAGGAACAAAAGCCCGAAGAAAAGCCCCCACAGATAGTTGACGGAACCTATCTGCCACAGGGCCACCTGGCCGAAGGCGGGCAGGCAGTACCAGAGTGCGCAGAATATGGCCGCCAGCAAAAGGGCGTTTTCGCCCCGATTCCGGACGGCGAGCCTGTACATCAGGAACACAAGGCCCGAGAACACCCCGGCGTTGACCAGGTCAAAAACCGGCTTGGGCCACAGCATAAAGAGCTGTCCCAGCCCGTGACTGACAAGCCTTCCGTTCATCACCCGGGCGTGGGTGGCCATCGAGGGGAATATGTCCCACACCGACCTGATCCAGTCCTGGGTCTTAAAGCTTATCCTGTAGGCAAAGTCGTCAGCCGCGTAGTGCGTCAGGAGGTTTAAGAGGAGCATAAAGGCCCAAATGACCCCCAGGAGCAGGTACACGACTCTTTTCGACGAATTGATCCGTTTCAGCTTATCCACAGCTCATTCCCCCTGTCTCCGCCGGCCCGGCTCACCGGCCGCACTCCCTGGAAACGAGATAGCGGGGCCTGCCCAGGCTCCGGCGGTAGATCCTGCCCAGGTAGTAGCCCGCGATCCCCAGGCCCGCGAGAAGCAGGGCGATGCCCAGGACGGCAAGGCACCCCAGAAAGATCAGCCAGCCGCCGGGGCTGCGACCCAGGACGGCGTACAGGATGCCGGTGAGGACGGCGGCGAGGGCGAAGATCACGGCAAAAACCGTGACCAGCTGCATGGGCGCGGTGGAGAAGGCCGTAACCGACGATATGGCGTAGCGGACAAGGCTCCGGAAGGACCACTTGGACTGTCCGGCCGTCCGCTGGGCCACGTCAAATTCCACCTGCGTCCTCTCAAACCCCACGAAGGCCGTGAGGCCCCGGAAAAAGACCTCCTCCTCCGGGAAGGAGAGCAGCGCGTCCACCACCTTCCGGTCAAGGAGCTTGAAATCCGAGGAGTGCTTCATATCCAGCTTCGCCAGGCGGGAGATCAGGGCGTAAAAGCCCCCGGCGCACAACCTGTGCAGGGCGGACTCCTCCCCCCTGCCGCGCTTCACGCCCTCCACCACCTGAAAGCCCTGCTCCCACAGGGCGAACATCCGGGGCAGAAGCTCCGGCGGGTGCTGGAGGTCGCAGTCCATCACGGCCGCGCATTCGCCCCGCGCCCGGGAGAGGCCCGCGAAGATCGCCCGATCCTTGCCGAAATTCCGGGAGAAGCCCACTCCCCGGACGCCATCGTCCGCCTCATGGGCACGGAGGATGGACTCCCAGGTTCCGTCCCGGGAGCCGTCGTCCACGAAAATCAGCTCATAGGCGATCCCGGCGTCCCGGAGGACGCCGGCCACAGTCCGCGCCGCCTGCTCCACCGTGGCCTCCTCATTATAGGCAGGTATGATAACCGAGAGAAGCTTGTCCATTTCTGACCTTCCCCTCCGTCCAAACAGGCCCCGGTCTCCCCGGGGCCAGAATGCCCGTCAGTCCAGATGCCGGTAGTAGTCCGTATCCAGAATGGTGTCGTTTATCTCATACGTCCTGCGGACGTACACGTTCATGCGGTCAATGTCCTCCTGGGAGAGGCCGTCATTCCACACCACCGTGCCCTCCCTCACATACGTCCCGCCGGAGATCCACGTCCCGCCGGGGAAGATCACATACCCCTCGTACATGGGGTCAAAGGCGTCCCGGCCCATGACGCGCTCCGGGACGGGAAGTCCGAAGAGGTTGGCGAGGGTGGGGGTGATGTCCACGCTCCCCACGGTCTTGTCCACGGTCATCTTCCCCAGATCCCGGCTCCAGATGATGAAGGGGGTGCGCTGAAGGATGGAGCTGCCCGCCTTGACGGATTCCTCCAGCAGAAGCTGCTGATCCGACAGGGCGTAGGCGTAGTGGTCGGCGAAGGCCACGATCACCGTGTCGTCCAGAAGCCCGTCCTCCTCCAGCCTCCGGAGGAGCAGGGCGAACATGTCGTCCGTCAGGCGCGCCTTGGCCTTCAGAACCTGAAGCTCCGTCAGCTCCCCCTGGGCGTACTCCGGGTGGGCCGCCAGGGCGTCCTGGGTCAGGGGGTCGGTGTCGTCATAGGGCAGATGGGGGCTGTAGGTGATGACGAAATCCAGAAACGGCTCCGACTCCGTCATATCCCGGTAGAGGTCGTCGCACTCCAGCAAAAACCGGTCGTCCTCCCGGGTGACCTCAGGCCCGGAGTAGGCGTAAAACCCGTGGTATTCCTCATATCCGAAGGCCCCGTGCATAATGCCCCGGTTGTAGAAGTCCGGGTTGCTCCGGTGGTAGGACTCCGTCCGGTAGCCGGCCTGGGCGAAGAGATTCGCCAGGGACAGGGGGAAGGCGTTCCCCGCCAGTCCGTAGGCCGCGTTGGAGTTGGTGTACGGGTAGACTCCCACATGGGCGGCAAACTCCGTATTGAAGGTGTAGCCGTTGGCGTACTCCGGGGTGTACATCTGCTCAAAGCTCATCCCGTGTTCCCGGAGCCAGTAAAGCGCCGGGGTATCCTCCGGGGTGATCAGCCAGTCGTCCATGCTCTCCATCATCACCACGATCACGTTCTTCCCGGCGAGAAGTCCGGTCATCTGGTTGTCCTGATGGGCGGGGCGCTCGTCAAAATACGCGTCCACGGCCCGGATCCCCTCCGCCGTCCCGCCGGCGTTCAGGATCCCGGCGTGCTGCAAGGACAGCACCACGTTCTTAAATGCGTACTGGTACAGGCCCGTAAGCTCCATGTCCTCCGTGGAGTTGATAAACTTGTCGTATTCAAAGGCCATCGTGTTGTAGGAGTCCCAGCTGTCGTCCCTGTACTCGCCGTAAAGGCCCGGGGTGAGGCAGATGCCCGCCACGCTCAGGGCCAAAATTCCGCCCTTCACCCCCAGCTGCAGCCCGCCCTTCAGCGGGCGGGGAAAGAGGAGGATCCCCGCGACCCCCAGCAGAATCAGCGCCGCGATATGCGCCGCGAAGCGCAGATCCAGCACCCGGGTCACATAGGTCAGGTAGTCGCTGCCCTCCCCGGCGTAGAGGAAATCGCTGAAATAGAGGAAGGAACCCATCAGCTGGTAGTACACATCCTGCACCACGGCGAAGGTCGCCGAGACGAAGTACAAGATCCCGTAGACCACCCGCCCCCACGTCCGGTTGGGGATCACCAGGGCCGCCACGGAGAACAGCGCCGCCCAGCAGACCGTGAAGAGGATGGCCGGCCGGAAGAACAGGGGATATTTCCCGATGCTCCTTGTGACGTGCCGGATCCACAGATCCAGCGCCACGAAGGAGACGAACACCAGCGCGGTTCCCACCGCGTCCCAGACGGCCCGGCGCCGCCTGGCGGCAAAGGGATTTTTGAGAGGACTTATCTTTTCCATATCTCTATTCGCCCCGAAAACAAATTCACCGGTTTAACGCGATTATACCACCCGTGCCAACAGGTGTCAACCGGAGAGGCTCACGTCTCCCGCTCCCCCCGCTCCCGGATCACAAGCCGGATGGGCGTGCCCGTAAGGCCGAAGGTGGAGCGCAGCTGGTTCTCCAGATACCGCTGGTAGGAGAAGTGGAACAGCGACGCGTCGTTGCAGAAGACCACGAACGTGGGGGGCCGGACGCTGACCTGGGTCATGTAGAAGATCTTCAGCCGCTTGCCCTTGTCGGAGGGGGGCTGGACCCTGGCCTGGGCGTCCGCCAGCACGTTGTTGAGAAGGCCCGTGGTGATCCGCCGGTTGGCCTGCCGGTTCACCTCGTTGGCCAGAGCGAAGATCCGGTCCACCCGCTGCCCCGTCACGGCGGAGACAAACAGGATGGGCGCGTAGGGCATGAAGGAGAGATCCCGCCGGATGTCGGCGCGCATCTTGTCCATCGTCCCGCCGTCCTTCTCCACCAGATCCCACTTGTTCACCAGGATGACGGCGGCGCGCCCCGCCTCGTGGGCCATGCCGGCCACCTTGGTGTCCTGCTCAGTGACGCCCTCCCGGGCGTCCAGCATGATGAGGCACACGTCCGCCCGCTCAATGGCGAGCTGCGCCCGCATGACGGAGAATTTCTCCACCCTGTCCTCCACGCGGGACTTCCGGCGCATACCGGCGGTGTCGATGAGGACGTATTTTCCAACCTCGTTTTCAAAGGGAGTGTCCACGGCGTCCCGGGTGGTGCCCGCCACGTCGGAGACGATGACCCGCTCCTCCCCCAGGATCCGGTTGACGATGGAGGATTTGCCCACGTTGGGCTTGCCGATGAAGGCCAGCTTCACCGCGCCGGCGTCCGTCTCCTCCTCGTCCCGGGGCGGGAAATATTTCAGACACTCGTCCAAAATGTCCCCCGTGCCGTGGCCGTGGAGGGCCGACAGGGCGATGGGGTCCCCCAGGCCCAGGGCGTAAAACTCGTAGATCTCCGGGTCCACCGGCCCCGTGGCGTCCATCTTGTTCACCGCCAGGACAACGGGCTTCCCGCTGCGCTGGAGCATATCCGCCACCTCCTGATCGGCGGCGGTGACGCCCGTGGTGATGTCCCCCACAAAGACCACCACCGTGGCGGTGTCAATGGCGATAAGGGCCTGCTCCCGCATAAAGGCCAGGATCTGGTTGTCCGTGTCCGGCTCGATGCCGCCTGTGTCCACGATGTCAAACGTCCTGCCCGCCCACTCGCAGGGGGCGTAGATCCGGTCCCGGGTGACGCCGGGGGTGTCCTCCACGATGCTCAGACGCTGACCGGCCAGCCTGTTGAATAAGAGGCTCTTGCCCACGTTGGGGCGGCCCACAATGGCAACTAAGGGTCTCATGTCTTCCTCCAAATTGATAAATTCCCCAAATGGGGGCGGTGTCTCTGACGGATACTCTGCAAACGGGGCCGGTCTAATTGGCCCTGTCCATGATCTCCTTCGCCCTTTTCAGGATAGGCAGCTCCCTGTTGGCGATGAGATTTCCCAGCCTTGTGGATGAGCATCTGCCGTATTCCTCCACCGCCTCACGGTAGGACAGCCTCAGCGTTGACAGATGAAAGCTCTCGCTCTCCTCCCGGGTCAGATTTCTGCTCCCGAAGGAGGTTATTTTACAGAGGAAATAGTGGTTTAAATTGTGCCGGTGGATCAGGTTGTAGTAGTCGCTGACCACCCCGATCTTGCACAGGACATCCACCTGGACGCCCAGCTCTTCTCTGAGTTCCCGCTTGACGGCGGAGATAAGGCTCTCCCCCGTCTCCACACCGCCTCCCGACGTCTCGATCAGGGTCGCCCTGCCGAATTCGTCGTCGCGGCGCACCCGCACAAAATAGGTATACCCCGCAGAGTCAAATACCACCGCCCTCGCGATCCGCCGGTCGTGGTCGATGTATTCCAGGGGCCACTGGGTATCAAACAGGTCAAGCCTGAGGATAGGCTCGCCGTCTATTGGCTGATCGGCCATAAACATCCCCCCATCACAGGTATGCCGGCGCTGTTTTTTTAGGAATCGCCGATGGCTGAGGCGGCGCCGTCGCCTCTACGCCAAAAACACCTGCAAAAGCTGCTCTCCGCCGTTTTCCATCGGCGTCACCGGAACGCCCAGGGCGCGGCTCGCCTCCTCCACGGTGACGTCGTCCAGAAACACGTCCTCCCCGTCCCGGAGCATACGGTTTGTGATGTACACCCGCTCCCCCAGGTCACGGGAGCGCAGCTGGGCGATCAGGTCTCTCCCCGTGATGAGACCGGCCACGTCGATGGTGTGGCCGAAGAAGTCGTTGACAATGGGGATGACCTCCACCCGGATGCCGGGATATTTCGTCCTCGCCAGGTCCCGAAGCTCCGTAAGCGTCCTGGCGGCGGAGACGCCGGTGGCGATGACGGCCCGGGTGCCCTTGGCGGGGGCGGAGCAGTTTTCCAGCGCCTCCTCAAAATCGGTGTGCAGGAGGCGGAGCATCCCCACGCCGTTTTCCAGCTGGGGGTAGCCCTCGTAAAAGTCGTCCGGGGGAATGGGCAGATCCGCCTTCAGGTACATTTCATCGGAGCAGAAGAAGATCCGGCTGCCCCGGCGCTTTAAGCACCGCTCCCCGAAGCGCTCCACCTGCTCCACGGTCTTTCTGGCCAGCTCCCGGTCAAAGGGCTTTAAGGGGAAAAGCCCCTCCCGGAATTTTGTCAGGCCCACGGGGATCACGGAGCAGCTGTTCACCTGGGGGGCGAGTCTTGCCAGCCTTCGCATGGTGCGCCAAAGCTCCCTGCCGTCGTTAAGGCCGGGGCAGCAGACGATCTGGCAGTTGAGCTGGATCCCGGCGCGGGCGAAGCGCTTGAGGATCTCCAGGCCCCGCCCGGCGTTTTTGTTCCCCAGCATCCGGCAGCGCAGCTTGGGATCCATCGTGTGGACGGACACGTTGATGGGGGAGATCTTCAGGTCGATGACCCGCTGCACCTCCCGCTGGCCCATGTTGGTCAGGGTCAGGTAGCTGCCGGTGAGGAAGCTGAGGCGCACGTCGTCGTCCTTGAAATACAAGGTCTCCCGCATCCCCGGGGGCATTTGATCCACAAAGCAGAAAACACAGTTGTTGGCGCAGGAGCGGGCCGAGTCCATGAGGTACTCCTGAAAATCCAGCCCCGCGTCCTGCCCCGCCTCCTTGGCGACGGCGACGGTGATCTTCTCCCCGTCCCGCTCCAGGGTAAATTCGCTCTGGGCGTCGTAGGCGTAGTACATGTAGTCGAGAACATCCAGGATCCGGTTCCCGTTCACGGCCAGGAGCCTGTCCCCCGGTTTGATCCCCGCCCTCTCCCCCGGACTCCCCGGGGCCACGGATTGAATTCTGTTTCGTTCTCCCGACACGCTTGATCACCCTTTTCAAAGAAATAACGGCGGGGTAAGCCCGCCGTCTTTCTCAAGATCGCTATTACTCTTTCCCGGACTCGACTTCACGGCCATTGTATGTGCCGCAGGCCTTGCAGGCTCTGTGGGGCAGATGAAGCTCGCCGCACTTGGGGCAAGCCACGAGAGCGGGGACGCTCAGCTTCCAGTTGGAGCCGCGACGCCTGTCTCTCCTTGCCTTGGACACTTTCCCCTTCGGTACCGCCATGATGACACCTCCTGTTATTTTTCACTCTCCAGAAGCTGCCCTAAAGCGAGCCATCTGGGATCCAGGTCCCTGCCGCAATCACAGGGGCCATCGTTTAAGTCCTTGCCGCACCTGTCGCACAGGCCCTTGCAGTCCTCCCTGCACAGGATCCTGTTGTCAAAATTGAGGAAAACGAGATCCCTGACGATCTGGCCCATGTCGGCCGCCCCGTCCTCCAAGAGGTAATACTCCTCGCTGTCCTCATCCTCAAGCTCCTCGGTGAGGTACGCGGCCCCCTCGATCCGAAGCTGTTTTGGAAACTCCTTCAGGCATCTGGCGCACTGACACAGCATGTCCGCCGTGATGACCAGGCGCGCCTCAAGCAGCCCCGCGTGGTTCTCCACCCGGCCGGTGACGGTCACGGGGGAGCGGTAGGCCAAAAGCCCGCGGAACATAAGCTCCTCAGGGTCCGGCTCAAAGGTAAAATCCTGAGCTTTGCCGGGCGAGGCGATAAGCTCCCGCAAATCAAGCAGCATCGCAATCCCCTCCCCAAGTCGCGCTATGGTATTATAGTTGAATTTTCCGGGGTTGTCAAGCCTTTTTTCTCAGGGACCCATGAATTTCTCGGCAGGCGGCAAAAAATAAGGGAGGCTGTGAAAGGCGCAGCCGCAAGCGGCCCGGTTTCCCAGCCTCCATAAGGGGATTTTGTTTATTTACCCAGGTTCCGCCACAGGAAGGTCACAATATCGCCACGCGTGCAGTTCTTTTTGGGCGCGAAGGTGGTGCTTGTGACGCCGGTGGTGATCTTCTCCTCCACAGCCCATTTCACCGCGTTGCTATAGAAGGCGCCGGTGGAAACATCGGTAAAGGCGACGGAGCCGGAAGCGGCCGGCTTTTTCGCTGCGCGCCACAGGAAGGTGACCGCCTCGCCGCGGGTGCAGACCCCATTGGGGTTAAAGGTGTTCTTCCCCGTCCCGGTGGTGATCCCCTCCTCCACCGCCCAGAGGATGGCCTTGTACGCAAAGGAGCTGGCCTTCACGTCGGTGAAGGGGTTCACGGTCGTGGTGGGTTCCGGCTGGCCCTTAGCCCGCCACAGGAAGGTAACGATCTCGGCACGGGTGCAGTCTTTCCCGGGGGAGAAGGTGGTTTTGGAGGTTCCGTTGGTGACCTCCTTTTCCACCGCCCATTTTACCGCGTCCGCATAGTAGGCTTTGGCGGAGACATCGGTGAAGCTTACGGCGGCGGGGCTTGATCCTCCCGGCTGTACGTCAGAGGGAGAAGAGGGGCCAGAGGGATTAGAGGGTTCAGGGGTGTCAGCGGGATCGGAGGGATCGGAGGGAACGTTTCCTTTGCCGCTGAAGTGGACGGTCACCTTGCTGAGATCCACATCCCCCTGGTATGCATCGAACAGCCGCTGTCCGTCCCCGGCCAGTGCCGTCCACTCCCCCTCTGTCCCGTCAAAATAGATGTCCCTCAGAGAGGCGCATCTGAAAAAGATATTGTCCTCCAAGCTTGTCACGCTGCCGGGAATCGAAATAGATGTGAGGCCATTGCAATGCATAAAGGCGCTTCCTTTTATGGTCTTGACCGTATCAGGGATCGTTACATTGGTGACCTCGCTGTACGCGAATGTGCTGTTCTCTATGGCCGTCACGCCCCTGGGGATCGTGAAGCTCTTGACGCCCGCGCCCTTCAGGAAGTTCGATCCTATATAGGTGACGCTGTCGGGGAGGACAAGGGTCTCCAGAGATTCGCAGTCACGAAATGCGTTTTGGCCTACACGCGTCAGGCCGCTCGGAAGCGAAATGCTGGTCAGCTCTTCGCAATACTCGAAGGCATAGTCCGCAATTTCCGTCACGCCGCTGGGGACAGTGACGTGTGTGAGTTCCAGTCTGAGGTCAAAAGCATTTGCGCCTATTCTTTTCACCTTCACGCCGTTGATCTCCTCCGGGATATTGGCGGAGGTAACTGCCTCATCAGAGCCTGTGACAGTTCCGGTTTCAAGGTCGAAATAAATGTTTCCGCCTTCAACCGGGTAGGGCACGTCGTCTTCATCCCATTCATCGCCGCTTATCGCCAGCACCGTGGGGGCCAGGCTTACACAAAGGGCGAGGGCAAGGATCCAGCTGAGAATTTTTTTCATTTGTTTTTTTCCTCCTTGAAAATGTTTTCCCCTCCGGTATTGCCGGGAGAAAAATCCAGCTTCCCCCGGAAACACCTTCGGAGATAACAAAAATCGCGCATGACGGGCAAGGAGACCCAACACACGCGAATACAGCTACACGAACATTGTACTTGGTACTTGCAAAAGAAGAAAATGTAAGGTACAATGTCCTTGGTGCAGAATAATTCTGTTGTGTGGGTGGTCACAGCACCCGCGCAGGCCCGGAGGGGGCCCTAATCCCCTCCGGGCTGCCGCCATTTTTGCTATCCTAATCGTATTTTAACGCATATCGTCATAAATGGCAAGTATTATTTTGGGCTTCACGGGGATAAAATGAAAGAATTTATCATCAATCAGAACGACGCGGGGCAGAGGCTCGACCGGTTTGTGGAAAAGGCCGTGCCGCTGCTGCCGGAGGCGCTGCTGCAAAAATACATCCGCATAAAGCGGGTGAAGGTCAACGGAAAGGGCTCCCGGCGGGACGTGCGTCTCGGCCCCGGCGACGTTGTTCAGATGTACATCAACGACGAATTTTTTGAAAAGCCCACGGAGGACACGCTGTGGCGGAAGGTGAACATCCCCCGGGTCAGGGTGATCTACGAGGACGACAACATCCTGCTGGCCGACAAGCCCGCCGGGATGCTGTGCCACGCCGGGGACGGCGGGGAGTGGAACACCCTGATCTCCCACATCAAGGCGTACCTCTACCGGAAGGGGGAGTGGGATCCCGCCCGGGAGAACTCCTTCTCCCCCGCCCTGTGCAACAGGATCGACCGGAACACCCAGGGCATCGTCATCGCCGCGAAAAACGCGGAGGCCCTGCGGATCCTGGACGAGAAGATCCGCAACCGTGAGATCCGGAAGCTCTACCTGGCGGCCGTCCACGGAAGGCCGGAGCCGCCCCAGGGGGAGCTGACGGGGTTCCTCTTTAAGGACGCGGTGAAAAACCGGGTCTACGTCCGGAGCCGGCCGGAGCCGGGGGCCAGGACAGCCAGGACGCTGTACAGGACGTTGAAGACGAAAAACGGCCTGTCCCTCTTAGAGTGCGAGCTTCTCACCGGCCGCACCCACCAGATCCGCGCCCAGCTGGCCGCGGCGGGGTATCCCCTTTTAGGGGACGGGAAGTACGGCACGGACAAGGCGACGGCGGATCTGCCCGGCCAGGCGCTGTGCGCCTACAAGCTGATTTTTACGTTCACCACCGACGCAGGTTCGTTAAATTATCTGAATGGGAGGGCCTTTTCGGCGGCAAATCCCGTTTTTGTCGAAAAATATTTTATTTGACCCCGATACCGGTTGACAACCGGGTGTCAAATATGTATATTTAATACGATTTATCCGTGAGGAGTCTTGGTTGGAAGCTGGGGGTCTTCACGGATATTCTTAATCTGTTCGGCCGCCCCGGCGCGGCCGGGAAATGAGGGGGAGGATAATGTCCAAAGAACTGATACGTCTCAAGGACGTAACCATGTCCTTCGACGGGGAGACCGTCCTGGACAACCTGAACATCTACTTCAACGACAAGGAATTCCTTACGCTGCTTGGCCCGTCGGGCTGCGGCAAGACGACCACCCTGCGGATCATAGGCGGCTTCCAGACGCCCACCTCCGGGGATGTGTTCTTTGACGGCGTGAGGATCAACGATGTCCCGCCGCACCTGCGCAAGGTGAACACGGTGTTCCAGAAGTACGCTCTGTTCCCGCACCTGAACGTCTACGACAACGTGGCCTTCGGCCTTCGCATCCCCAAGGAGGCTGACGGCGGGGCCGATAAACCGGGAAAACGTCAGACGGTAAAGCTCTCCAAGTCGGAGATCGACGCCCGCGTCCGTGAGATGCTGGAGATCGTCTCCCTGAAGGGGTTTGAACACCGCTCCGTCACCTCCCTTTCCGGCGGTCAGCAGCAGCGGGTGGCCATCGCCAGGGCGCTGGTGAACCGGCCCAAGGTGCTTTTGCTGGATGAGCCTCTGGGGGCGCTGGATATGCGCCTGCGCAAGGACATGCAGCAGGAGCTGAAGCGCATCCAGCAGCAGATGGAGATCACCTTCATCTATGTCACCCACGATCAGGAGGAGGCCCTGGCCATGTCCGACACCGTGGTGGTGATGAACGAGGGGAAGATCCAGCAGATCGGCACGCCGGAGGACATCTATAACGAACCGAAAAACGCCTTTGTGGCGGACTTTATCGGGGAGTCCAACATTGTGGACGGCATCATGCGGGAAGACCGGGTGGTGGAGATCTTCAACCGCCGCTTTGCCTGCCTGGACGCCGGCTTTGAAAAGGACGAGCCGGTGGACGTGGTGATCCGGCCCGAGGATGTGGACATTGTGGGCGAGGCCGAGGGCCAGCTCCGGGGTGTCGTCACCTCCGTCACCTTCAAGGGCGTCCACTACGACACCATTGTGGACTTCTACGGGTTCAAATGGCTGATCCAGACAACGGACTACTGCCCCGTGGACTCCCACATCGGCATCCGCATCGACCCCGACGGGATCCATGTGATGAAAAAGAGCAAGTATTCCGGCATGTTCGGGGACTACTCCTCCTATTCTGAGGAGTACGACGAGATCAACAGGGAGGAGCCGGAGGTGAGCGGGGATGAAGAATAAGCGCTCGCTCTTCGCGGTGCCCTACGTCATCTGGATGGCGCTCTTTGTGGTCATCCCCATCATCATCATGCTGGTCTACTCCCTGACCGTCACCGTGGACACCGCCCAGGGGGAGGTTCTCCAGGGTTCCCTCTCCAACTTCACGGGCATGACCCTGTACGCCTCGGTCTTCGGCCGCTCCTTTTGGCTGGCCCTGGTGGCGACGCTGATCTGCCTGGCCCTGGGCTACCCCGCGGCGTATCTCATGAGCCGGGAGGGGGAGGGCTTCAAGCGCGTGGCGATGGCCCTCATCATGCTGCCCATGTGGATGAATTTCCTCCTGCGCACCTACTCCTGGATGGCGATTTTGGAGAACAACGGCCTTCTCAATCAGCTTCTCCGCAAGCTGGGGATCATCGCCCTCTATAACCGGCTCACCGGCTCGGATATCGAGTATTTCCAGATGATCCGCACCCCCGGGGCCGTGGTGCTGGGCATGGTGTACAATTACCTGCCCTTTATGATCCTGCCCATCTACACCGTCCTGACCAAGCTGGACCCCAAGCTCATCGAGGCGGCTCAGGATCTGGGGGCCAACTCCGCCACGGTCTTCCGGCGCGTCACCCTGCCCCTGAGCGTCTCCGGCATCGTCTCCGGCGTGACGATGGTCTTTGTCCCGTCGGTGTCCACCTTTGCCATCTCCCGGCTTCTGGGGGGCGGCACGCAGATGATGCTGGGCGATCTCATTGAAAATCAGTTCCTGGGCGGGGCGTACAATCCCCACCTGGGCGCCGCTATCTCGATGGTGATGATGGTCATCGTCGTCATCTGTATGCTGGTGATGAACCACTTCGGCGACGGCGAGGGAGAGGCGGTGATGCTCTGATGAAGAAAAACGGCGTGGGAGGGCGCTCCCTCATCGGTCTGTGCCTTCTGTTTCTGTATCTCCCCATCTTCCTGCTGATCTTCTTCAGCTTCAACGCCGGGGATTCCTCCGCCGTGTGGAAGGGGTTCTCCCTCCACTGGTACGCGGAGCTTTTCCGCAACCGCCTGGTGATCGAGGGGCTGGCCACTACCCTGCTTGTGTCCCTTCTGGCCACGGCCATTTCCACCGTCGCCGGCACCTTCGCCGCCATCGGCATCTATAACCTGACCAAGAAGTGGCGCGACCCCATTCTGGTGGTGAACGACCTCCCCATGATGAACGCGGATATCGTCACCGGCGTCAGTCTGTGCCTGTTCTTCGTGGCCTTCTTCCACGGATGGGGCTCCATCGCCGCCTGGTTAAACTCCTGGCAGAGCCTGATCCGGTTCCCCACCCGCCTGACGCTGGGTCTGGGGACGCTGCTCATCGCCCACGTCTCCTTCAACATCCCCTACGTCATCCTCAACGTGTCCCCCCGGCTCCGGCAGATGGACCGGAATCTGGTGGAGGCGGCCCAGGATCTGGGATGTACCTGGTTCCAGGCGTTTTACAAGGTGATCCTCCCGGAGATCAAGCCCGGCATCGTATCCGGCGCGCTTATCGCCTTTACCATGAGCGTGGACGACTTCGTCATCAGCTACTTCACCGCCGGGTCCTCCACCCAGACCCTGTCGATGGTCATTTACGGCATGACAAAAAAGCGCGTGACGCCGGTGGTGAACGCCGTCAGTACCCTGATGTTCCTGGCGGTGCTGGTGGTGCTGGTCATCAACAACATCCGCTCGGCCCGTCAGGCCCAGCTGGCCGCCAAGAGGGCGTCCTTTGAGCCTGTCCCGGAGAGTCCCCGGGTCCAGCGGATCAAGGAGTGGGCCGCCACCCCCAAGGGGCGGCTGACCCGCCGCATTGTCGCCGGCGTGCTGTGCGCCGCCTTCGTCACCGTGACGGTGTTCCTCACCGCCTTTACCACAAGCCGCCCCGTGGTCAACGTCTGCTCCTGGGGGGAGTATATTGACGAGGATCTTATCGACGAGTTTGAGGAGCAGACCGGCATCCGGGTGAATTACCAGACGGCCGAGTCCAACGAGGCCCTGTACTCCCTGCTCAGCAACGGCGGTGCGGACTACGACGTGGTCGTCCCGTCGGACTATATGATCTCTCAGCTTATCGAGGAGGGGATGCTGGAGGAGCTGGACTACTCCCAGATCCCCAACTTTGAGAAGATCAGCGACCGGTTTAAAAATCTCCCCTACGATCCGGAGAACAAGTACACCGTCCCCTACACCTGGGGCACCGTGGGCATCATCTACAACGAAAGCCTGGTGGATGAGGAGATCCACAGCTGGTCGGCCCTGTACGACGACAAGTACGCCGGCCAGGTGCTGCTCATCAACAACTCCCGTGACGCCTTTGGCATCGCCCTGAAGTACCTGGGCTACTCCATGAACACCACGGACGAGGGTGAGATCCGCCAGGCCTACGAGCTGGTGCGGGACGCCTACGAGCGGGGCATCTTCCAGGGCAAGGTGATGGACGAGGTGTTCCAGACGATGGAGGGGGGCAACGCCTCCTTCGCCACCTATTATGCCGGGGACTATCTGTCCATGCTGGAGAACAACGAGGATCTGCGCTTCGTCGTTCCGGACGAGGGGTCTAACTGGTTCGTTGACGCCATGTGCGTCCTGAAGGACGCCCCCAACTACGAAAACGCCCTGAAGTGGATCAACTTCATCGCCTCCACCGATTCCAACCTGCGGAATATGGACTACATCTGGTACGCCAGCCCCAACGAGGAGGCCCTGGAGCTGTATCCGCAGTGGTACGAGGAGCAGTACGGCGAGGAGCTGGACCCGGAGATCTACTCCATTATGGCCGCGCCCCAGGAAGTCCTGGATCGGTGCGAGATGTATGTCTGCCTGCCCAAGGCCACCCGCGCCCTCTACAATGAGCTTTGGATCCGGCTGGGGATCTGACCCTGAAACAAAAAAACATGGAATTCTGTCGGAAAAGCCCACAGGGCTTTTCCGACAGAATAAAAAAACCGGGGGATCTGCCCATAAGGGCCGGTCCCCAGGTTTTTTTCGCTTTTTTCAGGTTTTTCCGGAGAAGCGGTTGCCGCACTTGCGGCAGGTGATGGTGATCTTCCCCTTCCCCTTGGGCACCCGCAGCAGTGTGTGGCAGGTGGGACAGGTGAAGAACTTATACTCCCGGCGCTGGGCGTACCGGGTCTTCAGATCCCGGAATTTCATGCGGATCCCGGCGGTGCGCGTCAGATACCGGCTGTTCTCCTGGGAGCGCTTGTACACGTTCCGGGAACACACCCGCCACCAGGTGTACACAAGCAGGAGCAGCGCCAGCGTCTGCATGATGAACCCGAAGATCCCCCCGAAGAACGACAGCAGCAAAAAGACGATGGTCAGGATCCAGGTGAACCTGGCCAGGTTGTCAAAGCCGTTGCGTCCCTGGAAGAAGTTGTATAAAAACCGTCTTATCATAAAAAGACCTCTTGATACATATCTGATACATCATATTGTAGACAATTATCACGGCGGTTGTTTTAATAATCTGTAAATTTTCTTGACAAATCCTTATCCCACCCCCTTGCCAAAAAGGCCTCCGGCCTTTTGGGCAATAAAAGCCGCCGGAAGTTCCCTCCCGGCGGCTTTCATCAAAGAAGTGACGATTTACCTGTTATTTGTTGTTGAAGATCTTGAAGATGGTGTCGAAGGGGTCCTCCTCGGGGGGCGCCTCCTTAGGCTGGGCCTTCTCCTCCGGCTGGGGCTGAGCGGCCTCCACCTTTCCGGCGGCCTGGGAATACAGACCCCCGGCAGGCTTCTCAGAGGGGCGGGCGGGGCTTTCGTCAAAGCGGGTGGCGATGACGGTGATGCGGATCTCGTCGTCCATCGTGTCGTCAAAGGCGACGCCGAAGATGATGTTGGCATCGGGGTGAGCCGCCTCGTGAACCAGGGAAGCGGCGGCCTTGATATCCGCGTAATCGGTGTCCGTGGAGCAGGTGATGTTGATCAACACGCCGCGGGCGCCGTTGATGGAGGTCTCCATCAGGGGGCTGGAGATAGCGGCGCGGGCGGCCTCCTCGGCCTTGCCCTTTCCGGCGGCCTTGCCCATGCCCATGTGGGCGTAACCGGCGTCCTTCAGGATCGCCGTCACATCCGCAAAGTCCAGGTTGATGAAGCCCGTGCCCTTGATAAGCTCGGAGATGCTGCTCACCGCCTGCTGGAGAACGCTGTCCGCGATCTCAAAGGCGTTGGCCAGGGTGAGCTTCTGCTCCGTGGCATGCTCCAGACGGTCGTTGGGGATGATCAGCAGGGCGTCCACCTTGCCCAGGAGGTTGGCAATGCCCTCGTTGGCCTGATCCATGCGGCGCTTGCCCTCAAAGCTGAAGGGCTTCGTGACCACGCCCACGGTGAGGATCCCGGTCTCTCTGGCGATGTCGGCCACCACGGGAGCGGCCCCGGTGCCGGTGCCGCCGCCCATACCGGCGGCGATGAACACCATGTCGGTGTTCTCAATGACCTTGGCGATGTTGTTGCGGCTCTCCTCCGCGGCCTTCTTGCCCACCTCCGGCTTGGAGCCGGCGCCCTGTCCGTGGGTGAGCTTCTCGCCGATCTGAACCTTGGTGTCCGCCGCGGACATGCTCAGGGCCGGCTTGTCGGTGTTCAGGGCGATCAGCTCCACACCGGGCGCCCCCACCTTGGCCATGCGGTTGATGACATTGTTACCGGCGCCGCCGATACCGATCACCTTTATTTCAACAACATTGTCGGGACCCGACTCTAATGTGGTATTAGGCATTTTATATCCTCCTCGGGGCGCTGTGGCCGCGCCCACTATTTGTCTATAATTCTGTGTCTATTTTAACCTGTTTTTCTGCGGAGGTCAAGAGTATAATGGAATTTTTTATTTACTGCTGGGGAAGAGCCGGGTTTTTTCCGTCATTCCCTGAAATAGAGCGACCTCGTATCCTCGTCGTAGATCAGGGCCTGGCCCGTTCCCGGATCGGGGTATTCACTTAAAAATTCGTTGAATTTTGAGAGCTTCGTGTCCAGATCGCCGGATGTACCGAAGTTCACCTTGTAGCCGTTGTACTCAAAGCTCACGGCGGAGAGGTTGCTCACATCCAATTTTGTGGTCTTGTCCAGCTTCCCGTCCTTGTTCAGCGCCGTCAGCATCGCAACGAGGGCGTCCAGCCGGACGGCGTCCTCCGAGCCGAAGCTCAGGGTCTTGCCCACCTGGGGCGACAGGGGTGTGGCGCCTGTCACCTCCACGCCCGCGGCGGAGCCGACGGACGTCTCCTCCAAGATCCTGGCGCTCAGGTCGATGATGTACGCCTTTTCGCCGGCCGTCACATACCCCACGGGGACGCTCTCCGTCACCCGGATCACCACGGTGCCCGGCAGGCGGCGCTCCACCTTCACCCCGTCAATGTAGGGCAGGGCCGTCTTGATGTCCACCTCCGCCCCGCCGGTATCCATGAAGAAGATACTGCTGTCCAGCTCCAGGCCGGAGGCGTCCACGATCTGCTGGACGGTATATTTTGAGGCCCCCTCCACGGTGATCTCGGAAACCTTGAAAAACAGCGCCATTGCCGTTATCAGTACGATCAATATCAGCGCCACAGTCAGCGTGACATACAACGCCGTGTCCCTTGTGTTTCTTCTGAAGCTTCCGTTCGGGTTAGCCATCTTTCGCAAGTCCTTTCAATCTATTCTCTCGGCCTCCGCCCCCACTGACCGGAGCAGATCCGCAATCTTTTCGTAGCCTCTGTCGATGTGCCGCATCTGGGTGATGATGCTCTCTCCCTCGGCGGCCAGCGCCGCCACCATCAGGGCGGCGCCTCCCCGCAGATCCGGGGCCTCCACCCTGGCGCCGTGAAGCCGCCCAGGTCCCTGGGCAATGGCCACCCGGCCGTCCACCTTGATGTCCGCCCCCATCCGCCTCAGCTCCGGCACATGCCGGAAGCGGCTTTGAAAGACGGTCTCCACAAAAACGCTGATCCCCTCCGCCCCCAGGCAGGCCGCCATCAGCGGGGGCTGGGCGTCCGTGGGAAAGCCGGGATACGGGCCGGTAGTGACTGTCCCCGGCGAGCGGAGCTTCCCCCGGGAGAGGACGCGCATGGTGTCTCCGCACTCCCGGATCTCCACCCCCATGCGGGAGAAGGCGTCAAGCACCGCCCTCATGTGGTCCCCCGCAACGCCGGTGAGGGTCAGATCCCCTCCCGATGCCGCGGCTGCGGCGATAAAGGTTGCCGCCGCGATCCTGTCCGGGATAATGGTGTGTTGACAGCAGGGAGCAAAGCCCCCGCCCTCCACGCTCACCGTGGAGGTCCCTTCGCCCCGGATCTTTACGCCCAAGGCCCGCAGATACCGGCCCAGGTCGCCGATCTCCGGCTCCCTGGCCGCGTTGGTGATCAGGGTCTCCCCCTGTGCCCCGGAGGCGGCGATCATGGCGTTCTCCGTGGCGCCCACACTGGGGATGCTCAAATCGATCCTCCCGCCCCGAAGGCCGTGGGATCGGAGGAGCAGGTTGCCTCCCCGGGTCTCCAGCTCGGCTCCCAATCGCTCCATCGCCAGCAGGTGCAGGTCGATGGGTCTGGGGCCAAGCTCGCATCCCCCGGGCATGGAAAGCTTCGCCTCCCCGGCCCTGGCCAAGATCGCCCCCAGAAAGATCACCGACGAGCGCATCCGCCGCATCAGCTCATCCGGGATGTCGCATCTTGTCATGGTGGAGGAGTCCACATACGCCGTGCCCTGGGTAAATTCCGCCCGGCAGCCCAGGTGTCGAAGGATGTCAATGGCCGCGTCCACGTCGGAAAGGGCCGGGCAGTTATGTATCACCGTCTCGCCGCCCGATAGGAGAGACGCCGCTAAGATGGGCAAAACGCTGTTCTTCGCGCCCTGTACATGGATCCGGCCGCAAAGCGCCCGTCCGCCCACTATCTTCAAGCCGCTCATAGGTACCCCCGAAATCAATTTACTTTCAGGTCATACTATGCGTGGCTGAAAATGCCTGTTACTTTTGGAGAAAGTCCAAAATATTCTCCACGATCCTGCTGCAGGCGTCCTTGACGCCCAGGGCCGCGCTCCCCCGCTCAAGGCTGAGGATGCGCTCCTTATCCCGCAAAAGGCCCACCACGGTGTTGTAAAGTCTCTCCCCCGTCAGGCCCTCCTCCGTCAGCACAACGGCGCCGCCGGCCTTCTCCAGCTCCCGGGCGTTTTTCGTCTGCTGATCGTTTGTCACGTTGGGGCTGGGCACTAAGACAGCCGCCCGGCCCAGGGCCGTGATCTCCGCCAGGGTGGAGGCGCCGGCCCGGCAGAGGATCAGATCCGCCGCCGTCATCTCCGTACCCATGTTGTCAATGTAGGGCATGATGTCCACCCAGTCCGGCAGTCCGTAGACGCCCAGGGTGCCCAGGCGCTCGATCATCCTCTTGACGCCGGCCTCTCCGCTGCCTGTGGCGTGGAGGTGGCGCACCGCGCCGCTCCGGCAGTTCAGGCGTATAAACTCCGCCATCTTGCTGTTCATGTCGTCCGCCCCCAGGCTCCCCCAGAAGGAGACGACCAGTGGCTTCCCGGAGACGCCCAGACGGCGCTTGGCCTCCTCCCGGGTGTACCGGAGGAAGTCCTCCCGGATGGGTGTGCCGGTGATGACCACCCGCTCCGGCCTCTTGCAGTGATCCCGCACCGAGGGGAAGGCCGCCATCACCCGGTCCACACGGCCGGACAGCATCTTGGTGGTCAGCCCCGGCACGGCGTTGGACTCGTGGATCAGCGTGGGGATATGGCGCTTGGCCGCGTTTTTCAGCACCGGCCAGCACACATAGCCGCCTGTGCCGATCACCGCGTCCGGCGCAAACTCGTCCAAAATGGCCTTACATTCCCGATCCGATACGGACAGGTTCCGCAGTGTCTTCAGATTGTGCTTGATATCGCCGGGTTTGACCCCCCGGGCAAAGCCCGTGATGGTGATATTCTTCAGATCAAACCCCGCCGCGGGGACAAGGCGTTTTTCCAGCTCCCGCCCGGAACCCACGAAGAGAAACCCGGCGTCGGGGAAAAGCTCCCGGAGCTTTCCCGCCACGGCGAGAGCCGGATTGATGTGACCTGCCGTCCCGCCGCACGCAAAAAGAAATCTCATTTTTCCCCGTTCTCCTCATTTTTCCGTTTTCTCAGGGGGATCTCCCTGGATATGGCCAAAACGATCCCCATTTCCACCAGCTGCACCAGCAGCGCCGTGCCTCCGTAGCTGAAGAACGGCAAGGAGATACCGGTACACGGGACAAGATTCGTCACCACCGCCACGTTGAGGAAAACCTGGATCGCCAGCTTACTGGTGATCCCCACGATGACCAGGGCGCCGAATCTGTCCCTGGAGTGGATGGCCAGCCAGTAGCCGCGGATGATCAGCAGGGCGAAGAGGACGAGGATGAGCATAGCGCCCACAAAGCCCAGCTCCTCGCAGGCGATGGGGAAGATAAAGTCGTTGTGTTCCTCGGGGAGGTACATGTATTTCTGGCGGCTCTGCCCCAGGCCCACGCCCAGAAGGCCTCCGGAACCGATGGCGTACAGGGACTGGATGGTCTGAAGGCCGGAGTCCAGCGGGTCTGACCAGGGATCCAGCCAGGCGGTGATGCGGGAGGAGGCGTAGGCCATCTTCGTCACCACCAGGTATCCCACCAGGCCCACCACCACGATCCCCACCGCGAAATACTGCCAGCGGGTGCCCCCGGCGAACATCATAATGGCTCCCAGGGCGATGACGATCACCGACGCGGAGATGTGCGGCTCCAGCATCAGGAGGGCCACGGTGACGATCAGGATCAGGGCGAAGGGGACGACGCCGTACTTAAAGGTCCCCATCTGGTTTTTGTAAATACAGATCATATGGGCAAAGGCCAGGACAATGGCCACCTTGGCGATCTCGGAGGGCTGGAACTGGGTGATGCCCAGGTCGAACCAGCGGTTGGCGCCCACCTGGCTCTTTCCGGTGCCGAAGAAGGGCACCAGCGCTAAGAGGAAGAGGGAGACCATCAAAAGCGGCATGGCCATGCGCCTATAAAAGGAGGAGTTGAACCGGGAGGCCACCAGCATCAGCGCCACCCCCGCCACGGCGAAGAAGAGCTGCCGGACAAAATACTTTGTGGCGTCGTTCTCCTTGTAGTAGGCCCGGGCGAAGCTGGCGGAAAGCACCATGATCACCCCGATGGTGAGGATCAGCAGGGTGAGAAGCAAAAACGGAAGGTCGATAGGCCCCCTCTGCACAGCGCGGCTCTCCGCCGTCCTGTCCCGAAGCTCCCTGGCGGCATACTCAGGCTGCGCGCCGGTATTTCCCTCTGAGGGCGAATAGCTGTCCATTTTTCTTCCTCCTCCCGATGGATTTCCTGTCTGCTCAGCCGGAGATCATTCCGGTAAAACGCGTCCTCACGGCAAAATAGGTGAGGATCGCCACAGCCGTGGATACGGCGGTAAATACGGTGAAGATCCGTCTCTCCCCCCATCCGGAAAGCTCCAGGTGGTGGTGGATCGGCGCCATTTTAAAGATGCGCTTCCCGTGGGAGAGCTTAAAATATGTGACCTGAATAATGTCCGACAGGGTCTCCACGATATAGATGAGGCCCAGCGGCACGAGAACCAGGGGCATATCCAGGGCGAAGGCCGTGGCGCAGACGGCGCCGCCCAAAAACAGCGAGCCGGTGTCACCCATAAACACCTTGGCGGGGTAGAAATTGAAGATCAGGAATCCCACAAGCCCCCCGGCCATCGCGGAGCTGAAAAGGCCCACGGAGCCGTAGCCCGCCCCCGCGGTCCCCGCGCTCCAGGCGGCGCTGATGGCGGCATAGCACAGCGCCACGGGCACGGACACCCCGGCGGCCAGACCGTCGATGCCGTCCGTGATGTTCACGGCGTTGACACAGCCCACGATGATGAACACCGCCAGCACCAGGTAGACCGGGTACGGCAGACGGACGGTCACGTTGAAGAAGGGCACATACAGGTTGGAGCTGAGGTGTCCCTCCAGCCGGAGCAGAAAGATGAGGACTGCCGCCGCAGCCGTCTGGAGCGCCAGCTTCTGAAGGGCCGTCAGCCCCAGGTTCCGCTTCTTCTTCACCTTTTCATAGTCGTCTAAAAATCCGATAAGGCCGAAGAGCAGGGAGAACACCAGGATGATGATGTGCCGGTAGTCCCCGGCGGCGATCTCGTCGATCCCGCCCAAAAGGCACATGGCCGTGATCCCCGCGATGAACATGAGTCCCCCCATTGTGGGCGTCCCCTGCTTGGAGGCGTGCCAGGTGGGGCCGTCCTCGCGTATGGTCTGACCGGCTTTCATTCTCCGGAGCGCCGGGATCAGGACAAGGCCCGTGATCACTGTCACCAAAAAGGATCCCGCAAAGCCCAGGATAAGGTGGATGTACATTTGCCTACCTCGCTTTATGCTTTAGCTTTCAGCGCCTCGAAAACAACCTCTCGCTCGTCAAAATGGCGCTTGTCGTGTCCCACGATCTGGTACGTCTCGTGGCCCTTTCCGGCCAGGACAACCACGTCGCCGGGCTGGGCGATCTCCAGCGCCCTGGCAATGGCCCGGCGCCGATCCACGATCACCTCGTAGGGCGTATCCATATCCGAGGCCTCCACGCCCGTGAGAATGTCCCGGATAATGGCCTCCGGCTCCTCGGTGCGGGGGTTGTCGGAGGTGACGATCACATAGTCGGCGCGCTCCATCGCGATCTGCCCCATGATGGGTCTCTTGGCGCTGTCCCGGTCGCCGCCGCAGCCGAAGACCAGGACAGTCCTGTTCTTGGCGAACTCGCTGACCGTGTCCAGGATGTTGTCCAGGGCGTCCGGCGTGTGGGCGTAGTCGATGAGTACCGTGTAAGGGGTGTTTGTGGGCACCACCTCCGCCCTGCCCTTCACGCCCCGGCACTGGCTCAGGGCCTGGGCGATGCGGTCAAGCTCCACCCCGGCACACAGGGCGGAGGCCGCGGCGGCCAGGGCGTTGTAGACGGAGAACATCCCCGGGATCCCCAGCCTCATTTTCTCCAGCTTCCCTGTCATCAGGGCGCAGAAGCTGACGGAATCCAGGTGGAGCTTAATATTTCTGGCAGTGAGGTCGGCCCTGTCGTATCTGGCCGAGTATGTGAAGACCCGGCCGCCGGCGCGCTCCTCCATCACCGGGCACCAGGGATCGTCCAGATTCAAAATAGCCGTGTCGCACATGGAGAAGAGCCGGGCCTTGGCGGCGGCGTAATCCTCCATCGTCTTGTGAAAGTCCAGGTGATCCTCGGTGAGGTTGGTAAAGATCCCCTGGGCAAAGCGGATGCCGTACACCCGGTCCAGACACAAAGCGTGGGAGGAGACCTCCATCACCGCCCAGGTGCATCCGGCGTCTGCCATCCGCCGCAAAAGGGCGTGAAGCTCCAGGCAGTCCGGCGTGGTGCGGGCCGTCTCCAGCTCCTCCTGCCCGATCATGTTCCGGTTGGTGCCGATGAGGCCCACCTTCGCCCCCAGAGCCGTCTCCAAAATCTGTTTGATAAGGTTTGTGGTGGTGGTCTTGCCGTTGGTGCCGGTGACGCCGATCATGTTCAGGCGCCGGGCGGGATTGCCGTAAAAGTTCCCCGCCGTCACGGCCATCGCCCTGCGGGAGTCCTCCACCAGGACGTAGGGGACGCCCTCCGGCGGCTCCTCCGCGATGACAACGGCCGCCCCTGCCGCCACGGCGGCGGGGATGAACCGGTGTCCGTCCGTCTCGTAGCCCCGCACGGCGATAAACGCACAGCCGGGCGTAACGCGCCGGGAATCCGACACAAGATCCGTGATCTCAAGCTCCGGATCCGCCGTGACCTCCACGGTCTCCAGATTTTCAATAAGCTCGGAAAGCCTCATATTTCCCCCGTTTCCTCCAAATCCACCGCTGTGACGGGTTTCGGCATCAGTATCTCCCCAGGTTGGAGCTGTCCACCAGCGTCACCTGGATGACGGCCCCGTAGGGGACGGTCTGGCCGCTGTCGATGATCTGGGACGCCACCTTCACCCCGGAAATGGCCGGGGACGCCCCCGCCGTATCCAGGAACAGCCCCAGATTCTGGAGGACGTTTCTGGCCTGATTCACCGTCATGCCGGTGAGATCCGGCACGGTCACTTCCTCCTGGGGAGCCGACTGGCCCAGATAGATGATCATCTGGCTCCCGGCGGCGATCTGCGCTCCCGGTGAGGGCAGCTGGGCGGTGATCTCGTCGCCCTCCCCCACCTCGCGCAGGGTGATGCCCATCTCCTGGGCCTTGAGCCTGGCGCTGAGCAGGTCAAGATTCGTAAGCCTGGGGACGGTCACGTCCAGGAGGGCCTCCTCCTCGGCGGTGTAGATGGGCTGGACGCCCAGATAGGGCAGAACCTCGCTCATGATCATCCCCACATAGGGGGCAGCCATCTGGCCGCCGCCGATGTAGATGCCGGACTCGCTGCTGGGATTATCCAGCACTAAGAGTACCGCGATTTCCGGGTCGTCACAGGGGGCCACGCCGCAGAAGGAGACCATGTACTCCTTCCGGTTCTCGGCCACCTCGATGGTCGTCTTTGTGGTGGTACCGGTCTTGCCGCCCACTCTGTATCCGGGCACATAGGCGTTGGAGCCGGTGCCGCCCTTGTCGCCCACCACGGATTCCAGGATGTCCGCCACCAGGGCGCTGGTCTCCTCGCTGATGACCTGGCGCACCACGGTGGGTTCCTTGGAGTAGACCACCTCGCCGTCCTCGTTCCGGACTTCCTTCACGATGTACGGCTCCATCAGGTATCCGCCGTTCACCGCGGCGGACACGGCCGTGATCATGCCGATGGGCGTGACGTTAAAGGTCTGTCCGAAGGCGGCGGAGGTCAGGGAGGACATGTTGTTGGGGTCCTCGAAGTATTTCTTATCCCACCACTGGCTGGCGGCCTCGCCGGAGAGATCCACCCCGGTCTTGCTGCGCATCAGCCCGAAGGCCTCCACATACTCGTCGTACTTTTCCGCCCCGATCTTCATGCCGATGTTGGCGAAGGCCACGTTGCACGAGTGCATGGCCGCCTCCCGAAGGGTCTGGTTGCCGTGGCCGGCGTGCTTCCAGCAGTTTAAGTCGGTGATTCGCCCGGGGATGCCGCCCACGGGGATCTTGCCGCCGCAGTAGAAGTTGTCATTCTCCTTGACCACGCCCTCCTCCAGGCCGATGGCCATTGTGATGATCTTGAACACCGATCCCGGCTCATAGGTGTCGGAGACGGCCATATTGCGCCACTGGGCCATAAGGGCCGCCGTCCTGGCGGCGGAGCGCTCCTCCTCGTCGGGGATCAGGGCCAGCTGCTCCTGAACCTCCTCCGGGAGCGCCCAGGGGTCGTTGAGGTCGTAGCTGTTGGCGTTGGCCAGGGCCAGGATCTCCCCGGTCTTTACGTTCATAACGATGACGCAGCCGCCGTTTTGAATATAGTTTGCCTCCATCGCCTGCTGTAAATACTTCTCCGCGATGGCCTGGATGTTGCAGTCCAGCGTCAGGGTCAGGTCGTTCCCGTCAATGGCGTCGTTGTAGTTTTGGTAGTTCTCAAAAAGCATCTCCGTGCCGTTCTGGGCCACGAGACGCACCACCGAGCCGTTTGTCCCCTCCAGCCTCTCGTCGTACAGGGCCTCGATGCCCTCCAGGCCGTAGTTCTCCGTGCCCACAAAGCCGATGACGTGGCAGGCCAGATCCCCGTTGGGGTAGTAGCGCTTGGAGTCCTCCTCGATGTGGACCCCCGCCAGATTGTATTCGTCGATGAAGGCCCGAACCTCGTCGGCCAGATCCGCCTCGATCTTTGTGGCCACGGTCTTGTACCAGCTCTTTGTGTCCTTCATCTGCTCCAGGAGCTTGTCGTGGTCGGCCCCTAAGATCCGCTCCAGGCCGGAGGCGATCAGCTCCGGGTCGTCGCCGTAGTGGATCTCCTTGGGCTTATATTCCTTGGTGGAGTAGAGCTGGATCTCGTAGGGGGAGATAAAAACGGTGTAGGCCGTGGCGGATTTGGCCAGCGTCCGGCCGTTGGTGTCATAAATCGTCCCCCGGGAGGCGGCCACGGCCACCGTCCGCGTCTGCTGGCGGATGGCCTTCTCCTCGTAGAAGTCATGGTCACGGATCATGATGTTGTACAGCTGTACGGCCAGAACAGAAAAGGCAACTATGCCGCACACTACTGCCAATACAAGTGTGCGGCGGAGTATCATCGCGTTGGGCCTCTGCCCCTGTTTTTTCCTTTTGGATCGTGCCATAGTGAATCCCCTTGAGTCTCGCCAATGTGCCAAATGCCGTGTTCCCTTTAAGCTTATAGGCCTCTCACCGGAAATATTCCGGCAGCTCCTTTAAAAATCCCTTGATCCTGGCAAACAGCCCCGCCGTCTCATCCTCGGCCAGGATCTCCGCCCGGTCGGATCTGTACACCGCGGTGTAGCCGGTGCTGCTGTCATAGCCCCTGGTCATCCCCAGGATGTTCACGGCGTAGGTCTCCACCTCAGCCATGTTGAAGGCGGCCTCGTATTTCACGGACAGGGCCTCGCCCCTGTCCTCCAGCGTCTCGATGGAGGAGCGCACGTCCCGGATCTGGCCGGAGATCCCGGCAAGCTCGATATAGCTCATCAAAACGGCGATCATCAGCACGGCGGCGGCGATCACGCCCATGATGCCCACCACGGGGACGCCGAAGACCTGGAGCCTGCTTTGCTCCTTGGCCCTGGCCTGCTCCCGCTGGCGCAGTCTCTCCTGGATGCGCTGGCGCTGAAGCTCCTCCGGAGAGGGCTGCTGTTCCGGCTCCTCCTCCGGGAGGGGGACCGCGCCCATCACCCGGTCAAGATCGTATGCCGCGCTTCCGTTGAAGGCATCGGTGTAGTAGCCTCTCCCGGCATATTCCGCTCTTGCTGCTGCCATTTTCTTTAGTCCTTTCGGGGTAAATGTCTCTGTCTCAGGGGTTTACAGCCTCTCCGCCACCCGGAGCTTGGCGCTCCTGGCCCGGGGGTTGTCCGCCGTCTCGCCGCTGTCCGGCGTTATGGGTTTTCTTGTCACGCTCTTCATGGTCTTGACGAAGCCGCACACGCACACCGGAAATTCCGGCGGGCAGGTACAGCCGTTCTCCCTGGCCCTGATGGCGTTCTTTACGATCCGATCCTCCAGGGAGTGGAAGCTGATCACGCAGAGCCTGCCCCCCGGCGCCAGGGCGTCCATCGCCGCCTCCAGCCCGTCCCGCAGGGCCTCCAGCTCGTCGTTCACCGCGATCCGCAGCGCCTGGAAGCACCGCTTGGCCGGATGCTGCTTCTCCCGAAGGGCGGCGGCCGGCATGGCGGACTTGATCACGTCCACAAGCTCCAGGGTCGTCTCAAGGGGCCGCTCCGCCCGCCGCCTGACAATGGCGGCGGCGATGGCCCGGGAGTACCGCTCCTCGCCGTACTCGAAAAAAATCCGTCTCAGCTCCTCCTCGCTCCGGCCGTTGACGATGTCCCGGGCCGTCACCGGGGAGGATCTGTCCATTCTCATATCCAGCGGCGCGTCGGAGACGTAGGAAAAGCCCCGGCTGCCGTCGTCCAGTTGCGGGGAGGAGACGCCAAGATCGAGAAGGACGCCGTTTACCCGGCCGATGCCAAGTTCCCTCAGGATCCCGGTCATATCCCGGAAATTCCCCTGAACCAGCTTTACCTTCCCGCCGTAGGGACTCAGCCGTTCCCCGGCCTCCCGGATGGCCGCGTCGTCCTGATCGATGCCGATCAGCGTCCCGGTGGTCAGCCGCTCCGCAATGGCCTGGGAGTGTCCGCCCCGCCCCAGCGTCCCGTCAACGTAGACGCCGCCGGGGGCGATATTCAGCCCCTCCAGGCACTCCTGAAGAAGCACCGGAACATGCTTCCCCACCATCAGAAATCCAACTCCTGAAGCACCTCGGCGATGTTCTCCGGCGTGGTCTCCACCACGTCAATGGCGTTCCAGGCATCCTCGTCCCAGAACTCGGCGCACTCGCCGGTGCCCACCACGGCCACGTTCTTATCCAGGGCCGCGAAATCTCTCAGCGCCTGGGGGATCAGCACTCTCCCCTGGCTGTCCAGCTCGCACTTGGCCGCGTGGGCGAAGAGGGGCCGCATCTTGTTCTGCTTCACCCTGGGCATGGCCTTGATCTTCTCCATGAACCTGTCCCAGCTCTCGGAGGAGTAGGCCGTCAGGCACTTCTCCATTGAGATGGTGACGTAAAAGACCTCGCCCAGCTCCTCACGGATACGCGAGGGAATGGCCAGACGGCCCTTGGTATCGATGGTGTGTCTGTATACGCCTGTCACGGTCATGCCCTCCTCTCCTGGGATTCGTGTGGGCATTTGGGCCATTATTCCCCACTTTGCCCCACAACGGTTGTCTTTATTATAAAAGCCTGCCACACAAATTGCAAGAAGAAATTTTCAAATTTACAGACTTTTTTTGGGTTCTTGTGTTGACATAAAAGTTGTACCACAAGATATTCCAATTTCCCTCCCCACAGCCGCTTCCGCCGCCTCCCCGGTGGACATAATCAGACAGAATAAAGAAGCCGCCCTTATGGATCCTGTTGCCGCCCTTCGATGGACGCCTGCTGCCGCCCTTCGGTAAACGCGCCGCTTGACAATTCCCGGCTTTCGTAGTATAGTGTCCCCATCATGATCTGGGGGTGAAAGGATGCGTATTCTTATCGCTTAAAGAAGCTGGCGCTTTTGAGGGGCGTAGTGTGCCCTGGGCGCCGGAAGCGGGAAGATAAGACATCCGATCACGCTCCGGGGGCGTATGGCGCCTTTTTGAGCTGCGGGATTCTTCCCGCGGCTCCTATTTTTTTGAAAGGCGCTGATATGATGCTGATAGACGTTACAAATTTTACCTTTTCCTACCCCGGCAGCTTTGACAATGTGTTTGAGAACGTGAGCTTTCAAATGGACACCGCCTGGCGTTTGGGCTTCACCGGGCGCAACGGCAGGGGGAAGACGACCTTCCTGCGCTGTCTTCTGGGGGAGCTTGCGTATACGGGCTCCATTTCGGCCCCGGGACTGCGGTTTGCGTATTTCCCCGCACGGGTGGAGGACATGGCCGCGCCCACCCTCCGGGCGCTTTTGGAGGCCGTCCCCGGGGCGGAGGAGTGGGCCATTTTGCGGGAGCTGTCCAGGCTCGGCATCCGGGAGGAGATGCTGGCCCGGCCCTTCGGGACCCTCTCCAGCGGCGAGCGGACACGGGCGGCGTTGGCGGCCCTCTTCGCCCGGCCCGACGGCTTTCCCCTTATCGACGAGCCGACAAACCACCTGGATATGGGGATGCGGGAGATGCTGGGGGAGTACCTTGCGAAAAAGCGGGGGTTTATCTTAGTGAGCCACGACCGGACGCTGCTGGACAGGTGTACCGACCACACCCTCAGCATCAACCGCACGAATATTCAGGTGACACGGGGGCCTTTCTCCGTCTGGTGGGAGCAAAAGCGGCTCCGGGACGAGTTCGAGCTTTCGGAGAATGAGAAGCTCCGGGGCGAGATCGCAAGGCTCAACGACGCGGCCCGGGAGCGCGCCCGGTGGTCGGAGAAGGCGGAGCGGTCAAAATACGTCTCCCACACGGACAAGGCCGACGTGAAGCACGGCTGGGCACCGAAGCAGGCCGCCAAGGCCGCCAAGCAGCAAAAGCGCGCCAAGGCCATTGAGGGGCGCCGGGAGCGTGCCATCGAGGACAAGTCCAAGCTCCTCCACGACCTGGAGCGGGATGAGGAGCTGAAGCTCTCGCCCCTCACCCACCGGGCCAAGAGCGTTGTCTCTTTTCGGGACGTGTCGGTAATCTACGGGGATCGCCCCGTTGTGAGCCATGTGACCTTTGAGATCGCCCCCGGGGAGCGGGTGGCCCTCATGGGGCGCAACGGCAGCGGAAAATCCAGCCTGATAAAGCTCCTTTTGGGGGAGGACATCCCGCACACCGGGGAGATCTGCGCCGCTTCCGGTCTCAAGCTCTCCTACGTCAGCCAGGACACCGCGGAGCTGCGCGGGGGCGTGAGGGAGTACGCGGAGAGCTGCGGCGTGGACAGGAGCGTCTTTCAGTCGATTTTGCGCAAGCTCGGCTTTGAGCGTGCCCAGTTTGAAAAGCCCCTGGAGTCCTGGTCTATGGGCCAGCGGAAAAAGGCGCTTCTGGCCCGGAGCCTTTGCGAGAAGGCGCACCTTTACATCTGGGACGAGCCGCTAAACTATGTGGACGTCATCTCCCGGATGCAGATCGAGGAGCTTCTGCGGGCCTTCACCCCCACCATGCTCTTCGTGGAGCATGACCGGGCCTTTGTGGACGCCATCGCCACCCGCCGGGTGGAGCTGCCGCCGGATAATTGAATATTGATAAATATATAAGATATAAGGAATCACCGCTTCCCCTCTGGGAAGCGGTGATTCCAATTTGCCCCACAATCAATATTTTTTGCGGGGCTTTGCCTCGCAAAAAATCCCTCTTGCCGCGCAAGTGTCCAGTCCGCAGACTGGTCGCGCAGCGCGGCAGCAGGAAAAGCTCCCTGGAATTCCGCAGAATTCCAGGGGGCTTTTCCGCACGCATCCTAATTGGCAGAAAAAGGGTTTCGGGTTCTCGTCAGAGAACCCAAAACCCTTTTTCGCCAGTGATCAAAGTTCGATATCCGTCTGGCTGGCGGATTCCCTCGTCTCCCTCTGGGGCATAGCGGCGGCGGACACCGTCTTAAAGCGGGAGCGGGAACCGCGAACCTCGTTCAGCGCCTCGGAAATGGCCTCCTCGGTGCGTCTCAGGGCGTCGTCGGCGTAGTCGTTGGCCACGCGCTTTAACTCGTTGGCCTTGGCCTCGGCGGTGGAGATGATCTCGTTGGCCCGGATCTTGGCGGCCCGGACGACCTCCTCCTGATCCACCAGCTGCCGGGCGCGCTGCTCGGCCACCTTGCGCATGGACTCGGCCTCGCGCTTGGCGTTGTTCACATACTCGGTGCGGGAGGAGACCAGCCTCTTGGCCTCGGCCAGCTCCGTGGGCAGCTGGGCCTTGATCTCGTCAAGGAGGTCAAGCACCTTGTCCCGCTCGATAACGCACTTCTCCGCGCCCAGGGGCAGGCCCCAGGCGTCCGTTATCATGTTATACAGCATATCTATGAGTTCCTGAACATCGTTACCCATCTTATCCTTATCCTTTCTGATCTGTGAGTTTGTTCTTTTCTATGTCAGATGTCCCGGCGAAGCCGGGCCAGCACATCCCCGGTGATCTCCCGGGGAACCACCTTTGAGATATCCGCGTTGTAGGTGGCCATCTCCCGGGCAATAGTGGAGGAGAGGTAGGTGTACTTCTCGTCCGCCGTCAAAAAGACCGTCTCGATCTCCGGCGCCAGCTTCTTGTTCAGCAGGGCGATCTGGAACTCCATCTCAAAATCCGACACGGCCCGCAGGCCCTTGATGATGAACCCGGCATTCTTGGCCCTGGCGAAATCCACCAAAAGCCCCTCGCAGGTGTCCACCTCCACGTTGCCGTACTTCCCCGTCACGCGGCGGACGAAATCCGCCCGCTCGGCCAGGGTGAAGCAGGGCTTTTTTGAGGAATTCACCGCCACGCACACATAGACCTTGTCAAAGATCCGCGAGGCCCTCTTGATGATGTTGAGATGTCCCAGGGTGATGGGGTCAAAGCTGCCTGGATAAACGGCGATCTTCATGGCTCCAGCCTTTCGTAAATCGTGAGCCTGATCCTGCCGTAAGAATACTCCCGGGCGGAGAAGCGCTCCTCCGGCAGGGCGGGCAGGATCTTGTCCTTCGGACTTTCCGCCACTATTATACCATTTTTCTTCAATATGTCAAACCGATTTATGAGTTTTATGGCGTTTTCCAGTGTGTCGTCGGCGTAAGGGGGATCTAAGAAGATCAGATCCACGTCCCGCAGGCCCTCCAGCACCGCCAAGGAGTCGCCCTTTATCACCCGCGCCCTGTCCGCAAGGCCCGTGGCGCGCAGGTTCTCCCCCACGATCTTGATGGCCTCCGGACTTCTGTCTACAAAGACGCAGCTTGCCGCCCCGCGGCTCAGCGCCTCGATACCCAGCTGGCCCGTTCCGGCGAAGAGATCCACGCAGGCGGCGCCCTCCACCTTAAACTGGAGGATATTGAACATGGCCTCCTTCACCTTGTCCGTGGTGGGCCGAATGGCGTAGTTGGACGGCTCCCGGAGTCTCCTGCCCCTGGCCGTCCCGGTGATAACTCTCATGTCTCCCCCTCCCCGCTGTGAAAATGCCGGTAAACCGCGCCGGCCGCGTCCCTGGGCACCACGGCACAAAGCTCCTCAAGTCCGGCCGCCTCAATGGCCTTGATGCTCTTAAAGGCCCGGAGCAGCTCCGCCTTCCGCTTCTCTCCCACCCCGGGGATGCCGTCAAGCCGGGATTTCTTCACCCGCTTTGACCGCAGGCTCCTGTGGTACTCGATGGCGAAGCGGTGGGTCTCCTCCTGGATGTTCCCGATAAAGGCGAAGACGGCGGGGTTGGCCTGTATGCCGATCTCCCGTCCCTCGGCTGTCACCAAGGCCCGGGTGCGGTGCCGGTCGTCCTTCACCATGCCGAAGATGGGCACGTCCGCCCCGGCCTCCCGCATGGCCTCCCTGGCCGCCGCGGCGTGCCGGTCCCCGCCGTCGATGAGGAGCAGATCCGGCAGGGGCGCGAAGCCCGCGTCCCCCTGGGCGCGGCGCTTGAATCTCCTGCCCACGGCCTCCCGCATGGAGCCGTAGTCGTCCTGCCCCTCCACGGTTTTGATCTTGAATTTCCGGTAGTCCCCTTTTTTCGGCCGGCCGTGTTCAAAGACCACCATTGACGCCACCACGTCGTCCGCGCCGGTGTTGGAGATGTCGAAGCTCTCCACCCGGACGGGCGCCTCGGGAAGGCCCAGGGCGTCCCGGAGCCACAGGGCCGTCTTGGAGATCCGCTCCTCCTGGGTGGTACTGCGCTCCGTCTCCTCCCGGGCGTTCTCCTGGGCGGCCAGGAGAAATTCCCGGTACATCCCCCTCTGGGGGACGTACACCTCCACCTGGTGTCCGGCCCGCTGGGTGAGAAATTCGCCCAGCTCCTCCATATCCTCCGTCTCCACCGGCAGGAGGATCCTGCCCGGGATCAGCTCCGCGTCGGCGTAAAACTGGCGCACAAGGCTGGATACGCTTTCCTCCGCCTCCCCCAGGGGGTCGTCAAAGAGGCGGCAGTCCTTGGCCAGCAGCTGGCCGCTGAAGTAGTGCAGCACCGCGAAGGCGCTCTTTACCGCGCCCTGGAAATAGCCCACGGCGTCCGTGTCGGCGGAGCCCTTCATCAGCACCGTCTGGCGCGTCTCCAAAAGCTCCAGGGCCTTCACCTGATCCCGGAGCCTGGCGGCCTCCTCAAAGCGCAGCTCCTCCGCCGCGGCGGTCATGCGCTGTGTCAGCTCCTGCACCAGCTCCCGGCCACGGCCCTTCAGCACCATGACGGCCTGGTCGATCCTGGCCCGGTACTCCTCCTGCCCCGGCGTCCCCCGGCACCAGGCGTCGCATACGCCCATGTGGTGGTTGAGGCACGGCCTCTCCCGCCCGATATCCCCGGGGAACCGCCGGGAGCAGGTTGGCAGGCGCAGGCATTTCAGCAGCGCCTCCACCGCCGCCTTGGTGTTCCCCCGGGAGGCGTATGGCCCAAAGTACTCCGCCCCGTCGTTGGCCCGCCGGGAGGCCAGGGAGAAGCGTGGATAGGGGCTTTTCACATCCAGGCGCACAAAGGGGTAGCCCTTGTCGTCCTTCAGCAGGATGTTGTATTTGGGGGTGTGGTGCTTGATCAGAGAGTTCTCCAGCACCAGGGCCTCAAACTCGGACTTGGCGATGATGACCTCAAAATCCCGGATGTTGGAGATCATCGCCTCGGTCTTGGCGTTGTGGGAGCCGTGGAAGTAGGAGCTGACCCGATTCTTCAGCGCCTTGGCCTTCCCCACATAGATGACCGTCCCGTCGGCGCCGCGCATGATATAACAACCGGGCTTCAGGGGCAGGGCGTTGGCCTTCTCCCGCAGCTCGTCAAGTTTCGGATTCATCCCGCGGCCTCCTCTTCGACTCCGTTCGCCGTCCCCTCCGCGCAAAAAGGCCCGCGGCCCAATCCCGCAAAGGGGGACATGCGGTTTATTCCAAGGCACACGTCCTTTGGAAAAAACGAATTGTTTTTTGACAAACTGAAGCGGCCTGTTTCATTATTTCTGAAACAGGCCGTTTTTATTTGGTGGTTTTCTTACTCGGCAAAATCGTGGGAGATAAGCTCGCAAAGGGTATCCACGGCGCGCTCCTCATCCTCGCCGTCGGCCACGATGCTGACCGTCATGCCCTTGATGATCCCAAGGGACAAGACACCCAGAAGGCTCTTGGCGTTGACACGGCGCTCCTCCTTCTCGATCCAGATGCCGCACTTGAACTCGTTGGCTTTCTGGGTAAAGAACGTGGCGGGTCTGGCACGAAGACCGACCTGATTCATGACCTCGACTGTTTTAACAAACATTGATGCCCCTCCTTGTAAGTGCGCGAATGGACGCGTCCAATCATCATACCTACCGTGTATTTTACCAAACCGCCCCGTACCCGTCAATAAATAATTGTGTTGAATATTGTCCTGATTTTGGGGTTTTTTAGGGCGATTTTGACAAACCGCCCGGAAGCGGGCCGGCGTCTCACCGGATCTCCACGATGGTGACGCCGCTCTCTCCCTCCCCAAAACGGCCCAGCCGGTAGGATTTTACCTGTTTGGAGCGCTTGAGGCAGTCCTGGACGGCCTTGCGCAGGACGCCCGTCCCCTTGCCGTGGATGATGGTCACTTCGTTTACATGGCGCATCTGGCAGCCGTCGATGAACCGCTCCACAAGGGCCACCGTCTCGTCCGCCGTCATGCCCCGGACATCCAGGGTGGACTTGGCGCCCTCGGTGGACAGGGGCACCGACACGGACGCGGCCTTGACGGACACCTTCTCCCCCTGGGTCACCCGCACCTCGCTCTGCTTGGCAGTGACCTTCATGATCCCGGCCTGGAGCTGGAGGCTCCCGTCGGGGTTGACCTTCAAGACCTGTGCCTTCGTCCCGATGGAGAGGATCTCCACCGTGTCCCCGGCCACGGCGTCCCGGGTCTTGGGCTGCTCCACCGGCGCGGACCGCTCCGGCGTCACCCTGCTCTGGGCCTCGTTCAGCTGGCGGCGCAGCTTGGCCTTGGCCTCGTTGAAGCGCTGCCAGTCCGTCTCGTCCGCCGCCTCCCGGCGAAGGCGCTCGATCTCCCGGAATGCCTCGTCCGCGGCGTTCCGGGCGTCCTCTAAGATGCGCTCCGCCTCGCCCCGGGCGTTCCGGGTGAATTTCAGCCGCTCCTCCTCCGCCTTTTTCCGCTCCTTCTCCGCCGCGGCCAGATCCTCCTTGGCCTTTAAAAGGGCCGTCTCCGTCTCGGCGCGCCGCTCCTCCGCGGCCTTCCGGTTCTCCTCCAGCTTGGACAGGGCGTCCTCAAAGTCCTTGTCCCCCTTGTCCATCCGGCGGCGGGCGTCGTCGATGATATGCTCCGGCAGACCCAGCCGCTGGGAGATGGCAAAGGCGTTGGACTTCCCTGGGATCCCCAGGAGGAGCCGGTAGGTGGGCTTCAGGGTCTTCACGTCAAATTCGCAGGAGGCGTTCATCACCCCCGGTTCCGTCATGGCGTAGATCTTCAGCTCCGCGTAGTGGGTGGTGGCGGCGATGTGTGTCCCCAGGGAACGGGCGTACTCGATGACGGCCACGGCCAGGGCGGCGCCCTCCGCCGGGTCGGTCCCGGCGCCCAGCTCGTCAAACAGGGCCAGCGTCCCCTCCCCGCACTCCTCCAGTATCCCCACGATATTCGTCATGTGGGAGGAAAATGTACTCAAAGACTGCTCGATGGACTGTTCGTCCCCGATATCCGCCAGAACCTTTTGGAAGAGGGGGATCCGGCTCCCGTCCCCGGCGGGGATGTGAAGTCCGCACTGGGCCATCAGGCACAGAAGGCCCAGGGTCTTGATGCTCACGGTCTTTCCGCCGGTGTTGGGGCCGGTGATGACCAGGGTGTCAAAGTCCCCGCCCAGCTCGATGTCTATGGGGACGGCCTGGGACTGGCGCAGCAGGGGGTGTCGGGCCTTTTTCAGCACAAGCTCCCCCCTGTCGGAAAGCTCCGGCTCCCCGCAGTTCAGCTGATAGCTGAGCTTCGCCTTGGCGAAGATCAGATCCAGCTGTGTCAGCACGTTGTAATCCAGGGTAATATCCTCAGAGAAGTCCGACGCCTCGGCGGAAAGCTCCCGGAGGATCCGCTCGATCTCCCGCTCCTCCCGGGCCAGAAGCTCCCGGATCTCGTTGTTGGCCTTCACGGCGCTCATGGGCTCGATAAACAGCGTCGCCCCGGAGGAGGATATGTCGTGGGTCAGCCCCGGGACGGCCCCCTTGTGTTCGGCCTTCACCGGCACCACATAGCGGCCGTTTTTCATGGTGATGATGGGCTCCTGGAGAACCTTGGCGTAGGTGGGCGATGTGATGATCTTTTGCAGGGCCTCCCGCACCTTGCTCCCGGCCACACGCATGGCCCGCCGGATGTCCGCCAGCTCCGCGGAGGCGGAGTCCGCCAGCTCCCCGTCCCCCACGATGGAGTTGGTGATCCTCTCCTCCAGATACTTGTTGGCGTGGAGCGCGGAGAAGAGGCCGCCGATGGAGCCGGCCCCGCCCTCGTCCCCGGAGGCGTAGGCTATGGCGCTGCGGGCCTCCCGCAGAACCTGGGCGATCTGGGTAAGCTCCCGGGTGTTCAGCATTCCCCCGGCGTCGGCCCGCTTCAGGCTGTCCCGGATGTCCTTCACCCCGGAAAAGGAGGGGGAGGAATACAGCGTCATCATGCGCTTGGCGTCCGTTGTCTCCGCCAGGCGCCGCTCCACCTCCGCCCTGTCGCTCACGGGCGCAAGGTGTTTCGCCATCTCCTTGGCCCCGTCGGACACCGCCTGGTCGGAGAGAAGCGCCAAAACGTCCGGCAGCTCCAAAATCGCCTGAGATTTTTCGTATAACGTCACGATCGTCACCCCCTGGGGTAGTTTCACTCCCTAATGGCACAATCATACCATATCTTCCTCGGATTTTCAAGCCATATGCAGGCAAGGGTAAGGGGGACGGAAGAAGGCCCTGAATTTTGCGAAATTCAGGGCCTCTTCTCTCATTTCTTTTTTGTCACAGGGCTTTAATCTAAATTCAGGCGGTGCTTCATAAACCACGCCGTCACCGCGTACAGGATCGCCGCGTACACCACCAGGTGGCCCGCGGCCAGGCCCATCGCGGCGCGCCACGCGCCAATGATGAAGGTGTCCTGTGCGATGGGGAAGATGTCCAGGGTGCGGAGAAGCTCACTGGAGACGGAGGTCAGCACGTTGAACAGCACGATAAAGGCCACAAATATGCACTCGCTCAGCCCCATTTTCCTCTTGGAGAAGGCGTGCCCCACGGCCAGGGAGGCGTAGAGCATAAGGCTCAGGAAGATCCCGGCCAAGACCATGACGCCCAGAAGCTCCAGCAGGATCTCCACATTCCGGACATTCCCCATGACGGCGTGGAAAAGCTCCCCGAAGATCTTGCCCATATCCCGAACGAACTCCACATCCGCCGCCATCAGCAGGACGGACAGCACAAGGGCCGCCGCCGACAGGGCATACCAGAGGCCGGACACGATGACCTTGGCCCAGATCTGGGCGTGGATGCTCACCGGCAGGGTGTGCATGATGTACCCCTCGTCCCGCAGCAGGTTCCGCCTGAAGCGCTGAACCATCATCCACAAGGTGACGATCCCCACGGTCATGACCCCCACCATAAAGAGGATCAGGAGGATCACGCAGATCACGCTCACGATGGGCGGCAGCTCCCGGCTCCCGTTCAGGCCGCGCATGGCCAGATTCGTCAGGGCCGAGACAAGCAGAAGCAGGCCAAACAGCGGCAGCATCGTCCTGGACGTGGCCTGAAGCTCGTGCTTTAAAAGCTTTCCTAACATTTGAACACCTCCCGGAAAATCTGATCCACGCTCTTGCCCTGCTGCTCCCGCAGCTCGTCCGCCGGGGCGCTGAGCACAATATGGCCGTTGTTGATGAAGATCACGTCGTCCAGCACCTTCTCCACGTCGGAAATCAGGTGGGTGGAGATCACCACGCTTGCGGTGGGGTTGTAGTTGGAGATGATGGTATCCAGGATATAGTCCCTGGCCGCCGGGTCCACGCCGCCGATCGGCTCATCCAAAAGGTAGAGCTTTGCCCGCCGGGACATGACCATAATGAGCTGGAGCTTCTCCCTGGTGCCCTTCGACAGGTGCCGGATCTTGGCCTTCGTGTCGATCTCCAGCCGGGCCATCATATTCTCCGCCGCCTGGCGGTCAAAATCCCCGTAAAAGTCGGCGTAGAACCCCGCCAGCTGCCCGGCGCTCATCCAGTCCGGCACGCAGGACCGCTCCGGGAGAAAGGACACGATCTTCTTCGTCTCCACCCCCGGCGCCAGGCCGTTCACCAGAATTTGTCCGGCGGAGGGCACAAGCAGCCCGTTTGCCAGCTTGATAAGCGTGGTCTTCCCGCTGCCGTTGGGGCCTAAAAGGCCCACGATGCGCCCCGGCTCCACCTTCAGATCTACCCCGTCCAGGGCCTTCTTGGAGCCGAAGGACTTGGACAGACCCTTACTTTCCAGAATCGCCATTTTTTTCCTCCTTCTCTGCCACAAGCAGTTTGATGATCCCTTCCTTGTCTATGCCAAGCCTTGTCATGGCCTCCATGAACTTCTGGACAGTCTCCTCCGCCATCTCTCTCCTGGCCCGGGCCACAGTCCTGTCGCTCTCCGTGACGAAGCGGCCCGATGTGCGCTGGGCGAACACCAGCCCCTGGCGCTCCAGCTCCGCCAGCGCCCGCTGCATGGTGTTCGGATTGACGCCGGCCTCCAGCGCCATCTCCCGCACCCCGGGAAGTCTCTCCCCCGGCGCCAGCTCCCCTGACGCGATAGCCAGCTTCACCGCGTCCACGATCTGCGTGTAAATAGGCGCAGAGCCGTCAAACCGCCATTCCATATGGCACCTCCTTGTGTTGTTGTATTAGGCAATTAGTACAATAACACACCCCTGGACGTTTGTCAAGGGGTGTGTTCAACTTTTTTCAAAAAATCTTTTGCCGTCCCGGCGTGCGGGGTCAAAGGGCACCGCGGATGATCTTCACATCCCGCTTCCCCTCCAGCATGTCCGCCTCCCGGCTGTGGCAGGTAAAGAGGATGATCTGGCGCTTTTCGGCCAGGCGGCGCAGAAGCTCCAGGGACTTCCGGCACCTGTCGTCGTCAAAGTTTGCCAGCGCGTCGTCCAGCACGATGGGGCAGGGGTCGTCCCCGCCCAAAATCAGCTGGCACAGCGCCAGGCGGAGGGAGAGATAGATCTCATCCCCGGTCCCGTCGGACAGGGCGATGACCCGCCTCATCTCCGGGGAGGCGGCCTCCTTGGCCCCGGCGTCAAAGCCCTTGTCAAAATAGAGCTTCTCGTACCGCCCGCCGGTAAGCTCCGCCATATATTCCCCGGCCAGGCGGCTGACCTCCGGGGAGAACCGGGCCTGCAGGTCGGCGTTGGCCTGGGACAGGGTCTCCACGGCCAGCGTCAGGGCGGCGTAGCGCCTGTTCTCCTGGGCAAGCAGCTCCGTCAGGCGCTGGATCCGCCCCTCGATCACCGCCGGATCCCCCAGTGTCCGCTGGGCGCCCACGGCCAGGTCATAGGCGCGGGTGGCCTCGGCCAGCTGGGCGCGGCTGCGCTCCAGGGCCGCCACGGTGTCCTCCCGGTTGCGGATGGGCACGGGCAGGTAGGTGTCCTCCTCCTGCTCCTCCCCGTCGTACCCGGCGGACAGCGTCTCATACACGTTCCTGGCGGACACGGCGTCAAACTCCGCCTTTGTCAGGCTGTCGATCAGCCGCTCCGTCTCGTTGAGGGCGTCCATGATCTCCTCGCCGGAGGTGACGCCGGGCATAAAGGCGGACAGCTTCTCTACGGCCCTCTCCCCGGCCTCCTGGGCGGCGGCGCCGGCGCTCTCATACGCCGCCCTGGCGGCGTCGCGGGCCGCCCGCCGCTGCTCCTCCTCCCGGGTCGTCATGGCGTAGCCCTCCCGGAGGGATTCCAGCTTCTCCACGGACTGGACGCCGTATTTGGCCAGAAGCTCCGCCAGCTCCTCCCCGGCGCCCCGCTTCCGGGGGAGCTTCAGGAAGAACAGCACAAGCCCCACGGCCCCCACGGCCAGGGACGCCGCCACGCCGGGCAGATTGAAGCGGAGGATGTCCGGGACCGTCTCCCGGAACAGAGGCGTCAGAAGTCCCGTGGTCAGCACAAGCCCCGCCACGGCCAGCACCCACAGAAGGATGGGGATGATCCGGGGGATCCGGGGCTCCTTCACGTCCCCGGCCCGGCTCTCCAGCTCCCGGCCCCGGGCGATGTCCTCCGCCACGGTTTTCTCCTCCGTGCCGTACAGGGGGGAGGCGGTGCGCCTGGTGTTGGCGTCCACCAGCTCCTTCTCCGCCCGCCACAGGGCGCGCTCCGCGTCCTGAGCCACCTTCTTTAACGGCATCACCGCCGCGGCCGTCTCCCGGATCTCGTTGATGTCCTCCCGGGTCATCTCGTGGCCGTTTTTCGTGATGGCCGCCTTCAGCTCCTCCACGCGCCGGGCCGTCTCGGCGGCGTTTTTCTCCGCCTCCCGCAGCCGGCGGGAGGCCGCGCGCCTGTCAAGCTGGTCGTGGATCTCCAGATCCCGCTCCATCAGCTGGATCTGCTTCTCCTGCCGCTCCATGCCGGAGCGGAGATTGGCGATCTCCTCGTTGGAGCTTTCGATCAGCTCCAGGGCGTGGCGGGCGTCCCGCAGCTCCTGCTCCAGCTGGGGGATGGAGCCGGACTTGTTGTACCGGAGCTTCCTCTGCCAGCGGCGCAGGGCCGCGTCGGAGTCGGTGAAGGACGTGTCCTCGTCCCCGGAGGACACGATGGCGTGGATCTTCCGCTCCAGCTCGGAGGTCTGTGTCACCCGGATATCCGGCCTGCGCACAAAGGCTGTGCGCTCAAAGACCTGCCTGGACACGCCGGTCAACGTCTCCCCGGCGTTTTCGCCGTTCATCTCCTCGATAAAATCCGCCGTGCCCGTGTAGACGGCGATAAAATTCTTCATGGGGCTGGCGCCCTTGGAGGTGCGCTGGACGGTGATCTCCCGGCCGTCCTTCTCCAGCTCCATCGTCCCCACCATGCCGCCGCCGTCCCAGGGGCGGTAGCGCGTCTTGACGCTGAGGATGCCGGCCTTGTCCCGTTCGGAGGTATCCACCCCGTAGAGCATGGCGTTTAAAAAGGCGCACCAGGTGGTTTTGCCGGACTCGTTGGGGGCGCTGATCACCGTCAGCCCCTCCCCCGGCTCCAGGGTCTGATTTTTCAGCTTTCCAAAGGTGGCCGTAAGCTTCCGGATCTTCACGGTCTGGCCTCCTCTCTGCCCTCAAGGGCCGCCGCGCCGTAGCGCGCCGCCATACTGATGATCTCCCGCTCCTCCTCGTCCGCCGCGGACTCGTACTTCTCCCGGAGGTCTTTCAAAAAGATCCCGGTGAGGGTGTCCTCCCCCGCCCCGTCCCAGAGGCCCCGGGGCTGGCGGAGTTCGTCCTTCACCGTCAGGTGGAAGAACCTGTCCCCCACCGCGTCTAAAATGGCCTGCGCGTCCGCGCCGCCCTCGTACTCCCCCTTCAAAATGAGGCGCGCCACGTCCCGGGGGAACCCCTCCCCCACAGCCGCCTGCGCGGCCTCCACGGCGTCGGCCGCGCCGGTGAGATCCAGGTCGATGATCCGGTACTGCCTGCCGCCGATGGGCACAAAGTCCAGCTCCGCCGCGCCCTTGCCCACGGCGCCCTTGATGTAGCCCTTCTCCCCCGTCTCGTCAAAGCCGCGGCCCTCCAGACACCCGGGGTAGGCGTAAAAGGTCTCCCCCGCCTTTTTGATGCCGGAGAAGGCGTGGACATGCCCCAGGGCCAGGTAGTCCAGGTCTGAACGGGCGATCTCCTCCTGTGTCAGGGCGTTGTAGCGGCTGCTGGCCGCCACGTCGCCGTGGAGAACGGCCAGCTCAAGCCAGTCGCTCTTCCCCAGGCTGAAGTGGGACAGCATGGGGTCGGCGTAGGGGGCGGAGAACCCGGCGCCCCACACCCGGACGCCCAGCTCCGGCAGCTCCACAGGCCGCAGCTGAGGCGTTTTGAAGATATGTACGTTCTCCGGCAGCTCCATAAAGGCGTAGGGCGACCGGGCGGTGTAATAGTCATGGTTCCCCGGGGCGATAAACACCTTGGCCCGGATCTGGCCCAGCACCCGGGTGAGGGTCTGCGTCGTCTCCCAGTACCCCGCGCCGGAGTCGAAAAGGTCCCCGGCCAGCAGGACGATATCCACGTCCTCTGCCGCCGCGGCCAACTTGTCCAAAAGCTCCCGCTGTTCCCGGCGTCTCTGGACGGCCTTCTCCTCCGTCAGCGCGTAAAACGGCGAATCCATGTGAAAATCCGCCGCGTGAAGAATTTTTACCATAGGCGTAACCTCCGTATCCCCCTATTTCCCTGTCCCGGGCCAAGCTCACATCAGGGGCGCCACGATCTTCAAAAGTCCCCCGAAAAACCGGACGTGGAATTTCTCGTGGGCCACCGTCTCCCGCGTCACCTCCTGGCACTTGGCCAGGGTCTCGTCAAAGTCCCTGCGGATGTCCCGGATGGCCGGGACACCGCACAGCAGCGCCGCGCACTCGAAGTGGTGATAAAAGCTGCGGTAGTCAAAGTTGATCGTCCCCACCACGGCCCTTTTCCCGTCGGCCAGCACCACCTTGGCGTGGATGAAGCCGGGGGTGTACTCGTAGATCTTCACCCCGGCGTCCAGAAGCTCCGCATAGTGGCTCTTGGCCAGCCAAAAGGCGTACTTCTTGTCCGGGATGTGGGGCAGGATCAGTCTCACATCCACCCCCCGCTTGGCCGCGAAGGTGATGGCCGTGGTGGCCTCCCCGTCCAGGATGAGGTAGGGCGACATGATGTACACATACTCCCTGGCGGTGTTGATGAGCTGCAAATAGGTAAGCTCCCCCACCCGCTCGCCGTCCATCGGGCTGTCCCCGTAGGGGGTGACGAATCCCTCCGCCTCCTGCCCGATCTCCTCCGGCTCCGGCAGGTAGCGGTCATAGCAGCACCCGCCCACCCGCTCGGTGGAATTCCACATCTCCAGGAACATCAGGGTAAAGCTGCGCACCGCCTGGCCCCGGAGCATAATGGCCGTGTCCTTCCAGTGGCCGAAGCGTGGCTTTTCGTTGATGTACTCGTCGGCCAGATTCACCCCGCCGGTAAAGGCCACCTTCCCGTCCACCACCAGGATCTTCCTGTGGTCCCGGTTGTTGTAGTGGGTGGACACAAAGGGGCGCACCGGGGCGAACATCTTGCACAGGATCCCCTTTTTCTCCAGCTCCTCCGGGTAGGAGTAGGGCACGTCGGCGAAGGCGCACGTCCCGTCGTACATGAACCGCACCTCCACCCCCGCCCTGGCCTTCTCCACAAGGACATCCAGGATGGTGTCCCACATCCTGCCGGAGGAGACGATGAAATACTCCATGAAGATAAAATGCTCCGCCTTTTTCAGCTCCTCCAGCATGGCGGCAAATTTGTCCTCCCCCAGGGGGAAGTAGGTGACCTCGGTGCCCTTGTAGGTGGGGTAGCCCGCCGTGTCCCGCAGGTATCTGGCGGCCGCGCCGCCGTCCGGGTCCTCCCGGTTCAGCTCCTCCGCGGGGTCTGACTCCCTCTCCGGCGCGGGGTAGAAGGGCCTCGTCTCCCTCATGCACCGGCTGATGGCCCTCTGGACCGTCCTGTGGCCCAGGTCTGTCTTGATAAAGAAATACAGCAGGATCCCCACCACCGGCACCAGGGCGATGACAAAGCACCAGGTGAGCTTTACCGTTGGGTCGCTTCTGGAGTTGGTCACATAGATGAGCATGGGCGCCGTGATGAGAACGGAGCTTAAATGGACGTACTCCCCCAGCCGCTGAAAGCCCCACAGCAAAAGGCCTAACTGCGCCGCCAAAAGCGCCGCGATGAGGAAGGTTCGCCCGGTCACGACAGTCAAAAACCCGCGTTTGATTTTCTTTTTGTTGTCTGTATTCACAGGGGCCGACATATCGTACCTCCAGAAAATATTACTTCTATTTTATTATAGCACATGCCGGCGAAACTTCAAACATTTTTTGACACAGGGCAATTATTTGCCTAAAAAAGGTGTGCAGGGGCCGCCATAACCCCCCGGGCCGCCGTGGGCGACGGCCCCTGCGGCGCAATTTGGGGCTTCCGTAATCCCTGTACGGGCCGCCGCCCACGGCGGCCCCTGCGGCGTAATTTGGGGCTTCCATAATCCCTGTACGGGCCGCCGCCCACGGCGGCCCCTGCGGCGTAATTTGGGGCTTCCGTAATCCCTGTACGGGCCGCCGCCCACGGCGGCCCGCGTTTTGTTGACGAATGTGTTCCGTTTTATCGCGCCGGCCCCATCCCCCACCTTCGGGCCGATGAGGTCATCGGCCCCTACAGGCAAACTGTGTGCCGCCCTCCTGACGGAAGGCGGCACAAATCATCGTCCGGCCCTATTCTTCTCGTAATTTCTCCCCCGGCGAAAGCCGTAATTGTAACACGCTGCTAAGGCGTAGGTTACGTCGCCCCTGTAAGCAAGGAAGGACATAACCTGGGACACCAGGAGCTTATACCCTCTTGGCGGCTTATCGTCCAGCTGTTTTTTCACCCAAGCGTCATCGTATTCGTGCGGCATTATAATACCTCCAATCGCATAGTATAGAAATATTAGACTTGTTGGTGATCTAAAGTATAGTATAAAATTACTATACTGTCAACCACATTATGGAGGTACATAATGCTCGGGAAAAGACTAAATATGGCCCGCAAGGAAAAGGGCTATACAGCTCAGCAAATGGCGGATATGCTGGATATTACCATCAGCGCTTATCGGTTTTATGAGAGCGAAAAGGCAAGACCTACTCTGGACAAGCTGGTGCAAATCGCCGATATCCTTGACGTGACAACGGATTATCTCCTCTGCCGGGATCAGAACAAATAAGCCTGCCGGGCGGCCTTCGGGCCGCCCGGCATTTGAAGGCCTTCAGGCTTTCAAGCCCGCTTGCCTTAAAATATCCCTTTGTTGTACTTATTTTGCACTTTGATCATACAGACGACCCCGATGCACAGGCCTATGATGAGGATCGCGACCGCGGCTGCCCCTATCGAGCCGGTTTTCGCGAACAGTCCAACGATCCCGCTGAGCAGCATCGCCAGCGCAAAACAAAGCAGCGCCTTCCCAAAGGCCCTCCCGTAAGCGGCCTTGTCCTGGACCCTGGTCTGGTGATACTCGTGGATCAAATCCGTCCTGCCCCGGTAAACCGCTGTGCCAAGCGCCGCAAATCCGGCGGCGCCCAAAAACATGATGATGGAATACGGCAGCACGCCCATACGCCTCCCTTTCCGTCCGCGGGGGCAGTCTCCCCCTTTTTTCGCCGAAGCCCCCGGGGCGGGATGAAAATCCCGCCCCGGGTTCCTCTTTACTTACTCCTTCTGCTCACCGGCCGCACGGGCGCCCAGGAAGGACGCCAGCAGTGTGGCAAGGTCGATACCGGTGGACTCCTTCATCCCGTCCACCACCTGGTTTGCGGTTGACATAACGTCCTTGATCAGCTTTGTGGAGTTGCCGTCGCCGTACATGACGATCCTGTCGGTCTGAGCCAGAGGCGCGGCGGCGCTGCCCACCACCTGAGGCAGGGCGTTGAGGTACATTTCCAGAATGGACGCCTCGCCCATCTTCTTCTGGGCCTCGGCCTTCTTCTCGATGGCCTCCGCCTCGGCCACGCCCTTGGCGCGGATACCCTCGGCCTCCTGCTCCATCGCGTAACGGAGGGCCTCCGCCTCGGCGCGTTTGGCCTCCGCCTGCTGCTCGGCCTCGTAACGCTGGGCCTCCGCCTCCCGCTGACGGCGGATGAGGTCGGCCTCGGCCTCCTTCTCCGCCTTGTACTTCAGGGCGTCCGCCTCCTTGCGCACCTCGGCGTCCAGCTTCCGCTCCCGAAGGGCGATCTCCCGCTCGGCAAGCTCCGCCTCCTTCTCCCGGCGGGCGATATCGGCGTTGGCCCTGGTGACCTCGATGGTCTTGCGCTGCTCCTCCTGCTGGATGGAGTAGGCCGCGTCGGCCTCGGCCTTCTTCGTGTCGGCGCGCACCTGCATTTCCGCCTGCTGGACGGCAAGCTCTGCGTTCTGCTCGGCGATCATCTTGTCGGCCTGCACCTTTACGGCGTTGGCCTCCTGCTCGGCGTTGGCGTTGGCGATGGCGATGTCCCTCTGGGCGTTGGCCTTGGCGATCTGGGCGTTCTTGCGGATCTGCTCCACATTGTCGATACCCATGTTCTCAATGGTTCCGGCGCCGTCCTTAAAGTTCTGGATATTGAAGTTCACCACCTCGATACCCAGCTTCTGCATGTCGGGCACCACGTTTTCCGTGATCTTCTTGGCCACGCCCTGGCGGTCCTGGACCATCTCCTTCAGGCCCACGGAGCCCACGATCTCGCGCATGTTGCCCTCCAGCACCTGGGTGACCAGGTTGATCATCTCCTGGCGGTTCATGCCCAAGAGGGCCTCGCTGGCCTTTTTGAGCAGCTCGGGGTCGGAGCTGATCTTGATGTTGGCCACGCCGTCCACGGTCACGTTGATGAACTCGTTTGTGGGCACAGCCTCGCTGGTCTTCACGTCCACCTGCATGACCCGCAGGGACAGTTTGTCCACCCGCTCAAAGAACGGGACGCGCCACCCGGCCTTGCCGATGAGGATGCGCTTTTTTCCGAGACCGGAGATGATGTACGCCGTGTCCGGGGGCGCCTTCAGATAACCCAGAACCAGCAGCAGTACAACGACGGCTCCGGCCAGTACGCCGATAACGGCACCGATGGGGATTTGGATGTTTGGCATGTTTCTTCCTCCTTAAAAAATAATATAATATGGTGTTCCCCGGGAGCGGATAAACAAAAAAGACGCTCACGCCCTGACGGCGTAAACGTCTCGCGATTTATCTGCGCACCCGGATCCCAAAAGGGATCGTCCTGACGGGCGCGCCCCCCTTTCGGGGCGCTACTCCCTGTTTACGTTAAAAATATAACACACTTCCCCCCGGCTGTCAAGGGGGTTTGACAAAAAATTATCAATATTTTTTGAAAAAGTTTTTCTCCCCCGGCGGGGATTTCCCGATTTTTGTCTTGACAGGGATGATATACTGAAATTATCCACGACACGAAAGGAACAACCTGCATGAGCAACGAGATCCGTGCCCAGCGCCTCACCGGGGAGCGGGCGCTTTTTATGAGCCGCGGCCTGAAGATTTACGACACCATCTTTGACGACGGGGAGTCCCCCCTGAAGGAGAGCCGGGACATTGAGCTTACAAATTGCAGCTTCAAGTGGAAGTACCCCCTGTGGTACTGCCAGGACATCACGGTCAACGACTGTCAGTGGTTTGAGATGGCCCGGGCCGGGGTGTGGTACACCCGGTCTATCGCCGTGAACCGGGCCGTCATTGAGGCGCCCAAGAATTTCCGCCGGTGCCGGGATCTGACGCTGCGGGACGTGGACATGCCCAACGCCTCCGAGACGCTGTGGAGCTGCGACGGGGTGACGCTGGAGAACGTCTCTGTCCGGGGGGATTACTTCGCCATGAACTCCTCCCGGGTCTCCGCGGACAATCTGCGGCTGGTGGGGAACTACGGCTTTGACGGGGCCAGGGACGTGACCCTCACCAACTCCCGCCTCCTCACCAAGGACGCCTTTTGGAACTGCGAGAACGTGACGGTGCGGGACAGCTTTATCAGCGGAGAGTACCTGGGCTGGAACAGCAAGAATCTGACCTTTGAAAACTGCACCATTGAGAGCCTCCAGGGCATGTGCTACATCCAGAACCTGACGCTGCGAAACTGCAAGCTTTTAAACACCACCCTGGCCTTTGAGTACGCCAGCGTGGACGCGGACATCCAGGGCCGGGTGGACTCGGTGATCAACCCCACCTCCGGCACCATCCGGGCCGACACCATCGGGGAGCTGATCCTGGAGCGGGACAAGATCGACCCCGCCAGGACCAGGATCATCCTCCGGGATCAGGAGGCGCGGGTCGGATGACGGATTTTGACAACGTCCCCTGCCGCCGGGGGACCGGCTCTTTGAAGTGGGACGAGTGCCGGGAGGGGGAGCTGCCCATGTGGGTGGCGGATATGGACTTCCCCACCGCCCCGGCCATTCGCCAGGCGCTGGAGGCGCGGGCCGCCCACGGGGTCTTCGGCTACAACACCGTCCCCGACGCGTGGTATCAGGCGTATGTGGACTGGTGGCGCACCCGCCACGGCTTTACGATGGACCGGGAGGGCCTTATCTTCTGCACCGGCGTGGTGCCCGCCATCTCCTCCTGCGTGCGCAAGCTCACCACGCCGGCGGAGAAGGTGCTGATCCAGACGCCGGTATACAACATCTTCTTCAACTCCATTTTAAATAACGGCCGCGTGCCCCTGGAGTGCCCCCTCACCCGGGACGGCGCCGGGTACGGCATAGACTTTGACGCCCTTGACCGGGCCATGTCCGACCCGCAGGTGAGCCTTATGATCCTGTGCAACCCCCACAACCCGGTGGGGCGCATCTGGAGCCGGGAGGAGCTGGCCCGGATCGGCGAGCTGGCCCGGAGCCACGGCATCACCGTCCTGTCCGACGAGATCCACTGCGACATCACCGACCCCGGGGAGGCTTATGTCCCCTTCGCCTCCGTGTCGGAGGCGTGCCGGCAGATCTCCGTCACATGCCTGGCCCCCACCAAGGCCTTCAACATCGCGGGGTTACAGACGGCGGCGGTCTACGTCCCGGAGCCGCACCTTCGCCACAAGGTCTGGCGCGGCCTGAACACCGACGAGGTGGCGGAGCCAAACTCCTTCGCCGTCTGCGCCGCCGTGGCCGCCTTTGAAAAGGGCGGTCCCTGGCTGGACGAGCTGCGGGAGTACCTCTATCAGAACAAGCTCCTGGCCCTCCGGTACCTGTCTGACCGCGTCCCGGAGGTGAGGCCCACGCCCTCCAGGGCCACCTACCTGCTGTGGCTGGACTGCTCGGCCCTCACCCACGACACCGGCAGGCTGTGCGCCTTCATCCGGGAGGAGACCGGCCTCGTCCTCTCCCCCGGCGCCCAGTTCGGCGGGGACGGCGGGGACTTTGTCCGGGTGAACCTGGCCGCCGCCCGGGAGAGCCTGCTGGACGGCCTGGGCCGCCTGGAGCGGGGCGTCAGGGCCTTCGCCGAGGCCTCGAATCAATGAAATGAATAGAAGCTCACAGCCCCTGGCGGGATCTTTCCGGATCCGCCAGGGGCTGTTTTTCTTGCAAGAAACCCACTTTGCATGATACAGTGGGGTCATCAGAAAATAATCTGTGTCAAAACACAAAGGAGGATCATTACCATGACAACTCGCACCATCACACCGGAGGCTGTGGCGGGATTCCGGGCACAGCTCATCTCCAACTCGTGCAGCGTCCACACCATTGGGCGCTATCTCCACGACGTGATCAGTTACTCCGCCTTTTTAGGCGGGCAGGAGGTCACATCGGAGACAACCTACGCGTACAAGCAGAGCTTAGTTGACCGGGAGTACAAACCCTCCAGCATCAACACGATCCTGGCATCCCTCTTCGCGTTCTTCAGTTTCATGAAGTGGATTGACTGCGGCACACAGCGGATGATCATTCAGCGAACCACCTACCTCCCGGAGGACAAGGTCTTGACCGAGAAGGAGTACGAGAAGCTCTTAAAGGCCGCCAAGAACCCCCGGGACAGGCTGCTCTTAGAGACTCTCTGCTCCAGCGGCATCCGCGTCTCCGAGCTTCGCTACTTCACCGTGGAGGCCGTGAAGCGGCGGGATGTGGGGGTGCTGTGCAAGCGCAAGAATCGAAGCGTCCTCATGCCGGAGGCGCTTTGCGTCAAGCTTGAGAAATTCGCAAAGGAGCGGGGCATCACATCCGGGGTCATCTTCCGGGGCCAAAAGGGGCGGCCCTTAGGCCGCCAGCGCATCTGGGCCATCATGAAGGAGACGGCCGAGCGGGCCGGGGTTTTGGCCTCCAAAGTCCACCCCCACAACCTGAGAAAATTATTTGCAAGAACCTTCCTCAAAAACGGCGGGGACATGCCCCAGCTCTCCGACGTTTTAGGCCACAGCAGCATCGAGACCACCAGAATCTATATCAAGTCCACAGGAGATGAGCATCGGAAGCTCATCAACAGCTTAGGACTTCTATATCGGGAGGAGGAGACACCAAAAACAGTAACAAAGAACCCCTCCCGGAAGAAGCCCAGGAGGGGGAAGAAGAAAAAGAGACATTATTGATATAATGTCCATTAGGTCGCGATGGGGAAGCGCAAGCCTAACGAAATTCTTCGGTACTTATTATAGCCGAAAACCTTAAAATGTCAAGTGCCGTTAGGCAAATTCCCCGAAAAAAATGAAAAAGACCACGCCGCGACGCACTCTGGAGCTTTCCGGAAAACGGAAAGGGGCCAGGGTGAGCGTCAGCGTACCCTCAGGTGTTCACCTCGCTAAAGTACGAGTGGAAGAAGTACCTAAGACAACCCAAGAGAACGACAGAAAAATGGACATTATATCAATAATGTCCATTTTTCGCGTGGGGAGGGGCAGGTCAAAAGGCGATTCTTCCATCTTTTTATGCACCAAGACGAGGCCGGAGGAGGAGCCTCCGGGAAAGAACATCAGGAGGGCAGACATGAAACAAAATTCTTCAACAGAAAAGAGCAAAAACAGGGGCTTCACCTTGGTGGAGCTGATCGTCGTGATCGCGATCTTAGCGATCCTCTCCGCCGTGGGCGCGGTGGCCTACACGGGGTACATCGAACACACCAAGAAGGGGCTGGACAAGCAGACGGTGGGGGAGATCATGCGGGCAATCGAGCTTGCGGACTATTCTGACCCGACGCTGTTCGGGGAAAATGGCGGTGCGATGATTGCCCTGACGAATAAAGGTGTCCAGGCCGCCGGAGGACTTGAGGGTTCGGACATTGAGGGGGCGCTGAAGGATGCTTTCGGGGACCTCACGTCAACGAAACTGAGCTATGATAAATGGAGCGGCACGCCCGATATGGGAGTTTTCAGTGAGCTTGGTAAAACAGGTTCAAAAATTAACAGTTATCTGGAAACAACTAAAGGCGGCGGTGCGGCAAGCTTTGCAAACGAGATTGACCAAATCTGGGAGGCTGTGGGTAAATATAAAGCTATGTATGCCAATGGCCTTGGCAGAGTTGTGCAAGATACCGAAACCTATCAGGACACAATCGAAGAGTACTGGAGCGGTAGTGGCGTTACCACAGGTACCGGTCTTTTTCAAGAAGCGGCAGGGATTGACACGACAGTTGCCCAGGCTGCTGAGATTGCCCGTACATATGCGTTTATCAGTTATGCGGAAAAGCAGACGGGTTTGACGGAGGACATGAAAAAGCAGCTTGCAGACGAGAAGGCTAAAATCATTGACCCAAGGAATGGTATGCCAGGCGCTTATTTTGCAATCTTTAATAACAGTGATTGGAATAGCATAATATCCAGCTACAAAAATGACGGTCAGGCAAAAATTGACGCAGAAGCGTATCTTGGTTTGTTGGAGGCTGCAAAAGCAGTTAAGACAACCGACATGGACGACGATGCCTTACTGAATAAGATGTCAGATTATGTTGGGATGGTCGGAAATGTCCTCACTCGTGCGACCGACTTGAGTGCAATTCAGGCTTTAGCTGGGGAGATTGGCAATAATCCCGCCGTCGTAGTTAATGTCACAAAAAGCGCGGGTAAATTGGCGATTTCCGTTTCGCCCAAGGACGCCGATCCGAGAAATGGCAGTGAAGAAGGTGGAGGCAGCAGTTTCAACCCGGCGGACTACACAGCGACACTTACGTTTGACAGCAGCGGAAAAACGTATGTCGGGCCTATTGTCCTGAGCATGTCTGATCCATCCTATCAAAAATGTACCATAGTAGACCCTGATGCCGGCGAATATGTCTTGGTCAGTAGTGTTACACCATCCAATAGCGGCGTTGTTACAGCAGGATCAAATGGTTCCTCTTGGGAAGTTTCCGCAGTTGGAGCAGGTGAAACCGATATCACCATTACTTGGGACTACGATGGCGAGGATCAAACCTCTTGCACCGTTCATGTAATTGTTTATTGATGAGACACCGGGACGGTTCTTTTGGATACACCGGGACGGTTCTTTTGTATCATTGCTTGCAATTTAACGAAAATCAAGGGCGGGGGTAAAACCCCGCCCTTGATTCTCTCTCCCCCGGGGCGCCGCCTTTGGCCCCCCGGGGATACCATTTCTCTGTGTCGGCGTGATACTAACGCGCCTCTCCCCTGCCCCGCACTTGCATTTGGGACAACGGGCGGCGCTGCCGCCGGCATACGCAGCTCACTTCCAGAATTCAGGATTCCGAAGCCGCTCAACGCTGCCGATGACGGCCACGAAATTCAACCCGCCCTTCAGCTCGCGCTCAAGGCCCACGGTATTTCTTCTGGCGTTTTCCTTTCTTTTAGTATCATGCTTTTTCATAGTAAATTCCTCCAAAGATTAGTTGCGTCGTCCCTGACGACACCGCATATTATAGGCTTTTTTTGCGCAATGAAAATAGTGTAAGTTGCGGTTAAACATTGCGTTTCTTGCGGTATGCGCGGCTCATCTTTGGTCAAACCTATCAAACCCGCGCCCGCCCGCGAAGGGAGGGCGCGGAATCTCTTTACTCTGTGCGCAGGGCCTCCACCGGATTCTTATTGGCCGCCACATGGGAGGGCACAAGCCCCGCGATGAAGGTGAGGAGCATGGAGATGCCCACCAGGATCACGCCGGCGGCGGCCGGCAGCACGGCGGACAGATCGTCTATGCCCGTCAGGTGGTGCAGCACCATGTTGATGGGCAGGATGATCAGCAGCGACGCGCCGATACCGATGACGCCGGCGCCGAAGCCCACGATCAGGGTCTCGGCGTTGAACACCCGGCCCACGTCCCGCTTGGAGGCGCCGATGGCCCGCAGGACGCCGATCTCCTTCGTCCGCTCCAGGACGGAGATGTAGGTGATGATGCCGATCATAATAGAGCTGACCACCAGGGAGATGGCCACAAAGGCGATGAGTACATAGCTGACGGCGTTGATGATGGTGGTGACGGAACTCATGAGCAGGGCCACATAGTCGGTGTAGTCAATCTTGTCGTCCTCCTCCACCCCGTCGTTGTAGGCCCGGATCAGATCCGCGATCTTGTCCTTGTCCTCAAAGCTCACGGCGTACAGGGCCACCTGGCTGGGACTCTCCGGGACGGCGTAGCCCAGGGCGTCCAGGTTCTGCTCGTAGTTGGCGTCGGAGACCGTGGGGGGCATAAAGGCGTCATAGAAGGCCGCGTACTGGCCGTCGGTGAAGGCGGCGTTCTCCATCATCGCCGCCAGCTGCTGGGCGGGGAGCTGGCCAAGCTGCGCCGTCACCTGCTGGGCATACGCCTCGGCGGCCATCTGACGGATCCCCTGCTCCGCCATCTGGAAAAGCTCCTCATCCGTCATCTTGGCAAAGTAGCTCTCGATCTGGCTGGTGTCGGAGACGCCCATCTGCTGGGCGTAAGAGTTTTTCATCATCTCCTCGATGCTCGCCCGGTCAAGGCCGGCCATCTGCTGCTCCACGGCGTCGGAGAGGTACTCCTCCGTGGGAATGGCGGACATCCGAACAAACAGCTCCGCCTTCTTCTCCCCGTCCAGGCCGTCGAAGTACGCCTTGAAATCCTGGGCCTTTACGCTGTCCTCAGGCTCTGTATACTCCGGCGTCCGGAAGGGCAGGCCGGTGAACACGTCCACGGTGTCATCCGCCAGCTGCTTCTTCACGATCTCCTGCTTGCCCGTCTCCTCCATCGCGTACTGGGTCAGGGCTGCGGTGTAGCCGATGCTGCCGGAGACCCCGCCGTTGTCCTCCGTGGGACGGACAATGCCCACCACCTTCAGGGGCACGCCCACGTCCTCGCTGTCGTACAGGTACTTCATGCCCGTGTCCGTGGCGGACAGGTCGATGTAGCTCCCCGTGGCGGGATCCCACTGGTAATATTCGCTGGGCAGGATGAACTTAAAGTCGGTGTCGCACAGCTCCTCATAGCTCCAGCTGAGAACCTCCGACTTCACCGGCTCCCCGTTCATCATGGCCTTCATGGTCTCGTTCATGTCGTCGGTGCTGATAAAGCCCAGGGAGTAGAGCATCAGATCCGAGATCTCGTTGCGCCGGTCCACGAAGATGACGATCTCGTCATAATTCTCCGGCCACTTGCCGTAGAGCAGCTCATACTGCTCCTTTGTGGAGTCCGCCACGCCCTGGCCGTCGGCCTCCGGGAGAAGCTCGTTCCACACGTTGAACTGCTGGTACATCTGGCCCATATTGTCAAAGTACGCGGAGTAATCCCCGCCGAACATCCCCGTCATGGCCTCCTGCATCATGGCCATAGCGTCGGATTTCACCACATTCCCGTCGGCGTCCTTGGTGTACACGTCGAATTTAAAGTCGTAGGTGTAGTGGACACGGGCGATATCCATGATCCCGTTGCCGCCCTCGTCCAGGAACTTCTTGAAGGCGGTGAGGTCGTTGGTCTTTGTTCTGGCGTTCATCATGGAGCTGAGCATGTCGTACATCACCGTGGCCGAGTACACCCGGTCGGGATCCCGCTCCTCCTCGTAGGCCTCCTGCCGGGAATTCATAAAGCTCAGGAGCATGGAGGACATATCCACGCTCTCCGCCTCGATAGTGATGGGATAGCTGGACAGGGTGTCCTCCTGCACCTTGTCGATGTACGCCTGGAAGCCGGCGGAGACAGAGAGGATCAGGGCGATGCCGATGATGCCGATGGACCCGGCGAAGGAGGTCAGGAAGGTGCGCCCCTTTTTCGTCATCAGGTTGTTCAGGGAAAGGCTCAGGGCGGTGAAGAAGGACATGGACTTTTTCTTCTTCTCGCTCTTGTGCTTCTTCTGCTCCTTCTTCGTGAGGACCTTCGCCACGCTGTCATCCACATAGGGGTCGGAATCGTCGATGATCTTGCCGTCCAGCAGCTTCACGATGCGGGTGGAGTAGCGCTGGGCCAGCTCCGGGTTGTGGGTGACCATGATGACGAGCCGGTCCTTGGCAATGTCCTTCAAAAGCTCCATCACCTGGATGGAGGTCTCGGAGTCCAGCGCCCCGGTGGGTTCGTCGGCCAGGAGAATATCCGGGTTGTTGATCAGCGCCCTGGCGATGGAGACGCGCTGCATCTGGCCGCCGGACATCTGGTTGGGCTTTTTGTGGATGTGTTCCTCCAGCCCCACGGCCTTCAGCGCCTCGATGGCCCGCCGGCGCCGCTCGGACTTGCTCACGCCGGACAGCGTCAGCGCCAGCTCCACGTTGGAAAGGACGGTCTGATGCGGGATCAGGTTGTAGCTCTGGAAGACGAAGCCCACGGAGTGGTTGCGGTAGGTGTCCCAGTCGGCGTCGTTGTACTCCTTGGTGGATTTGCCGTTGATGATCAGATCCCCGTCGGTGTACTGATCCAGCCCGCCGATGATGTTCAGAAGCGTGGTCTTTCCCGAGCCGGACGGCCCCAGGACGGAGACAAATTCGTTCTTCCGGAAGGAGATGGAGATCCCGTCCAGCGCCTGCTGCTTCAGGTCCCCGGTGACATAGGTCTTGGTGATGTTGTGTAGTTTAAGCATGATACATCCCGTTTCACAAAATTTATTCATTGTAATTATACTCTCCCCGCCCCATAAAGAGTGAACAAAGAATGAATATTCGTTGAAATAAAGAGTTCCCCAATCGCCAAAAGCTCAATTTCCTCAGAATTGCCAAAACCCAATTTCAATATTTTTTGCGGGGCTTTGCCTCGCAAAAAATCCCTCTTGCCGCGCAAGTGTGCGGCCCTACGGGCCGTGCGCGCAGCGCGGCAGCAGAAAGACCCGGCGTGAATTCCGAAAAATTCACGCCGGGTCTTTCGCACGCGTCCTAATTGGCATTGGAAGGCCGCAGGGGTTTACCGCCAGGGCAGGAGAGGCGCGGAAAGCTCCCGCGCCAGAAGGCCCCCGCGGCCTTTCAAGCCAGTTATCTTACGCCTCCGGGCAGAAAATGTGGTACGGCTGTCCCTCGATGTAGATGGGAGTCAGCTCCGCCTGGATCAGGGGACGGGCGTAGTTGAGGAAGGCCGGGAGCATATCGGTGAAGTTCTCGTTGACCCAGTCCAGGGGCACCTTCTTCTCCAGATTGGCCACCTCGCTGATGGGGTGAAGCTCCGTGACGCACTGGTAGGGCTTGTTGCTGACACGGCGCAGGGCCACCATCTCCCCGGTGTGGCCGTGGAAGGCCGCCTGGGCCGCGGCGCCGCCCACCTGGTACGCCTCGGTGATATCCGTGCGGCTGGTGAGGTGTGAGGCGCAGCGCTGCAGGGTGGAAAGCTCGATGGAGCGGGTCTTGGTGTCCAGGTTGCGCTCCACCACGCCGGCCAGATACCGGGCCGTGCCGGTGAGGTTCTTATGGCCGAAGGCGTCCACGCGCCGGGGGTCGTCGCTGAGTTCGCACACATACCGGCCGTCCTCCAGCTTCACGCCCTCGGAGACGGCGATGACGATGCTGGGCTTCTTCTCCTGCATGACCCGAACCTTCTCCACAAACCGGTCCACATGGAAGGGCACCTCGGGCAGGCAGATCATGTCCACGCCCTCGCAGTCCTCGCCCCGGGCCAAAGCGGCGGCGGCGGTGAGCCAGCCGGCGTTGCGGCCCATGATCTCCACGATGGTCACATATTTTGTGCCGTAGACCGTGGCGTCCCGGATGATCTCCTTCATCACCACGGAGATATACTTGGCCGCGGAGCCGTAGCCGGGGGTGTGGTCCGTGATCATCAGGTCGTTGTCGATGGTCTTGGGCACGCCCATAAAGCGGATGCCGGAGGCCACATGCTCGCCGTAATCGGCCAGCTTCCCGATGGTGTCCATCGAGTCGTTGCCGCCGATGTACAGGAAGTAGCCCACATCCAGCTCCTCCAAAAGGGCCAGCAGCTTCTTATAGGGGGCCTCGTCCTCCCGCCAGTCCGGGAGCTTGTAGCGGCAGGATCCCAGATAGCTGGAGGGGGTGCGCTTCAAAAGTTCGATCTCCAGCCCGGTCTTGAATTTCTCGCACAGATCGATGTACTTCCCCTGCAAAAGGCCCTCCACGCCGTGGAGCATACCGTACACATGCTCCGCGCCCCTGGCGCGGGACGCCTCAAACACCCCAGCCAGGGAGGAGTTGATCACCGAGGTCGGCCCGCCCGACTGACCTACCATCACGTTGTTGCCCATGCTGCAGCCTCCTTAAAATAATTTTTATTGATTTTACCCGTTTCACCTGGACAAAGACGCCCATTTTTATACATTATAACAGCGTCGCCGGAAATGTGCAACAACCATTCCTGAAAAAATCCGCAAATTTATAATATTTTGACGGATTTTCCATATTTATCGTTTTTCGATAAATTTTTATTGACAATCAAGACATCCTGTGGTAAACTGCCCCATGAAAGGGGACGTGTAACATGAGTCAAAAGGAATTGTCCGTACTTCTCAAGGTCGTGGTGGCGGTGCTGGCGGTATTTTTGGCCGCGGTGCTTGTGTTTTTTGTGCCCATGCTGGGGCGCAACGTGGCGGATTACTACGCCGGGAACCCGCTGAAGGAGGCGGTTTTCGGCTACGCGGTGCCCGGGATCGTGGCGCTGTCCTCCCTCCCCGGGTTTATCGCCCTGTGGCTGGCGTGGCAGATCTTCACCCAGATCGGCCGGAACAACAGCTTCTGCGTTGAGAACGCCGGGCGGCTCCGGCTCATCAGCCGTCTGGCCCTGGGGGACACCTGCGTCTATGTGATCCTGGCCGTGGCGGTGCTGGCCCTGGGGCCGAAGCACCCCTCGGTGCCCCTGATCTTTATCGCCCTCACCCTCTTCGGGGCCGCCGTCACCATCGCCTGCGCGGCCCTGAGCCACCTGACGCAGAAGGCCGCCGATCTGAAAAACGACAACGACCTTACCATATGAGGTGGAGCTATGGCAATTACCGTGAATCTTGACGTGATGCTGGCAAAGCGAAAAATGAGCCTCACCGAGCTGTCCGAAAAGGTTGACATAACTATGGCCAACCTCTCCGTTTTAAAGACGGGCAAGGCCAAAGCGGTGCGGTTTTCCACCCTGGACGCCCTGTGCCGCGCCCTCCGCTGCCAACCGGGGGATATTTTGGAGTTTACGGAGGACGTGGAGTGAGTAGCATATGATCCTCTCCCTCCTTCTGATCCCCGGGCTCTTATTTGCCATAGCCCGCCTCCAATGGCGGCTGCCCATCTTTGTGATGGAGCGCTTGGGCGTCCCCTGGTTTCCGGCCCAGCGGTGATGGCCATATCCGAAAGGAGTTTATTATGAAGAAAATATTGATCCAATTCCTATGCTTCACTCTTCTTTTGTCTGTGCTGACGGCCTGTGAGGGAAAG
>CANQFV010000007.1 GCA_947599875.1 uncultured Oscillospiraceae bacterium
AAGGGGACGGTTTCTTTGTACCACCAGTGCGCACACTGGTGTGACTAAGGAACCGTCCCCGTGTCACACCGGCTGCCGTAGACGTACCTTTCTCCGTCCCCTTTGTCTCACCTCCTCAAAGGGCCGAGAAAAGAGCGTTTCCATCTATTCAATCTGTACGGGCCTCCGCCCACGGAGGCCCGCGTCGTTTGAGCTGCGTTGAATCGATGCTTGGAGGTAATCGGAACACGGGCCGACGAGGTCGTCGGCCCCTACATACAAATGCCGTTGATTCGGACAATGATGCAAAATCGAGGGGCGGGCTGCCAAGAGAGGCGGCCCCTACAGTCTGTAAGAGCCCCCCTGTAGGGGCCGATGACCTCATCGGCCCGGGCGGGTTGGGTGACAGAGCGGTTGCGTTAAGATGGAAAACTTTGAAATTTGCCGTAGGGGCCGCCGCCCACGGCGGCCCGTGTCGCGTTGATTGAGCGCCACCACTGCCTCACGGGGACGGTTTTTGTGGGACATTGGAGCGCAAGCGACAATGGTTCACAAGAACCGTCCCCTGTGGGGCACGGTAGATGGTTCGTCGTGCATCACCCGGAAGCCGGTGTGACACGCTGTCCCACCTCCTCAAAGGAACGGAAAAAGAGCGTTACCATCAAATCAATCTGTACGGGCCGCCGCCCACGGCGGCCCGCGTCGTTGATTGAGGGCGGTATAATAGACGGGGAAAGGGCAGCGTCAAGCGTCCCCGGGAAGCCGGTGTGACACGGGGACGGTTCTTTAGTCACACCAGTGTGCGCACTGGTGGTACAAAAGAACCGTCCCCGCTGTCCCACCTCCTCAAAAGACGGGAAGCTCCTCCGAAAAAGGCGGGACTTGAGGGACGGTTTTTTGTCACCGGGGCCCCCACGCAATCGTGATTGCGTGGGGAGAGGAGGAGCAAAGCCCGCGCCTGAGCCGTCACGCTGGCGTGGCGGCGAGGTTAAGCGGCTTTCGCGACGACGAAAAGAACCGTCCCTCTGTAACGCCGGGTCAAGACCTCCGGTCAACGGACAATCCCCCGTCCCGCCCCCCAATCCAAATATTTTTTGCGGGGCCTTGCCTCGCAAAAAATCCCTCTTGCCGCGCAAACGTGCGCCCTTGGGCGTGCGCTGCGGCGCGGCAGCAGGAAAGGCCCCCCTGGAATTGCGCGCAATTCCAGGGGGGCCTTTCCGCACGTTCCCCTTTGTCGAAAAAGCCCGCAGGGCTTTTTCGACAGGCTGCCGCCGCATTGCGGCGGGGCGCCCTTTGCCTTTGGCAAAGGGCGTTAGCTCCAAAAAGACGAGACCGCCATCAGGCGGTCTCGTCTTTTGGAGCGGATAATGGGAATCGAACCCACCTCTACGGCTTGGGAAGCCGTCGTTCTACCGATGAACTATATCCGCGTGAGCATTACTATACCATATCCTTTGAAAAATTTCAAGAGGAATATTTAAAAACCGTGGACATATTCTTTTGACAGCGAAGGAGGGACGCGCTATGAAGAAGCTGGCGGGGATGCTTGCCGCACTTTTACTGCTGACGAACACCGTGTTTGCCGCGGAGATCCAAATGGAGTCGGAGCCGGACGAGGATGTGCCGGAGAGCGTATTTGACGAGTCCTCCATCCCCACAAGCGCGGAGGGGCTGGACGTTCCGGCACCCTCGGCGATCCTGATGGAGAAGGAGACGGGGCAGGTGATCTGGGAGAAAAACGCCGATGAGCAGCTGCGCCCCGCGTCGGTGACAAAGGTAATGACGATCCTTCTGATCGTGGAGGCGGTGGACGCCGGGACGCTGGATCTGGACGAGACCATCACCTGCAGCGCCTACGCCGCCGGTATGGGCGGCAGCCAGGTGTTTCTGGAGGAGGGGGAGCAGATGCCCCTGCGGGAGATGCTCAAGTGCATCGTTGTCTCCTCGGCCAACGACGCTGCCTGCGCCGTGGCGGAGCATATGGCGGGCTCGGAGCAGGCCTTTGTGGCCAGGATGAATCAGCGCGCCGCCGAGCTGGGCATGTCCAACACCCATTTTACCAACTGTACGGGACTGATGGACGATCCGGAGCATCTGACCACCGCCAGGGACATCGCCATCATGAGCCGGGAGCTTATCCGCCACGACTGGATCAAGGAGTACACCACCATCTGGATGGACACCATCCGGGACGGACAGTTCGGCCTGTCCAACACCAACAAGCTGGTGCGCTTCTACCAGGGGGCCACTGGGCTGAAAACGGGCTACACCTCCCAGGCGGGCCACTGTCTGGCGGCCACGGCGGAGCGCGACGGGGTGGAGTACATCGCCGTCGTCCTGCACTGCGACTCCTCCGCCGACAGATTTGAGAGCGCCAAGACCCTTCTCAGCTACGCCTTCGGGGCGTATACCCTGGCGTCACCCCGGCCGGCGGAGATCCTGCCGCCGATTCCGGTGGAGCTGGGGCGGGAGAAGTACATCCAGCCGGCCCTGTCCCAGGAGCCTAAGCTCCTGGTGAGGAAGGCGGACGCCGGGAATTTGCAGGTCACGGTGGAGCTGGAGGAGAGGCTCCAGGCGCCGGTGGAGCAGGGGGCGGCCGTGGGGAGCATGACGGTGTGGCTGGGGGACGAGGTTCTGTCCCGCACACCCATCATCGCCCCGGACGGTGTGGAGCGTCTGACCTTCTGGGACGTGTTCCGGAGCATGGTGCGGCTTTTCTTCCTCGGGGAGAAATAGGCGGCGTTTTTGGGAAAAAGAAACGGGAAAAACAACCCCTCGGATTCCGTGGAATCCGAGGGGTTGTCAGCTTGTCAAGAAACGCATTTTTCCGGCGGCATTACACGGCGAAGCCGCCGTCCACGGACAGCACCTGACCGGTGACAAAGGCCGCGGCGTCGGAGCAGAGGAAGCTGACGGCGGCGGCCGTCTCCTCCGGGGTGCCCAGACGGCAAAGGGGGGTGGACTCCGCAAGCTCCCCGAGGGCCGCCTCGTCCAGATTCCCGTTCATGTCCGTATCAATGACGCCGGGGGCGACGCAGTTTACGGTGATGCCGGAAGGGCCAAGCTCCTTGGCCAGGGCCTTTGTCAGGCCGATGAGCGCGGCCTTGCTGGCGGAGTAGGCCGCCTCACAGCTGGCCCCGCGTATGCCCCAGACGGAGCTGACTACCACGATCCGGCCCCACTTCTGGTGGATCATGTGGGGCAGGGCGGCGCGGATCAGGTTATAGGCCCCGTCCACGTTGACGGAGAAGATCCGGCGCCACTCCTCCGGGGTGGTGTCGGTAAACAGCTTTTGCAGGGCGATGCCGGCGTTGGCCACCAGCACGTCCACATCCCCGGCCCGGGCGAAGAGACGCTCCACGTCCTCAGGGTCGGAGACGTCGCCCTGGACGGCCAGGCCGCCGATCTGGCCGGCCAGGGTCTGGGCGGCCTGGGCGCTTTTTTGATAGTTGACCACCACGCGGCAGCCGTCCCTGGTCAGCGCCCGGGCGCAGGCGGCGCCGATGCCCCGGGAGGCCCCTGAGATCAAAGCGGTTCTCACGGCGCGCCTCACAGGATCCCGGCCCACCGGAGAACCAGCAGAACCGCCACACCCGGGATGCCGAAGACCCCGGTGATCACGGCGTTTTTCAGGTCAAGGGCCAGGGCGATGCCGTAACCGGCCCCGATCTTGTTCAGCACCCACAGGGCGGCGAAGCCCACCAGGGTGTTGATGACCAGCTTCAGCACAAGGCGGATGGGCTTGGTGAAGATGAATACGGCGATGAGGACGAGGACTGCCAGGGCGATGAGCGTCACCGTGGGGTCGAGGCCCGTTACGGTGCTGATCTCTTCAACGATCCCGGCGGCCGCGTCCTCCACTTTGTTAAGGGGCATGGAAATCCCTCCGATACGGTTTTTCCCTGATTATAGACCATTCCGGGAAAAAACGCAAATGATTCTTTTTCCGGTTGACAAAGAACGGGGTTTGGTATAGTTTTTTGGGGGAGGCGGTAAACATGACCTATGAGCAGGCCCTGACCTATATCCACTCCATGAGACACGGCGGGCCGGACTTTGCCCGGATGCGGGCCGTGCTGGAGAGGCTGGGAGATCCGGATAGAGAGCTTAAGATCCTCCACGTTGCCGGGACAAACGGCAAGGGGTCTGTCTGCGCGTATTTGGAGAGCATCCTGCGCAGCGCCGGGTACAAAACGGGGCTTTTCACATCCCCCTTTGTCCGGCGGTTCAACGAGCGGATCCGCCTGGACGGCCGGGACATCCCCGACGGGGCGCTGGCGGAGGTGACGGCGCATGTCAGGGACGTTTTGCGTGAGCTGGACGCCCACCCGGCGGAGTTTGAGCTTGTCACCCTCTTGGGCCTCACGGCCTTCCGGGACTACGGAGTGGACGCAGCGGTGGTGGAGGTGGGCATGGGCGGCGTCCATGACGCCACCAACGTGATCGCGGGATCGGAGATCTCCGTCATCACCTCCATTGGCCTTGACCACACCCAGTATTTGGGAAATACTCTGGAGGAGATCGCCGGCGTAAAGGCCGGGATCATCCGAAAAAACGGCGTGTGCGCCGCTGCCTGCGACCCCGGGGGCGTGATCTCCAGGAGATGCCGGGAGCTGGGGGCCGAATTCCGGCTTGCGGATCTCGGCCGCCTGCATGTGAGCAGACTGGGGTTTTCCGGGGCGGAGTTTTCTTATGATGGCCTTGAGGGCCTGCGCATCCCCCTGGCGGGGGAATACCAACCGGAGAACGCCGCCTTAGCTGTGACGGCGGTGAAGCTCCTCCGGGAGAGGGGCTGGCGGATACCGGGTGAGGCCGTGTATGCCGGGCTTGCCGGAGTGAGCTGGCCGGGCCGGCTGGAGACCGTCTGCCAGGAGCCTCTGATCCTTGTGGACGGCGGACACAACCCCCCGGCGGCCCGTGCCTTGGCCGGGAGCCTGAAAGAGCTTGCCGGCGGCAGGAGGGGCGTCTTTCTCATAGGCGTCATGGGGGATAAGGACGCCTCGGGGATCCTGGACGCCCTGGGGGAGGTGTCCTCCACGGCGGTTTGCGTCAGGGCCGCCGTGCCCCGGGCGATGGACGCCGGGGAGCTGGCGCGGCTGGCCGGTGATCGGGGCTTCCACGCCCTCGCGGCCGGGAGCATCCCGGAGGCGGTGAGACTGGCCGTGGAGCTTGCCGGGCCGGACGGCTGGGTGTGCGCCGCCGGATCCCTCTACATCCTGGAGGATGTGAGGCAGGCGGTGAAATCCCTGTATTTGGGAGATTAGTCAAAACCGTACAGGAAAAGTTTCCAGCGGGCGAAAAATCCGGTAGTCCTGCGGCTTGCATTGTGGGAAGATTTCATATATAATACGGATGTTGTGTTTCCGATGGTGGAAGGACGGGCCGGGGATGGTCTATCTCATCATCGGCGCGTTCCCGATTCTTGAGAAAAGAGGAAGGGGATAAGAATGAGCAAGTATATTTTCGTCACAGGCGGCGTGGTTTCCGGCCTGGGAAAGGGCATCACCGCCGCGTCCCTGGGGCGCCTTTTAAAGGCCCGGGGGCTGAAGGTGGCGGCCCAGAAGCTGGATCCCTACATCAACGTGGATCCCGGCACCATGAGCCCCTACCAGCACGGGGAGGTGTACGTCACCGAGGACGGCGCCGAGACCGACCTGGATCTGGGACACTATGAGCGGTTTATCGACGAGGATCTGAACAAGTTTTCCAACCTGACAACGGGCAAGGTCTACGCCAACGTCATCGGCAAGGAGCGGCGGGGCGAGTATCTGGGCCACACCGTCCAGGTCATCCCCCATGTGACCAACGAGATCAAGGAATTCATCTACTCCGTGGGGAAGAAGACCAATGCCGACGTGGTCATCACCGAAATCGGTGGCACGGTGGGCGATATCGAGTCCCAGCCCTTTTTGGAGGCCATCCGTCAGGTGGGTCTGGAGGTGGGGTATGAGAACCGCCTCTACATCCACGTCACCCTGGTGCCCTACTTAAAGGCCAGCGGCGAGCATAAATCCAAGCCCACCCAGCACTCCGTCAAGGAGCTTCTGGGCCTGGGCATCAACCCGGATATCATCGTCCTGCGCACAGATGAGCCCATCGAGGACGAGAGCATTTTCCAGAAGATCGCCCATTTTTGCAACGTAAAGCCCGACTGCGTCATCGAGAACGTGACTCTCCCCATCCTGTACGAGGCTCCGCTGATGCTGGAGGAGGAGCATTTTTCCGACGTGGTGTGCCGGGAGCTGAAGATCGACGCGCCCCAGCCGGATCTCACGGAGTGGCGCGGCCTGGTGGAGAGCATCAAGAACCTGCACACGGACGTGACCATCGGCCTTATCGGCAAGTACGTCCAGCTTCACGACGCCTATCTTTCCGTGTCCGAGGCCCTGCGCCACGCGGGCTTTGCCCTGGGGGCGAAGGTGAATATCCGGTGGATCGACTCGGAGACCATCACCCCGGACAACTACCGGGAGACCCTGGGCGGGCTTGACGGCATTATTGTCCCCGGCGGCTTCGGCCAGCGGGGCATCGAGGGGATGATCCTGGCCGCCCGGTACGCCCGGGAGACAAGGACGCCGTATTTCGGCATCTGCCTGGGAATGCAGATCATGTGCATCGAGTTTGCCAGGGACGTTCTGGGTTGGGAGGACGCCAACTCCCGGGAATTTGACGAGAATTCCCCCCACAAGGTCATCGACTTTATGCCGGGCCAGAACGACGACATCGACAAGGGCGGCACCCTGCGCTTGGGCGCCTGGCCCTGCCACATCCGCATGAACACCATGATGGAGCGGTGCTACCAGACCCAGCGCATCACGGAGCGCCACCGTCACCGCTATGAGTTCAACAACGAGTATTACATGGATTTTGAGTCCGGCGGCATGGCCTTCTCCGGCATGAGTCCGGACGGAAGGCTTGTGGAGACCGTGGAGCTTCCGGGGTACGACTTCTATCTGGGCGTCCAGTTCCACCCGGAGTTCAAGAGCCGGCCCAACAAGCCCCATCCGCTGTTTTTGGGATTTGTCGGGGCCTCCCTGAAGAAGTGACGGAACCGGATCCCACCGCCCAGGGCGGGGGATCAAAACGGAAAGGATCATGATTTATGTGCGGTATAGTGGGTTTTACCGGAACGCGTCAGGCCGCCCCCGTCCTGCTGGACGGGCTGAAGCGGCTTGAGTACAGAGGGTACGACTCGGCGGGCATCGCCGTGGCCGACGGGGATCGGATCAACATTGCCAAGGTCAAGGGCTTCGTCCAGAATCTGGCCGATATGACCCATGACGGCGGGGATATCGGCGGGGCCGTGGGCGTGGGCCACACCCGCTGGGCCACTCACGGGGCGCCCAACGACGTGAACGCCCACCCGCATATGTCCTCCGACGGCCGCTTCGCCGTTGTCCACAACGGCATCATTGAAAATTACGCCCCCCTGCGCCAGGAGCTGACCAAAAAGGGCTATGTGTTCCTGTCCGACACGGACACGGAGGTCGTGGCGGCCCTTTTGGAGACGTATTACGACGGGGACGCCAAGCGGGCGGTGATGAAGACCGCGGCGCGGCTGGAGGGGTCCTACTCCCTGGGCGTCGTGTGCCTGGACGGGACGGGGCGGCTCTTCGCCATGCGGGAGCAGAGTCCCCTGATCCTGGGCCTGGGCGTGGGGGAGAACTACTTCGCCTCCGACGTGGCGGCCCTGGTGCCCCACACCAAGAACGTGATCTACCTGGACGACGGGGAATTCGCGGAGCTGACGCCGGAGAGCATCACCGTCTACGACGTGCGGGGCCGGGCCGTTGAAAAGCCGGTCTCCCGTGTCACCTGGGATGTGGAGGCCGCGGAAAAGGGCGGCTATGAGCATTTCATGCTGAAGGAGATCATGGAGCAGCCCGCCTGCTTCAAGGCCACCGTGGAGCCGCGCATCCGAAACGGCCGGGTGGAGTTTGAGGATTTCCACCTCACCGATGAGGAGCTGGGCCGGATCCGGCGGATCGTCATCACCGCCTGCGGAAGCGCCGGCTACGCCGGGCAGGTGGGCCGGTATGTGATCGAGGAGCTTTGCCGCATCCCGGTGAGCGTGGAGCTTGCCAGCGAGCTGCGCTACCGCAACCCCATCATTGACGAGCATACCCTGCTCATCGTGGTATCCCAGTCCGGGGAGACGGCGGACACCATCGCCGCCCTGAAGGAGTGCAAATCCCGGGGCGCCAAGACCCTGGCCATCGTGAACGTGGTGGGCAGCACCATCGCAAAGCTTGCCGACCATGTGATCTACACCTGGGCCGGGCCGGAGATCGCCGTCGCCACCACAAAGGGCTACACCACCCAGGTGGCCGTCCTGGACATGCTGGCCGTCTATCTGGCCGACAGGCTGGGCAAAATCGAGAGGGAGAAATACGACCGGCTCGTCCTGGCCCTCCTGGATATGCCCGGGAAGATCCAGCGGGCCATCGACCTGAACCGGAACATCAAGAAGCTTGCCAAGAAGGCCAGCGCCCACAACCAGATCTACTTCATCGGGCGGAACATGGACTACGCCGTGTGCATGGAGGGGGCGCTGAAGCTCAAGGAGATCAGCTACATCTTCGCGGAGGCCTACGCCGCCGGGGAGCTGAAGCACGGCACCATCGCCCTTTTGGAGCAGGGGAGCCTGGTGGTCACTCTGGCCTGTTACGAGCCGCTGCTGGAGAAGACCATGTCCAATATCGAGGAGGTCAAGGCCCGGGGCGCCCAGGTGCTGGCCGTGGCCCAGGAGGGCAACCGGCAGATTTTGAAAAAAGCCGACGACTTCATCCTGGTTCCCAGGACGGAGGAGCTGTTCACCCCCATCGCCCAGATCGTTCCCCTCCAGCTTTTCGCTTACTATGTGGCCAAGGAGCGGGGCTGCGATATCGACAAGCCCAAGAATCTGGCAAAATCTGTCACCGTGGAATAAACGAAACCGGCTCGAAATGCCTGCGGCATTTCGATGCCAAGGGGAAGCGCGCAAAAGACCCGCCGTGAATTCTGCGGAATTCACGCCGAATCTTCCTGCTGCCGCGCCGCAGCGCACGCCCGAAGGGCGCACGTTTGCGCGGCAATAGGTCTTTTTTCCGACGTACATGCCGCCGGAAAAAAAGATAAAATTGAGATAATTGAGACGCCGCAGGGGCGGCCTCTTTTGGCCGCCCGTGCGGACTTTCCCCGAAAGGACGATACACCTATGAAAGACCGCTATGAAAATCCCCTGTGCAGCCGGTATGCCTCCCGCGAGATGCAGTTCATCTTCTCCCCGGACTTTAAATTCTCCACCTGGCGGAAGCTGTGGATCGCCCTGGCGGAGAGCGAGAAGGAGCTGGGCCTGCCCATCACCCAGGAGCAGATCGACGAGATGCGCCGGCACGTCACCGATATCGACTATGAGCTGGCCGACGGGTACGAGCATAAGCTGCGCCACGACGTGATGGCCCATGTCCACACCTTTGGGGACGCCTGCCCCAAGGCCAAGCCCATCATACACCTGGGCGCAACCAGCTGCTATGTGGGGGACAACACCGACATCATCCAGATGCGCGACGGCCTTTTGCGGGTGAAGAAGCTTTTGGTGAACGCCATCGCCGCCCTCTCGGACTTCGCCCGGGAGAACAAGGACGTGGCCACCCTGGCCTACACCCACTTCCAGGCCGCCCAGCCCACCACGGTGGGGAAGCGCGCCACGCTGTGGACGCAGGATCTGGTCATGGATCTGGAGCGGCTGGAGTTTGAGCTGTCCCATTTAAAGCTCCTGGGGTGCAAGGGCACCACCGGCACCGGGGCCAGCTTTTTGGAGCTTTTCCACGGCGACCACGATAAGGTGAAGGAACTGGAGCGCCGGATCGCGGAGAAGATGGGCTTTGAGGCCTGTATGCCCGTCTCCGGCCAGACCTACTCCCGGAAGGTGGACGCCTATGTGCTGAACGTCCTCTCCGATATCGCCGTCTCCTGCGCCAAGATGGCCACGGATATCAGGCTCCTGGCCCATATGAAGGAGTTTGACGAGCCGTTTGAGACAAACCAGATCGGCTCCTCCGCTATGGCCTACAAGCGCAACCCCATGCGGTGCGAGCGGGTGGTCTCCCTGGCCAGGTACATCATCAACGACGCCAAGAACGCCAGCGACACCGCCGCCGCCCAGTGGCTGGAGCGGACGCTGGACGACAGCGCCAACCGGCGCATCTCCATCCCGGAGGCGTTTTTGGGGGTGGACGGCATCCTGACATTGCTCATCAACGTGATCCGCAACGGCCGGGTCTACCCCAAGGTCATGGAGAAGCACCTCTCGGAGGAGCTGCCCTTTATGGCCAGTGAGAACATCCTGATGGACGCCGTGGAGCGGGGCGGGGACCGCCAGGAGCTTCACGAGGCCATCCGCCAGTACTCCCAGATCGCCGCCGCCAGAGTGAAGCTGGAGGGGAAGGACAACAACCTTCTGGAACAGCTCCTTCAGGACAAGCGCTTCGGCCTGACGGAGGAGTCGCTGCGGGAGGTTCTGGATATCCGCAAATTCGTGGGCCGTGCGCCGGAGCAGACGGAGGAGTTCCTCGCCGCCGTCGCCGCCCCCATACTGGAAGAAAACGCCGCTTTGCTGGGCCTGGACGCCCAGGTGCGGGTATAAGGAGAAGAATTATGTTAACTGCTGTTGTTGGGATCAACTGGGGAGACGAGGGAAAGGGCCGGATGGTGGACCTTTTAAGCTCCCGGTACGACATTGTGATCCGCTATCAGGGCGGGAACAACGCCGGACACACCGTCATCAATGAGAAGGGCAAGTTTATCCTGAATCTTCTGCCCTCCGGGATCCTGCGGGACGAGACGGTGAACGTCATGGGCCCCGGCATGGTCATCGACCTGGAGCATCTGACAGGGGAGATGGCGGCGCTTCGGGAGAAGGGCATTGAGATCACTCCTCAGCACCTGGTGATCTCCGACCGGGCCACGGTCTGCCTGCCCTACCACAAGATGATGGATATCCTGGAGGAGGAGCGCCTGGGCGGCAAGGCCTACGGCTCCACCCGCCGCGGCATCGCGCCGGTGTACGCCGACAAGTATATGAAGAAGACCGTCCGCATGGGCGACCTCTTCCACCCCGAGAGCCTCCGCGCCCATCTGGAGGATCTGTGCCAGTGGAAGAACCTGACAGTGAGCGGCGGCTATCAGCATGAGCCGGTGGATCCCGATGCGATCTACGCCTGGCTTGAGAAATACGGCTTCCCCCTGCGGGAGTATGTGAAGGACACCACCCGCTACCTCACGGACGCCGTGGAGAGCGGCAAGTCCGTGATGTTCGAGGCACAGCTGGGGGCGCTCCGGGACATCGACTTTGGCATCTACCCCTATACCTCCAGCTCCAGCACTATTGCCGCCTACGCCCCCATCGGCGCCGGCATCCCGGCCAAGCGCCTGGACAACGTGGTGGGCATCATGAAGGCCTACTCCAGCTGCGTGGGCGCCGGCCCCTTCACCTGCGAGATGTTCGGCGCGGAGGCGGATGCCCTGCGGGAGGCCGGAGGCGAGTACGGCGCGGCCACGGGCCGTCCCCGGAGAGTGGGCGGCTTTGACGTGGTGGCCTCCCGGTACGGCTGCCTCGTCCAGGGCGCCACGGAGATCGCCCTTACCAAGCTGGACGTCCTCTCGTACCTTGACCGCATCCCTGTGGTCACCCACTACGACGTGAACGGCAAGATCGTGGACTACTTCCCCACCGGCGACGAGCTGGAGGCGGCCAAGCCCGTGATCGAGTACCTCCCCGGCTGGCACAGGGATATCTCCGCCTGCCGCAGCTTCCACGACCTGCCCCGGGAGGCGCAGGATTATGTAAACTTCATCGCCGAATCCACGGGCACCCACATCAGGTATGTCTCCGTCGGCGCGGGGAGAGACGAGTATTTCGAGATGTGAGATCTCGGCCCCCGCGGCGGAAATGATACAAGAGAAAATAAAAACCCAGGAGGTTTACTAAAAATGGAAAAGCGCGAACAGCTCTATGAGGGCAAGGCCAAGAAGGTCTTCGCCACCGACGACCCCGATCTTGTCATCGTCAGCTACAAGGACGACGCCACCGCCTTTGACGGTCTGAAGAAGGGCACCATCGCCGGCAAGGGCTCCATCAACAACCGGATGACCAACTTCCTTATGAAGAAGTTAGAGGCCGCCGGGGTCCCCACCCACCTGGTGGAGGAGCTTTCTGACCGGGACACCCTGGTGAAGAAGGTCTCCATCGTCCCCCTGGAGGTCATCATCCGCAACGTCTCCGCCGGATCCTTCTCCAAGAAGTACGGTGTCCCCGAGGGGATCGTCTTTGACGCGCCCACCATCGAGTTCTCCTATAAAAACGACGACCTCCACGACCCCCTGCTCAACGCCTACCACGCCGTGGCGCTGAAGCTGGCCACCTGGGAGGAGATCGAGCTGATCAAGAAGTACGCCTTCGCCGTCAACGACTTCCTGAAGGCGGAGATGCTCTCCTGCGGCGTGACCCTGGTGGACTTCAAGCTGGAGTTCGGCAAGACATCGGACGGCCAGATCGTCCTGGCCGACGAGATCAGCCCCGACACCTGCCGCTTCTGGGACGTGAAAACCAATGAGAAGCTGGACAAGGACCGCTTCCGCCGGGATCTGGGCAACGTGGAGGGCGCCTACCACGAGATGATGAAGCGCCTGGGGCTGGCCGAGTAACTGGCTTGAAAGCCCTGCGGGCTTTCAAGGCCAAGGGGATGCGTGCGGATAGACTTTGCGAATTGAGAATTCGCAAAGTCTATCCTGCCGCCGCCCTGCGCGCACGGCCCAGAGGGCCGTACACTTGGGCGGCAAGAGGGATTTTTTGCGAGGCAAAGCCCCGCAAAAAATATTTAAATTGCTTTTTGGAAAAAATTCTTTTATCGCGCCACGCAAAACTAAATGATCGTGATTTGCAACGGTGCAGAAGGGATCATATTTTATGGATATTCATGACCATATCCATGAGGAGTGCGGCGTATTCGGAATATACGCCGCAAATCCTTTTCATGTAGGGGACACGGTGTACTACGGGCTGTACGCCCTCCAGCACCGGGGACAGGAGAGCTGCGGGATCACCGTATCCAACAACGGGCATTTCACCACGGTGAAGGATCTGGGCCTTGTGTCCGACGTGTTCACCCCGGAGACCCTCAGGTCCCTGGGGGAGGGGACGATGGCCGTGGGCCATGTGCGCTACGGCACGACGGGCAACTCCGGGCGGGAGAACGCCCAGCCCATTGTGGTCAGCCACTTCACCGGGAATCTGGCCACCGTCCACAACGGGAACCTGACAAACGCCCTCCAGCTCCGGCGGGAGCTGGAGAGCCGCGGGAGCATTTTCCACACCACCTCGGACACGGAGATCATCTCCTACGTCCTGACCCAGGAGCGGCTGGAGACGAACACGGCGGAGGACGCCGTCCTGCGGGCCATGCACCGCCTAAAGGGCGCCTACTCCCTGATCCTCATGCTGGAGGACAAGCTCATCGCCATCCGGGACAAAAACGGCTTCCGGCCCCTGTGCTACGGGCGCAACGGCCACGGCGACTATGTGATCGCCTCGGAGAGCTGCGCCCTCAGCTCCGTCTCCGCGGAGTTCATCCGGGATATCGAGCCGGGCGAGGTGGTGGTATTTGACCGGGACGGCGTCCACAGCATACGGGATAACTGCGGCAAGGCCCCGGAGGCCCTGTGCATCTTTGAGTATATCTACTTTGCCCGCCCGGACTCCGTCATTGACGGATGTTCCATCCACCATGCCAGGCTCCGGGCCGGGGCCTTCCTGGCCCAGGACTACCCGGTGGAGGCGGACATCGTCATCGGCGTGCCGGACTCCGGCACGGACGGGGCCATCGGCTACTCCAAGGAGAGCGGCATCCCCTACGACATTGGCCTCATCAAAAATAAGTATATCGGCCGAACCTTTATCTCCCCGGGCCAGAAATCCCGGGAGACCGGGGTGCGCATAAAATTAAACGCCGTCCGGGAGACGGTGGAGGGCAAGCGGGTGGTTCTGGTGGACGACTCCATCGTCAGAAGCACCACCATCGCCCGGACTGTGGCCATCCTCCGGGAGGCCGGGGCCACCCAGGTGCATGTGCGCGTCACCGCCCCGCCCTTTCTGAACCCCTGCTACTACGGGGTGGATATCGACTCCAGGGAGAACCTGATCGCCTGCAAGTACACGGTGCCAGAGATCTGTCAGCTCATCGGCGCGGACTCCCTGGGCTATTTGAAGATCCAGCACCTGCCGGAGCTTCCCGGCGCGGGCAAGACCGGCTACTGCACCGCCTGCTTCACCGGCGATTACAAGACACGCCTGCCGGAGGAGACGAAACGGGACATGTTTGAGGGAGAATAAACGCTACGGCCCCGGCAAAAATGCCGGGGCCGCGCCTTTTCACTTTGGTTCCTTGTTTCCGTTGAGAAGCTCCGTCAGCTCCCGGATCCGCTCTATGGGGAACGGGGGAGAGGCCACGGGCTTCATGGCCAGGCTCAGAAGCTTGACCGGGTTGTCGTCGGCGGCCACACGGTTGGAGCTGAGGGCGCCGCACACGCGGCACCGGTGGATGATTGCCCACTCGCCGCCCCTTCTGACCCAGACGGCAATGGGTTCCATGACCCCTCCGCACTCCGCCGCCCGGTCGCCGGGTTCTTTGTCCAGATGCTTGCTGGACAGACAGTAGGGACAGTGGTTTCTGTGGGCTGTCCCGGCCCCCTCCGGCGTCACCGAACGCCCGCAGACCTGGCAGGTGAAGGATCCGCCGCAGGGGTGGTTTTTGTAAAAATCCCTTTCAAACGCTTTATTCTGTTGATCTCTGTTCACGGGAATGACCTCCTGAAGTAAAATCAAAGATTCTCATCCTTCGGAGGCTTGTTGGCGGCAAACCTCCGGGTTATGTCACAGTCACTTTCCTACCGGTAAGCTTCTTCATATAAATCTCCTTATCGTGTGAAAAATTTGGACGTGCCGGACGTCCGCACTGTCAGGATATCACCTCTGGCCCGCCTTTTCAAGAAATTCTCCCCGGCGGGTTGAAAAAACTTCTCCGTTGTGGTAAAATATCCTCCAATATGTTTGCCTGGGGGTGCTGGGATGATTTCCGCAAAAATGCTGAAGATGACCGAGGGGGGCAGCGCCATACGCGCCATGTTTGAGGAGGGGGCGCGGCTGGCCGCCAAGTACGGACGGGAGAACGTCTACGATTTCTCCCTGGGGAACCCCAATATCCCGGCGCCGGAGAAGGTCAGGCGCGAGATCGTCCGCATCGCCAGCGAGACGGATCCGATGGAGCTTCACGGCTACATGTCCAACGCCGGCTACCCGGAGACAAGGGCGCGGGTGGCGCAGTCCCTGAACCGCCGGTTCGGCACGGATTTCCACACCGACAGCATCCTGATGACCGTGGGCGCCGCGGGGGGACTGAACGTGCTGCTCAAGACGCTCTTAAACCCCGGGGACGAGGTGCTTGTATTCGCCCCGTACTTTTTGGAGTACGGCAACTATGTGTCCAACTTTGACGGGGTGCTGAAGGCCGTCCCCGCCAACATCGCCGGGCGCTTCCAGCCGGACGCCCAGGCCCTCCGGGAGGCCCTGACGGAGAGGACGAAGGCTCTGATCCTGAATAACCCCAACAACCCCACCGGGGTCATCTACACGGAGGAGTCCCTCCGGGCCGTGGCGGCCGTGCTGGAGGAGGCGGAGCGCCGGTTCGGGCACCCCATCTACCTCCTCTCCGATGAGCCGTACCGGGAGCTTGCCTATGACGGACGGGTGACGCCCTGGCCCACCGGCTTTTACCGGGACACGCTTGTGTGCTACTCCTGGTCGAAGTCCCTGTCCCTGCCCGGGGAGCGCATCGGCTATATCGCCATCCCCCCGGCGTGCGCGGACGCCAAGCTGATCTTTGACGCGGCGGTGATTGCCAACCGCATCCTGGGCTTTGTCAACGCCCCCAGCCTCCAGCAGAAGCTGGTGGCGGAGTGCCTGGAGGAGGGGACGGATCTGGCGGCCTACGACAAAAACCGCAGGGCGCTGTACGAGGGCCTCACGAGGGTGGGCTTTGACTGCGTCTATCCCGACGGGGCCTTCTATATGTGGGTCAGGACGCCGGGGGACGACAACGAGTTTGTCAAGCGCGCCAAGGATCACAACATCCTGGTGGTCCCGGGGTCCAGCTTCGCCTGCCCGGGGTATGTGCGCATCGCCTACTGCGTGAGCTACGACACCATCGTCCGCTCCCTCCCGGCCTTTGAAAAGCTGGCCGCGGAGTACGGACTTTCAAAATAAGGATCAAACGGGAGAGAACTATGGAAAACACCGAGAATACGCCGAAAAAGGTTATGCTCTCCGGCATACAGCCCAGCGGGGATCTGCATCTGGGCAACTACCTGGGGGCCATCCGCAACTGGGCCGGGCGGGCCGACCAGTTTGACTGCTTCTACTTCATGGCGGATATGCACACCATCACGGTGCGCCAGAACCCCGCGGATCTGAGGCGGAGGACTCTGGAGCAGCTGGCCCAGTACATCGCCTGCGGCCTGGATCCGGAGAAGAATACCCTTTTTGTCCAGTCCCATGTGCATCAGCACGCGGAGCTGGGGTGGGTCTTAAACTGCTACACCATGTTTGGGGAGCTTTCCCGCATGACCCAGTTTAAGGACAAGGCGGACAGGCACAAGGAGAACGTCAACGGCGGCCTCTTCACCTACCCCTGCCTGATGGCGGCGGATATCCTGCTCTACCAGCCGGACTTCGTGCCCGTGGGGGAGGATCAGAAGCAGCATGTGGAGCTTACCCGGAACATCGTCCAGCGCTTCAACGGCATCTACGGGGACGTTTTTAAAATGCCGGAGCCTTTTATCCCCAAGGCGGGGGCCAGGGTCATGGGCCTGTCCGCGCCGGAGAGCAAGATGAGCAAATCCGTGCCGGAGGGGTGCGTCTTCCTCATGGAGCAGCCGGAGGATATCCGCCGCAAGTTCAAGCGGGCGGTGACGGACTCCGATACGGAGCATTGCGTCCGGTATGACCCGGAGAAGAAGCCCGGCGTCTCCAACCTGATGACCATCTACTCCGCCGTCACGGGCAAGAGCTATGAAGAGATCGAGTCGGAATTTGACGGCCAGGGCTACGGAGCCTTCAAGCCCGCCGTGGGGGACGCGGTGATCGAGACGCTCCGCCCCATCCGGGAGGAGACCCAGCGCCTGTTGAAGGACAAGGCGTATCTGGAGGACGTGTACCGCACGGGGGCGCAGAGGGCCTCCGCCGTGGCCGAAAAGACCCTCCGGAAAGTATATAAAAAGGTGGGCTTTCTCCAGAGATAAGCCCCGGGGACAGAAAGATTATGAGTATAGAATTACACGATCTCATCGTTATCGGACTATCGCTTGTCCTGTCCTTCTTGGTGTGCTTCGCCATGACGCCCCTGGTGCGGTCATTTGCCGTGCGGGTGGGGGCGGTGGACGTACCTAAGGACGGGCGGCGTATGCACGACCACCCCATCCCCCGGCAGGGCGGACTTGCCATCTTCCTGGGGTTTCTTGTGGCGGTGGTTCTGCTGGCGGATCTGGACAGGCCCGTGCAGGGCATCCTCCTGGGATCCGTGATCATCGTCACGGTGGGGGCCATTGACGACATTGTGCCCCTGCCGGCCCTTTTGAAATTCGTCATCCAGATCGCCGCCGCCGGCGTGGCGGTGGCCTTCGGCGTGCGCATTGAGATGATCGCCAACCCCATCTTCTGGAGCGACCAGCCCGTCATCTACTTCGGCGCCTGGAGCATACCCATCACCATCTTTTGGATCGTGGGGATCACAAACTCCATCAACCTCATTGACGGCCTGGACGGCCTGGCCTGCGGCGTGTCGGCCATCTCGTCCCTGTCCATCCTTGTGATCGCCCTTGTGATGAGGCAGGTGAACATCGCCGTCATCCTGGCGGCGGTGCTGGGGGCCTGTCTGGGCTTCATCCCCTACAACTACAACCCGGCCAAGATCTTTATGGGGGACACCGGGGCGCTGCTCTTGGGGTATGTGCTGTCCACCGTGTCCGTCATAGGGCTGTTCAAATTCTACACCATCGTGACCTTCGCGGTGCCGGTGCTGGCCCTGGCTCTGCCTATTTTTGACACATGCTTTGCCATCATCCGCAGGCTTTTAAAGGGGCAGAATCCCATGAGTCCGGACAGGGGGCACTTCCACCACAGACTTATCGACATGGGCCTCTCCCAGAAGCAGTCCGTGGCGGTGCTGTACGCCATATCCGCCGTGCTGGGCCTGTCCGCCGTGCTGATCGCCACAAACGGGGCACTGCGGGCGCTGATCGTCGTGTTCGCCTTTTGCCTGGCGATCATCATCGGGATCGCCCTTCTGCGTAACCACGACGTCCACGCCTACCAGCGGCAGGAGGCCATGCGCGCCGAGACCCAGGACGGGAAGGATCCGCCGGAGAGTCAGGAAGAAAATCAGGACAGGGAGCCTTAAAGGCTATCCCTGTCCTTTTTGAAAAGGGAGGGGGCCACGACGATGAGGATGATGAGAAAATCCTCGTCCCGGCTCTCGGTATAGAGAAAAAGCAGGATCACAACAAGGAGGAGATCCCCCGTGTCCATCCCCTCCGGCAGGAGGCCGGCGAGTCCGGCAAAGGGGGACTTCCCCGCCCGGTTTTGGCGGGGAATGTCCCGGGGCGGCGGGGGCGGCGCGGTGTGCGTCTGCTCCGGCGCGGCCTGCGGTCCCGGGGATCCCCCACGCCCCCGGCCCGGGGGAGGGGGAGCGCGCCGGGCGTCCATTTGCCGGCGGACCCAGGCGGGCTGCGCGGCACTGTTATAGGCCGAAATGGAAGTCACCCCCGAATTCGTTGACGGCGGCCCGGGCCACACGGACGATCCCGGCCACCTTCACCGCCCGGTCAAGGGTCTCCCGGCGCTCCGGGCGGACATAGGGCTTCATGGAGGCGATGAGCGCGGCCTTGCCGTCGTCCCGCTCCCGCAGCTTTTTCAAAAGGCCCATCACCCGGGAGAGGGTGGCGGGGTCAAGCTCCGGCATATCGGGCTCCGGCTCCGGCTTTTGCTCCGCAGGCGCGGCCTTGGCGCCGCCGGTGAGCTTTTGGGCGATGCCCATGATCTTCTCCATATCCTCCGGCGAGGAGAGTACGGAGTTTAGCATGTCCTCAAACCCGTCCATGACGCGGCCTCACCTGCCCATCAGCTCCTGAAGGTTTTTCAGGAGCCTGGCGCCGGATTCCGTGCGGATGACCCGGGACACGGCGTCCCGGAGGGCCGCGGTGTCGCCCTGGCGGACGGCCTCCTCAAAGCCGGCCTTCCGGAGCATGGTTTTCACGTCCTCCCCGTCCCGGGAGGCGGCGATGCGCCGGATGTCCTCCTGCTTTCCGGCGATCCTTTTGCCGTCCTCGCTCTCCATGAAGCGGCCGGCAAGATCGGATACCTGGTTATCCATCTTTTCACCCCCAATAATTCTCATCACGCCATTCTATTCCGGCAATGCCCATGAGGTGAACGTATGAAGATACTTGTTTTTTCCGACTCCCACCGGAACCTTCCGCCGATGGAGACGGCCGTTTTGGAGGAAAAGCCCGACCAGATCATCCACCTGGGGGATCTGGAGTCGGACGCGGAGGATCTGAGCCGCTTCTTCCCCCGCATCCCGGTGGCCTCCGTGGCGGGCAACTGCGACTTTGCCTATGCCGCGGAGCGGTATAAGCTGATCACCCTGGGCGGGAAGAAGTTTTTTATCACCCACGGCCACCACTACGGGGTGAAGATGGGTCTGGACAGGCTCATCAACACGGCCCTGACGGCCGGGGCGGACGCGGCCCTCTTCGGCCACACCCACGTCCCCCACATGAGTACCGTGTCCCGGATGCTCGTGCTGAACCCCGGCACGGTGGGGATGGGCCGCAGGACATACGCCGTCGTCACCGTGGAGAACGGGGAGCTGACGGCCCAGCTTCGGGAAGTGTGAAAATGGGAAAAAAGTGGACAAGCTTCCCGGAATATGGTAGACTTGTGACAGGCAGAGCGGATGATCCTTACCTTACCCCATAGGGAGGTGACAGAATGGATGAGCTGTTAAACGGCGCCAGACTGGTGCTGGACAATATGGGCGCGGCCGCCGCGCTGATGCGCCGGAGGGACGGCGTCTGGGACGCGGACTATCTAAACGGCACGGCCCGGAGGATCTTTGACGGCAGGGAGCGCCAGGTCTTCGACGCCATGACGCAGGCCCTGGACGCGGGCCTTGACTCCTGGCGCGGCCGGCTGTGGGACCGGGCGCTCTCCGCCAGGATCACCTGGTATCCCGGGGGAGAGGCCATTATCCTCCTGCGGGATATCACTGACGATATCCGGGCGCAGCAGGAGCGGATGGACGCCTCCAAGGCGGCGCTTCAAAGCGCCCTGGACGCGGCCAACGCGGCCAACCGGGCCAAGTCCGACTTCCTTTCCAATATGTCCCACGATATCCGCACCCCGTTGAACGCCATTATCGGCATGACCACCATCGCCAAGGCCCACATGGACAAGCCGGAGCGGATCGCCGACTGCCTGGAGAAGATCGACCTCTCCTCCCGTCACCTGCTGGCGCTGATCAACGACATTCTGGACATGTCCCGGATCGAGAGCGGCAAGATGACCCTGACGCCCGAGGACTTTACGATGGCGGACTTTATCCACTCCCTGATGGCCGTGTTCCGGCCCCAGGCGGATAAGAAGAACCAGCGTGTGCTGCTGGATTTTACAGGTATCCGGCACGAGCGCGTCCGCGGCGATATGCTGCGGATCCAGCAGGTGCTGATCAATATCCTGTCCAACGCCGTGAAATTCACCCCGGAGGAGGGGACCATCTCCCTGACGGTGCGGGAGACGGGCGCCACCGGCAACGCCGGGAAGAACTACGGCTACTACGAATTCAAGGTCACGGACACCGGCATGGGCATGAGCCGGGAGTTTCTGAAGCGAATCTTCCAGCCCTTTGAGCGGGCGGGCAACGTCCACCGGATCGAGGGGACGGGCCTTGGCATGACCATCACCCAGAACCTGGTGAAGATGATGAACGGCGCCATCACCGTGGAGAGCGAGGAGGGGCGCGGTACCTGCTTCACCGTCACCCTGCCCCTGGAGCAGCTGTCCGACAGCGACTGGCAGATGCGGGAGCTTTCCGGCCTGCGGGTTTTGGCCGCCGAGGTGGACAACTCCAAGGAGAACCTCCGGGAGATCCTCACCGACCTTGGCATGGAGTGCGACATCTGCTCCAGCGCCTGGGAGGCGATGGATCTGGCGGCCCAGGCCAGGATGGCCGGGAGAGATTACTTCGCCATTATGCTGGGCTGGCGGCTTCCCGCGGTGGACGGCGTGCAGGCGTGCCGGGAGCTTCGGGCGACCCTGGGCGGCGATATCCCCATCTTCCTCATGTCCGCCTACGAGTGGCCCTACTCCGCCGACGAGATGCGCAAATACGGCATCACCGCCTTTATCCCCAAGCCCCTCTTCCGCTCCAGGGTGGGGGAGGCCCTCTACGCCTTCACCGACGCGGGGAAGGCCGGGAGCGGCAAGGACGCCTCCGCGGGGACGGAGACCTTCAAGGGCACCAGGATCCTTTTGGCGGAGGACAACGAGATAAACCGGGAGATCGGCGTGGAGCTGCTGGAGCTTCTGGGCGCCGCCACATCCTGCGCCGAGAACGGGAAAGAGGCGCTGGACATGTTCTCCGCCGCCCCGGATCAATATGACCTGATCTTTATGGACATCCAGATGCCGGTGATGGACGGCCTCACTGCGGCCAGGGCCATACGGGCCTTGAACACGCCGGAGAGCCGCCGGATCCCCATCGTCGCCATGAGCGCCAACGCCTTTGTGGAGGACATTATGGCCTCCGAGCGGGCGGGCATGAACGCCCACGTCCCCAAGCCCGTGAGCCTGGAGGCCCTCAGCGACGTGATGAGGAAATGCCTGAAATAGACGCCCCTGCGGCGGGAGACGGGAGGAGGCCGGAAGATGAGACAGTACCAGACGGAATATCTTGAGCTGCTGAGCCGGCTCAGCGCCTCCGCGCCCCGGGCGGAGGACATGGACGCCGAGACCTTCACCCGCCAGGCGGAGAAGGAGAACCGGATGAAGCGGGAGGCCGTGGAGAGGGGCACCGCCCTTCTGCGCCAATGGCTCTTCCCCGTGCTGGACGACATCCTCTCCGCCGGCGAAGAGGAGATCGGGGAGCTTTACGAATTCGCCGGGAAGCTGATGAGCGGCACGGAGCAGCGGGATGTGGGCCTGCACTACAGGATCCACCTGGCGCTGGTGGAATATGCCCGCCACAAGGGACTTCGGGACATGCTGATCCGGGAGCTTTACCTTGTGGGGATGTCCCTCTTTAACTTTGAGAACATGCTCAGCCCCAACGAAATCCGGCTTTTCCGGACGAGAATGAGGATGTGTTTTGCCGAGGCGGCCTCCTACTTTGAAAAGGGATACGACGACATCACCGACCCGGAGACCCGGGGCTATATCCACCGGAGCATGGGCAACATCGCCCTGGCCTACGACGGCAAGAAGAAAGAGAGCGCCGAGGAGAAGCTCCGGGTCATAAGACGCTCCATCAACATCCTGACCGACCCCGACATCCGGGCCAAGACGCCGGAGCTGCCCTGGGATCTGTATCTCTATAAGAGCCACCAGGAGTGTACGACCCTTCTGACCTTCCTGCGCTCCGGAAACGCCGGGCCTGAGGCCTTCGCCCAGGTGATGGACTCCGCCCAGACGGTGCAGGAGCGCCAGCTCAAGGCCGCCAGAGAGCGGGGGGAACCCCTCCAGCCCAGGTGGCAGTACGCCTATATGGCCGCCAGATACCACTGCGGGGCCATGCTCCTGCCGGAGCTTTTGGAGGGGATCTACGCCCTGACCCTCTCCGTGCCGGAGGACACCTTCGACGCCCAGGCGATGTTTGCCCGGATCGGCGCCCCGGCGACTTATATGGCGTACTCCAAGCAGCTGGAGAGCGGCAAATACGACGGGCGGGTGGCTGTGCGCGTCCGCCGGATGACAGACAGAATGCTCACCTGGCTGTCCCACGCCCCTTACAGCGAGAACGACGAACTGATGATGTTCTATCTGCGCCAGTTTTTATACGCCTACCGGGAGCTTCCCGGGGGCATCTCCTTCTATGAGCTGGTGCAGGATATTTTTGCCATGCGGTATGAGTCTGGCTTCCTGCGGATGTTTATCACCGGCCAGATCGCGGCCATGCTCACCCGGTGGGCGGTTCGGGACTGCCCGGGGAAGCTGGTGGGACTCCCCGGGATCGAGAGGCCGGAGGACGCGGCGGAGCGAAGCGGGGAGATCGCCGAGTTCGCCTGCCGCTCCGGGCGGCTCTACGACGCGGGGATGGTCCACTTCTTCCGGTTCGAGTCCGCGGCGCCCAGGGGGCTTTTTGAGGAGGAGGAGGCCATTCTCCGGCTCCACGCCTACTGCGGGGCGGAGCTTTTGCGAACCCACGGCTCCACGGCCATTTACGCGGATATCGCCCTGGGCCACCACCTGAGCTACGACGAGAAGAGCGGCTTCCCGGTGGATTTCTCCCCCAAGGAGTCCCCCGTTCGGCCCATGCTCTACATCATCTCCGCCGCCGACGCCATAGCCTCCGTGTTTCAGGAGACAGCCAGCCGCTATAGGCCGGCCAGGAGCCTGGATGAGGCGCTGGAGGAACTCAGACGCGGCTCCGGCACGGTGTACGCCCCCTTTGTGGTGGAGCTTCTGACGCCGGAGAGCCGCCGGGAGGAGCTGCGCCGGGAGCTGGGGGGTATGCTGGATCAGGCGTTTTTGGACATGTACCGCCGTCGAAAGGGGAGAGAGGAATAAGATCGGACGGTCTCTCTAAAGCGGGGGTTCTTCGGGGAAGGAAGCTTACGTCGGGCTTCTTCGTGCAGATGGCGGACACCTTTCCGTTCGTCGAAAATGATGAGTATAAGGAATTTTTGGAGGAGCTGAAGGAGTACGTCCGGCGGCGGACGCCTCCCGCCGGCCAGGGCACGCTGTTACGGCCGGAATGAGGATTTTTGGCTGGATCCGATAAAACGGGGGAACCTAAGGGAAGGACCCCGATAGACCGATAAAAGGAGGAGACGATTTGTACGACGTTTTGATCATTGGATGCGGCGTGGTGGGCGCCGCTACGGCGATGGAGCTTTCCCGGTACAAGCTGTCCGTGGCTGTGGCGGAGCGGGAAAACGACGTGGCCGTGGGGACGACAAAGGCCAACTCGGCCATTCTTCACGCCGGTTACGACCCCAAGCCCGGGACGGTCATGGCGCGGTTGAACGTGCGCGGCTCTCAGCTGGCGGCGGAGTACTGCCAAAAGCTGGATGTACCCTACCGGCGCTGCGGATCAATGGTGCTGGCCTTCTCGGAGAGGGACATGGAGACGCTGGGCGTCCTCCTGGATCGGGGGAACCGGAACGGCGTTCCGGGCCTGCGCATCCTCACCGGGGATGAGGCCCGGCAGATGGAGCCGGAGCTTGCGGACACGGTTCTGGGGGCGCTGTGGGCGCCCACGGCGGCCATCGTCTCCCCCTGGGAGCTGTGCCTGGCCCTGGCGGAGACGGCCGTCAAAAATGGGGCTGAGCTGAAGCTCTGCACAGCCGTCACGGGCCTGGAGAGGGCGGAGGACCACTGGAGAATTCATACAAACCGGGGCATTTTGGAGGCCAGGTATGTGGTGAACGCCGCGGGCGTGGACTCCGACACCGTCCACGATATGGCGGCGCCGCACGATTTTGACATACGGCCCAGCCGCGGGGAGTATTATCTGCTGGACAAGGCCGAGGGGGGCAGGGTCAACACCGTGGTGTTCCAGTGCCCGTCGGAGAAGGGAAAGGGCGTCCTTGTTTCCCCCACCGTCCACGGGAATCTCATCGTGGGGCCAAACGCGGAGGCGTCCCCCAAGCACGACGAGTCCACCACCGCCGGGGGACTGGATTTTGTCCGGGAGACGGCCAAGCTGTCCGTGCCGGGCGTAAATTTCGGCCAATCCATCCGGAATTTCGCGGGGGTCCGGGCCAACGCCGGGCTGGACGATTTTATCATCCGCATAGCCGCCCCGGGATTTCTGGATCTGGCGGGCATCTGCTCGCCGGGCCTGACCTCCGCCCCCGCCATCGGGGAGTACGCGGCGGAGCTTTTGCAGGGGGACGGCCTGCGCCTTGAGAAGAAGGAGCATTTTGAATTCCACCGCCGGAGGATCCGGTTTAAGGAGCTGGACGAGGAGAGCCGCCGGGAGCTGGTGAGCCGGGACCCCGCCTACGGGCGGGTGATCTGCCGGTGCGAGACGGTGACGGAGGGGGAGATCCTGGCCTGCTTCCACACGCCCATCCCGCCCGTCTCCGTGGACGGGGTGAAGCGCCGCACAAACGCCGGAATGGGCCGGTGCCAGGGGGGCTTCTGCGCCCCCAGGGTGGTGGAGCTGCTGTCCAGGGAGCTGAACGTCCCCGCCGGGGAGATCGTCAAAGACCGGGCGGGCATGAAGATTCTTTTTGAGGAGACGAAGGAGGTGCGCGGCGATGTATGAGCTGATCGTCATCGGGGGAGGCCCCGCGGGCCTGGCCGCCGCGTGTGAGGCGTGGGACGCGGGCCTCCGCCGGATCCTCATCGTGGAGCGGGACAAGACCCTGGGCGGCATCCTGAATCAGTGCATCCACAACGGCTTCGGCCTCACCTACTTCAAGGAGGAGCTGACAGGCCCGGAGTATGCCCACCGGTTCACCCAGCTTCTGGCAAAGACCGGCGTTGAGGTGCGCACGGACACGATGGTTCTCCGGATCACACCGGACAGGCGCGTCCATATGACCGGGCCGTCCTGCGGCTACCGGATCGAGGAGGCATCGTCCGTGATCCTGGCGATGGGCTGCCGGGAGCGGACACGGGGGGCCATCGGCGTCCCTGGGGCGCGGCCGGCAGGCGTTTTCACCGCCGGGGCCGCCCAGAGATATGTAAATGTGGAGGGCTGGATGCCGGGCAAACGGGTGGTCATCCTGGGCTCCGGCGACATCGGCCTCATTATGGCGCGCCGCATGACGCTGGAGGGGGCGAAGGTTCTGGCCTGTGTGGAGGTGATGCCCTATTCCGGCGGCCTCACCCGGAATATCGTCCAGTGCCTGGAGGACTACAAGATCCCCCTCTACCTCTCCCACACCGTGACGGATGTGCTTGGCCGCGACCGGGTGGAGAAGGTCATTGTCAGCCGGGTGGATGAGAACCGCCGCCCCATACCCGGCACGGAGATGGAATTTGCGTGCGACACCCTGCTCCTCTCCGTGGGGCTGATCCCGGAGAACGAGCTGACCGCGGCCGCCGGGATCCGGATGGATCCCCGGACGAAGGGCGCGGCGGTGTACGAGAATATGGAGACGAGCCTGCCGGGTGTTTTCGCCTGCGGGAATGTGGCCCACGTCCACGACCTGGTGGACTATGTGACCCGGGAGAGCCAGCGCGCCGGCGCCGCCGCCGCCAGGTTCGTCCTGAACGGCCCCGCGGCGGGGGAGGAGATCCCCGTTGAAAACGGCCCGGGCGTCAGCTACACGGTGCCCCAGCGGGTGAGACCGGAAAATGTGGACAAGAGCCTGGGCATTTTCTTCCGCGTCAACCGGATCTTCGGAAGATCCCGGATCTGCGTGGAGGCGGAGGGCAGGGAGGTGTGCGGTTTCGACCGGGAGCGTATGGCCCCGGGCGAGATGGAGTCCGTCACGGTGCCCAAGAAGCTCCTTGCGGGCGTCAAGGGCGGCCTGACCGTATCCGTCAGGGAGGTGGAGAAATGAGAGAGCTTGTCTGTATCGTCTGCCCCCGGGGCTGTCACCTGAAGATCGACGACAGCCTGAACGTCACGGGGAACGCCTGCCCCCGCGGGGAGGCTTACGCCAGGGCGGAGACCACGCACCCCACCCGGGTCGTCACCAGCACGGTGCGCCTTGTGGGGGGACAGATCCCCCGCCTGCCGGTGAAAACCGGCGCACCCGTGCCCAAGGAGCTGATCGGCTCCGTCATGGCGGAGCTTTCCCGGGTGACAGTCACCGCCCCGGTGAAGGTGGGGGACGTGGTGATCTCCGACGTTCTGGGGACCGGCGCGGATGTGGTGGCCACCAGGGAGATCCCGGAGACGGTAAAAATCTGATTACGGATGTGAATAGAATGAAAATAAAGATCACGGCGGACAGCACCTGCGATTTGTCGGAGGAGCTGATCCGGAAAAACAACATCACCGTCACCCCCCTGACCGTCAGCTGCGCCGGGGAGAGCTACAAAGACGGGGTGGACATCACTCCCGATGAGCTGTATAAGAAGATCGGGGAGACCGGGCAGCTGGGCACCACGGCGGCGGTCAACGTCCAGGACTATCTGGATGTGTTCGGGGAGCTTTTGAAGGAGTACGACGCCATCGTCCATTTTACCATCAGTGCCCAGATGTCCGCCTGCTACCAGAACGCCTGCATCGCCGCCCAGGAGCTGGGGCGGGTGTATGTGGTGGACAGCCGCAACCTGTCCACCGGTATCGGGCACCTGGTGCTGGACGCCTGCGAGATGGCCGCCCAGGGTATCCCGGCCCAGGAGATCAAGAGCCGCCTTGACGAAAAGCGGGAGAAGCTGGACGTGAGCTTCGTGGTGGACACCCTGGAGTACCTGCGCCGCGGCGGCCGCTGTACCGCCCTGGCCGCCCTGGGGGCCAATCTTCTGAAGCTGCACCCGTGCATCTATGTGAAGGACGGGGCAATGGGCGTGGGGAAGAAGTACCGGGGCCGGCTGGAGACCTGCATCGAGGGCTACATACGCGACAAGCTCTCCGACCCCTCCACCCTGGAGCTTGGCCGCATCTTCATCACCGACTCCGGCGTCAGCGAGGAGTGCCGCGCCGCGGCGGAGAGGGTGGTTCGGGAGATGGCCCCCTTCCGGGAGATCATCCACACCCGCGCCGGCTGTACCGTCTCCTCCCACTGCGGCCCGGGGACGCTGGGGATCCTCTTTTACAGAAAGTGACCGAAAACGCCCCGATCCCGCCTGAGAGTCTACCTCCGGGCGGGATCTTTTTGACAAAAACCGCTCCGGAAGTCCCCGTTTTTTCCGGGCGGAGACCGGCGCCGCTATCCGATACGCCGGATTCTTGGACAAAAATTTACGAAATTTTGTTGCTTTTTTACACACATCCATTTATAATGAAGGAAATATAAGAAATCTTCAAAATATTTAAAAGGAGGCTAAACTATGGATATGAAAACAAAGGAATTTTGGTTCGTTGTGGGCAGCCAGTTCCTCTATGGCCCGGAGGTTCTGGACACCGTGGCGTCCCGCGCCGCCGAGATGGCGGAGTGGATGAACGCCTCCGGCGTTCTGCCCTGCAAAATCGTGTATAAGGCCACGGTCAAGACCGACGGGGAGATCACAAAGACCATGAAGACCGCCAACGCCGACGACGCCTGCGCCGGGATCATCACCTGGTGCCACACCTTCTCCCCCAGCAAGATGTGGATCCACGGCTTTGACCTTTTACAGAAGCCCTACTGCCATCTGGCCACCCAGTATAACCGGAACATCCCCAATCTGGAGATCGACATGGACTTTATGAACCTGAACCAGGCTGCCCACGGCGACAGGGAGCATGGGTTCATCGGGGCGCGGATGCGCCTGCCCAGGAAGATCATCGCCGGTTACTGGCAGGATAAGCCGGTTTTGGAGGAGCTGGCCGCCTGGATGCGCTCCGCCATCGGCTACGCCTTCTCCCACGAGCTGAAGGTCATCCGCTTCGGGGACAACATGCGGGAGGTGGCCGTCACCGAGGGGGACAAGGTGGAGACCCACATCAAGCTGGGCTGGCAGGTGGATTACTGGCCCGTGGGACACCTGACGGAGACGATGGACGCGGTGACTCCGGCCGAGGTGGATGCCAAGATGGCCGAGTACGAGAGCCGCTATATCATGGATACCGACGACACGCAGACTGTCCGCTATCAGGCCAGGGAGGAAGTGGCCATGCGGAAGATCCTGAGCCGGGAGGGGGCCTGCGCCTTCTCCAACAACTTCCAGGACCTCTACGGTATGAGGCAGCTGCCGGGCCTGGCCACCCAGAACATGATGGCCGACGGGTGCGGCTACGGCGGCGAGGGGGACTGGAAGACCGCCGGTATGACGGCTATTATGAAGGCGATGGGCCAGGGGCTGCCCGGCGGCACCGCCTTCATGGAGGACTATACATACGATCTGGAGCCGGGGGAGGAGGTATCTCTGGGCGCCCACATGCTGGAGGTGTGCCCCTCCATCGCCGCGGATAAGCCCCGGATCCAGGTTCACCCCCTGGGTATCGGCGACCGGGAACCGCCCGCCAGGCTGGTGTTTGAGGGGAAGGAGGGCCCCGGCATCGTCTGCACCCTCATCGACATGGGCGGCAGGCTGCGCCTTCTCATCCAGGATATCCAGGTCATCAAGCCCATCTGCGAGATGCCCAATCTCCCGGTGGCCAGGGTCATGTGGAAGGCCATGCCCGACCTTCTCACCGGCGTGAAGTGCTGGATCATGGCGGGCGGCGCCCACCACACCGTCCTCAGTACCGCCGTCACCGCCCAGATGATGATTGACTGGGCGCGGATGATGGAGATCGAGTGCGTCCACATCACCAAGGACACGAAGCCCGAGGAGTTGGAGAAGGAGCTTTTCTACAACGACATCGCCTGGAAGCTGAAGAATATCTGAGGATAACCGAGACACCGGCCGTGGAGGGATCTCCCTCCGCGGCCTGAGCCGTGGGGCGGACAGGGAGACCTGCGCCCATCGCCCCGTGACCGGGGAAGAAACGAATAAGGGAGGTAAGCCTTTGTCAATCCAACTGCAAAAGGACTTCGCCGGCGTGGTCTACTCGCCCCGCCGGGAGGAGGTATACGGCAACGGCGGGGGTGTGCTGTACCCCCGTCCCATCGAGCTTCACCACGCGGGGGAGGATAACGGCCTCGTCCTGGCGGCTTTCGACCACTACACCGTGAAGGAACCGCCGGTGACGCCCATCTACGCCAGCCGCGACGGGGGAAAGACCTGGGAGTTTTACAGCCAGGTGGAGGACACCAAAAACGGCTACGGCCTTCGTTTCCAGCCGGTGCTGATGGAGCTTCCCCAAGATGTGGCGGATCTGCCCGCCGGGACGATCGTGTTTTCCGCAAACTCCATCCCCCTGACCTTTGCGTGTACGGAGCTTTTGTTCTTCATCAGCCGCGACCACGGGAAGACCTGGGAGTACCGCTCCACCATCTGCGCCGGGGGACCGCCCGTGGAGCAGAACTGGGACGCCCTTGGCCCTGTGTGGGAACCCTTTATCTATCTGAACGCCCAGGGGGACATCACCGTCATCTACACCGACGAGCGCCCCCACACCAACAGGCTCCTCAACCAGACCCTGGCCCTTCAGGTAAGCTCCGACGGGGGAAAGACCTGGGGGGAGGAGAAATTTGTCACCGCCGTGCCCGACGGCTTCCAGCGTCCCGGTATGGCCATTGTGACAAGACTCCCCAACGGCCGGTATTTCGTCTGCTACGAGGTGGTGAACTTCAAGGAGTCCATGTTCCCGCCCTGCGAGGTGCGCTTTAAGCTCTCCGACGACGGGGTGGACTGGGGCGACCCCGGGGAGCTGGGCACAGTGGCCCAGACGGCCGACGGGTTCTTCCTGGGGAGTATGCCCTACTGCATCTGGATCCCCCAGGGCGGCCCCAACGGCACTATCATCCTCTCCAGCAAGAAGGACTCCGGCCCTGTGGGCCTTCGGGACCCCGGCTGGTTTTTGGTGAATTACGACCTGGGCCGCGGGCCGTGGGAGAAGGTGCCCATGCTCGTCACCTACGACTCCCGGATGCACCAGGCGGGCTGGAGCATGGGCATGTGTACCGTGGAGAACGGCACGAAGCTTTTGCAGCTGTGTCCCAGTCAGATGGACACCAGGATGCTGCAAATCTCCTACGGGATCGGAAATATTGTTGAAAACAAGTGATGACTTTGATAAAATAAGGAGAGACGACGTATGATCGATCTGAAAAACACGGCGCTGGGTATTGAGCTTGGCTCCACCCGCATCAAGGCGGTTCTCATCGACAGGAACCACGTCCCCATCGCCTCCGGTGACCACGAGTGGGAGAATCAGCTGGTGGACGGGATCTGGACGTACTCGATGGACGCCATCCGCCAGGGCCTGCGGGACTGCTATGCCAACCTGAAGAGGGACGTGAAGGACAAGTTTGGCGTGGAGCTGACCACGGTGGGCGCCATCGGCGTGTCCGCCATGATGCACGGCTACCTGCCCTTCGATAAGGACATGAATCAGCTGGCGGAATTCCGCACCTGGCGCAACACCATCACCGGCCAGGCGGCGGCGGAGCTGACGAAGCTTTTCGACTTCAACATCCCCCAGCGCTGGAGCATCGCCCACCTGTACCAGGCCATTTTGAACGGGGAGGAGCATCTGCCCAGGCTTGCGCACCTGACCACCCTGGCCGGATACATCCACTATGAGCTGACGGGCCGCCACGTCATGGGCGTGGGGGAGGCGTCGGGCATGTTCCCCATCGACAGCCAGGCCCTGGATTACAACCAGCGGATGGTGGATCTCTTTGACGCCCTGACGGAGTTTAAGGGCTACGGCTGGAAGCTCCGGGACGTGCTGCCCAGGGTCCTCTCCGCCGGTGAGGACGCAGGCTCCCTGACAGAGCATGGCGCGGCGTTTTTGGATCCCGACGGGGATCTGAAGCCCGGCGTCCCTGTGGCCCCCTGCGAGGGCGACGCCGGCACCGGTATGGCCGCCACCAACTCCGTGAAGGTGGGGACGGGCAACGTGTCCGCCGGGACCTCGGATTTCGCGATGGTGGTGGTGGATAAGCCCCTGGGCGTCCACAGGGAGATCGACATGGTGACGACGCCTGACGGCGCGCCCGTGGCGATGGTACACTGCAACAACTGCACGTCGGATATCAACGCCTGGGTGGGCCTGTTTGCGGACTTCGCCCAGACCGCCGGGATCCAGATAGACCGGGGACAGCTCTTCACCCTCCTCTTCAAAAAGGCGATGGAGGGGGATCCGGACTGCGGCGGACTTCTCAGCTACAACTACTTCTCCGGCGAGGGGGTCACGGATCTGGACGAGGGACGGCCCATGTTCCTGCGCACGCCGGATTCCCATGTGACTCTGGCCAACTTTATGCGCACCCATCTGCTGTCCGCCCTGGCCACGCTGAAGATCGGCCTGGACATCCTCACGGTGGACGAGAAGGTGGAGATCCAGAAGCTCTACGGACACGGCGGATTCTTCAAGACCCCGGTGGTGGGGCAGACCATGCTCTCCGCCGCCGCCGGCGTGCCGGTGAGTACGATGGAGACGGCCGGGGAGGGCGGCCCCTACGGGATGGCCCTGCTGGCGGCCTACATGATCTGGCGCGTGGGCAACGAGAAGCTGGAGGATTATCTGGAGAACAAGGTCTTCTCCGGCGCCAAGTCCTCCACCCTTATGGCCGGAAAGGCCGACGTGGACGGCTTTAACGCCTTCCTGGACAAGTATAAAAAGGCCCTCCCGGTGGAGCGGCTTGCTACGGAGGTGCTGTAAATGCTGGAAGAACTGAAGGAACTCGTCTGTAAGGCGAATCTGGAGCTTCCCAAACACGGTCTCGTGACCTTTACCTGGGGCAACGTCTCCGGTATCGACAGGGAGAAGGGCCTTGTGGTCATCAAGCCCTCCGGGGTGGATTACGACGGTATGAAGCCGGAGGACATGGTGGTGGTAGATCTGAACGGCAACCGGGTGGAGGGGCGGTATAAGCCCTCCTCCGACACACCCACCCATGTGGCGCTGTACAAGGCGTTTCCCAGCCTTGGCGGCGTGGTACATACCCACTCCCGCTGGGCCACATCCTTCGCCCAGGCGGGGAGAGGGATCCCGCCCTTCGGCACCACCCAGGGGGACTACTTCTACGGCGAGATCCCCTGCACCAGGCGCATGACGCCGGAGGAGATCGGCGGGGAGTACGAGCTGGAGACGGGCAACGTGATTATCGAGACGTTTATCAAGCGGGACATCTCGCCGGCGGACATCCCGGCGGTGCTTGTCTGCTCCCACGGCCCCTTTGCCTGGGGAACCGACCCCATGAACGCCGTCCACAACGCCGTCGTTCTGGAGGAGGTGGCCTTTATGGCCTTCCACGCGATGGCCCTGACCCCGGGCCTGCCCCCCATGCAGCAGGAGCTTCTTGACAAGCACTATCTGCGCAAGCACGGCGCCAACGCCTACTACGGCCAGTGACCTGCCGGCGCCCCCTCCCCGGGGGAGACCATGTTTTTCAGTCTATACCTGACGAACCAAGGAGGATCGTTATCAAGATGACAGAACAAGAAAAGAAAGACCTTGCTATCAAGGCCACAAAGGTACGCATGGGCGTGATCGAGGGCACCCACGCGGCCAAGGCGGGGCATCCCGGCGGGAGCCTCAGCTCCGCGGACATGTTCACCTACCTCTACTTCAAGGAGATGAACATCGACCCTGACAACCCCCACGACCCCGATCGGGACAGATTCGTCCTCTCCAAGGGCCACACCGCCCCCGGCCTTTACGCCGCCCTGGCGCTCCGCGGCTTCTTCCCCTGGGAGGATCTGAAGACTCTGCGCCAGATCGGCAGCCACCTGCAGGGCCACCCCAATATGAACATGACCCCCGGTGTGGATATGTCCACCGGCTCCCTGGGCCAGGGCGTCTCCTGCGCCGCCGGTATGGCCAAGGCCGCCAAGTACCTGGGCAAGCAGTGCCGGGTCTACACCCTTCTGGGCGACGGCGAGATCGAGGAGGGCCAGGTCTGGGAGGCCTTCATGTTCGCCGCCAACTACAAGCTGGATAACTTCGTGGCTATCATCGACAAGAACGGCCTGCAGATCGACGGCCCCACAAAGGACGTTATGGACTCCGGGGACATCGCCGCCAAGCTCCGGGCCTTCGGGTTTGAGGTGATGGAGATCAACGGCCATGACTTTGACCAGATCGAGGCGGCCTTCAACAAGGCCCGCGAGACAAAGGGCAAGCCCTTCGGCATCGTGATGCACACCGTGAAGGGCACAGGCGTCAGCTACATGACCAACAGCGTGGAGTGGCACGGCAAGGCCCCCAACGATGAGGAGTACCAGATCGCCATGAACGAGCTGAACGCGAAATTAGCGGAACTGGAGGCGAAATAAGATGGCTGAAGTAAAGAAAATGGCAACCCGTGACGCCTACGGCGCGGCCCTGGCCGAGCTGGGCGAGGAGAAATCCGACCTTGTGGTGTTCGAGGCCGACCTGGCCGCCGCCACAAAGACAGGCGTCTTCAGAAAGAAATTCCCTGACCGGCACTTTGAGTGCGGCATCGCGGAGGGGAACATGATGGCCGTGGCCGCCGGAGCCGCCAGCATGGGGCTTGTGCCCTTTGCCAGCTCCTTTGCCATGTTTGCCGCCGGGCGCGCCTTTGAACAGGTGCGCAACTCCATCGGCTATCCCCACCTGAACGTGAAGATCGGCGCCACCCACGGCGGGATCAGCGTGGGCGAGGATGGAGCTTCCCACCAGTGCTGCGAGGACTTCGCTCTGATGCGCTCCATCCCCGGCATGGTGGTTCTCTGCCCCAGTGACGCGGTGGAGGCCAGAGCCGCCGTCCGCGCCGCCTATGAGTATGTGGGGCCGGTGTACCTCCGGTTCGGAAGGCTGGCTATCCCCGTGTTCCACGACCAGGACACCTTCCGGTTTGAGATCGGCAAGGGCGAGACCCTGCGGGACGGGGACGACGTGGCTATTATCGCCACGGGCCTTATGGTGTACGAGGCCGTTCAGGCGGCGGAGCAGCTCCAGGCCCAGGGGATTCACGCCCGCGTCATCAACCTCTGCACCATCAAGCCCCTGGATACGGAGCTTGTGCTGAAGGCCGCCCGGGAGTGCGGCAAGATCGTCACCGCCGAGGAACATTCCATCATCGGCGGCCTGGGAGAGGCCGTGTGCGCCGTTGTGGCCGAGTCCGGCATCCCCTGCAAGGTGAAGCGCGTGGGCGTCAATGACGAGTTCGGTCACTCCGGCCCCGCCGTCCCGCTGCTGAAGCAGTTTGGTCTCAGCGCGGAGAACATCGCCAAGGTGGCCGCGGAGCTGTAAGGTCAAAACGGTGGGCGGGGCGAGACCCGCCCCCTGCGAACCATATCATTATTACCAATCACATAGTAAGGAGGAATTTCCCATGAAACTGTTTATCGACACCGCCAATGTGGACGACATCCGCAAGGCAAACGACCTGGGCGTCATCTGCGGCGTCACCACCAACCCCAGCCTGATCGCCAAGGAGGGCCGGGACTTCAAGGAGGTTATCCGTGAGATCACCTCTATCGTGGACGGCCCCATCTCCGGCGAGGTCAAGGCCACCACCACCAAGGCCGAGGACATGATCCGCGAGGGCCGGGAGATCGCCGCCATCCACCCCAACATGGTGGTGAAGATCCCCATGACCGCCGAGGGCCTGAAGGCCGTCAAGGTTCTCCACGCCGAGGGCATTAAGACGAACGTCACCCTGGTGTTCACCGCCAACCAGGCCCTTCTGGCCGCCCTGGCCGGCGCCACCTACGTCAGCCCCTTCCTGGGCCGTCTGGACGACATCTCCACCATCGGCGTGGATCTCATCCAGGATATCGTTACCATCTTTGACAACTACGGCTTCGATACCGAAATCATCTGCGCCTCCATCCGCAACCCCATCCATGTGACCCAGTGCGCCCTGGCCGGCGCCCACATCGCCACCATCCCCTACAGCGTTATCGAGCAGATGCTCCATCACCCCCTGACCGACGCCGGGATCGAGAAGTTCAAGAAGGACTATCTCAAGGTGTTCCCGGAATAAGGCTGGCGAAAAAGGGTTTCGGGTTCTCTGTAGAGAACCCGAAACCCTTTTTCTGCCAAGGGGATGCGTGCGGGAACCCCGGCGTGAATTTTGCGGAATTCACACCGGGGTTCCCTGCTGCCGCGCTGCGCGCACGGCCCGGAGGGCCGCACACTTGCGCGGCATAAGGGATTTTTTGCGAGGCAAAGCCCCGCAAAAATGTTTGAAGTAATAAAAATGATCATATTCAATATCAAATCGGCCCTTTGGGGCCGCGATTTTTGCGGGAATTTGGTTCTTTAACGAAAATATGCGGAAGCGCTTGACAGCCCCGGCAGGGGATGGTATAATAAAACCAACCTTTCAGATAGGTTATTGCCGGGCGCTGAAAGGGGAAATGGTTTTTGACAGATCGGAGGCATTTTTTATGAACATCTATCACAGCGCGGCGGAGCTTATCGGCGGGACGCCGCTTTTGGAGCTGACACGCGTGGAGAAGGAGTTGGGGCTGAAGGCCAGGATCCTGGCCAAGCTTGAGTATTTTAACCCCGCGGGGTCGGTGAAGGACCGCACAGCCAAGGCGATGATCGACGACGCGGAGGAGTGCGGAGTCCTGAAGCCCGGGAACGTCATTATTGAGCCAACCAGCGGCAACACGGGTATCGGCCTGGCCTCCGTTGCGGCGGCCAGGGGATACAGGATCATTATTGTCATGCCGGAGACCATGTCGGTGGAGCGCCGCCAGATCATGGCCGCCTACGGGGCGGAGCTTGTGCTGACGGAGGGGGCCAAGGGCATGTCCGGGGCCATCGCCAAGGCAAATGAGCTGGCCGCTCAGATCCCCGGCAGCTTCATCCCCGGGCAGTTTGTGAACCCCGCCAACCCCAGGGTCCACCGGGAGACAACCGGCCCCGAGATCTACCGGGACACGGACGGCCAGGTGGACATCTTCGTGGCCGGCGTGGGCACCGGCGGTACCGTAACCGGCGTGGGGGAGTACTTAAAGTCCCAAAACCCGTCCGTGAAGGTCGTGGCCGTGGAGCCTCAGAGTTCCCCGGTTCTGTCCGCCGGGAAGTCGGGTCCCCACAAGATCCAGGGCATCGGCGCCGGCTTTGTGCCGGAGGTGCTGAACACCGGCATCTATGACGAGATCATCCCCGTGGCGGACGAGGCGGCCTTCTCCACCGGAAAGCTGCTGGGACGCACCGAGGGCGTGCTTGTGGGCATATCCTCCGGAGCGGCCCTCTGGGCGGCCATAGAGCTTGCCCGCCGCCCGGAAAACGAGGGAAAGACCATCGTCGCCCTGCTGCCCGATACCGGGGACAGGTATTTGTCCACGGCACTTTTTAAATAAGCTGGCTTGAAAGGCCTGCGGCCTTTCAATGCCAAGGGGGACGTGCGGGAATATGCCCATGAATTCTGCGGAATTCATGGGCATATTCCCTGCTGCCGCGCTGCAGCGCACGCCCAAGGGCGCACGTTTGCGCGGCAAGAGGGATTTTTTGCGAGGCAAAGCCCCGCAAAAAATATTGAATGAGGGGAGCGTCGCCGGGAAGCCTGTAGGGGCCGATGACCTCATCGGCCCGGGTGGGTTGGGTGACAGAGCGGTTGCGTTAAGATGGAAAACTTTAATATTTGCCGTAGGGGCCGCCGCCCACGGCGGCCCGTGTCGCGATGGATGATTGAGGGCGGCAATAACGCCGGGTGGAGGCCTGCGACGTCTACGGTACACCGGCGTCCCAAAGGGACGGTTCTTGTGAGTCACATTCGTGCCCCACGAAGAACCGTCCCTGTTGAACCGCCTCCTCAGGTATCAAAGATGGAGCGCTCCTATTGCCTCACGGGGACGGTTCTTTAGTCCCACCTGCGGTGTGACAAAAAAACCGTCCCCTTTGTCACGCCTCCTCAAAGGGACGAAAAAAGAGCGTTTCCGTCAATTTTATCTGTACGGGCCTCTGCCCACGGAGGCCCGTGTCGCGTTGACTGAGGGCCTCCACTGCCTCACGGGGACGGTTTTTGGTCACAGAGGCCCCACGCAATCGTGATTGCGTGGGGCCCCGGTATGCCGTCCCCAGGCCCCCGATAAAGGCGGGACTGAGGGACGGTTTTTTTGTCACACCGCAGGTGGGACTAAAGAACCGTCCCTCTGTAACGCCGGGTCAAGGTCTCCAATCAACGGAAGCTGCCTCGTTCTCCGCTCCCTCAATCCAAATATTTTTTCCAAGGACATGTGCCTTGGAAAAAATCCCTTATGCCGCGCAAGTGACCAGTCCGCAGACTGGTCGCACAGCGCGGCAGCAGGGAATATGCCCATGAATTCCGCAGAATTCATGGGCATATTCCCGCACGCCCCCCTTGGCATTGGAAGGCCGCAGGGGTTACGCAAAAGCTTGAAAAGGCGCTAAAAGCCGCCCTCGCCAGAAGACTTCTGCGGCCTTCCAAGCCAGCCTCCGTCCCCCTTGGCAGAAAAAGGAGTACGGTTTCTCGTCAGAGAAACCGTACTCCTTTTTCGCCAGTTTCATTCCCACCAGTGGCTCTGGTACTGTCCCGCCTGGGAGAGGAGCGCATCCTCCCAGTTCACCGTCTCCCCGGGCAGGGGTGTGAGGGCCGTGAGGCCCGTCTCCCCGGCGCGGAGGGTGAAGCGGCGGGGCGGGTCGTCCCAGGCGTGGTCGGAGAGGGCAAAGGCCCCCCAATGGATGGGCACCGCGGCATCGGCCCCCAGAATCTCCGCCGCCTCCACGGCCTCCTCCGGGATCATCTGGATGTCGTGGTTGTCCGCGCTGTACTGGCCGCACTCCATGAGGGTCAGGTCAAAATCCCCGTACCGGTTGTGGATCTCCTGAAAATGCTGTCCGAAGCCGGTGCTTCCGCTCTCGTACACCTGAAAATGCTCCCCCAGCAAGGCCCAGGACGCCCAGAGCGTCCTGTTTTCATCGATGACGTTCCGCCCGGAGCTGTGGCGGGCGGGGGCGCACACCACAGTGACGCCGCCCAGATCCAGCTCCTCCCACCAGGCCAGCGCCCGGATCTTCGCTCCGTCCACGCCCCAGCGGCGAAGGTCGTTCTCGATCCCCAGGGGGACGATGTACAGCTTCACCTTCCCGTCGATGGCCTTGATGGTCTCCATGTCCAGGTGGTCGTAGTGGTCGTGGGAGATGATAACGGCGTCGATCTCCGGCAGCTCCTGCGCCGTGACAGGCGGCGCGCCAAAGCGCCGCGGCCCCAGGAAGGACACGGGGGATACCAGGGTGGACAGCACCGGGTCAAACAGGATGTTTAACCCCTCCATCTGCACAAGGGTGGTGGAATGGCCAAGCCAAGTGAAGCTCAGTCCATCCTCAGTCGCGGCGGAGAAGTCCGGAGATCCGGCGGGCAGCTCGCCCTGCGGCGCCGTTCCCCTTCCGGAGGTGAGGGACGCGCCGGGATCGCTCCAGGAGCCTGAGGCGGGGGACTCTGCGTTGAAGAAGTGTTCCCCGTCGTAATTGATGGCCCGGGCGGTGTAGATCACTCTATCCGGGCGGCTGATCCTGCCGCTGAAGGGCGGCCAGAGGGCGACAAACAGGACAAGCGCCAGCGCCGCCGCGGCCGCCGCCAGGGCGGCCCACGCCAAGACCCGGATCCATTTGTGGGTGCGGAAAAAGGTTTTCATATCTGCCTCCGGGGCCATAATCTGCATATTCCGGCCCCTCTCTATAGAATAATCCGTTTTTCCCGATCCGTCAAGCGATCCTTGCCGGGAAGACGGGGGGCCTTGGGGACTTTTGCCCGGCGGCGCACTTGAAAACGCCGCCGGGATTTTGTATAATGGGGAAAAAGCTGACAGCGAGGGAGGAGATACGCATGGATACGGAAGCTGCTCTTGACCGGGCCGGCAGGTATATTGACGATCTCACCGTGGATTCCCCGGTAAACGCGCCGGAGGCGGTTCTGGGTGCCGGCGACCGGTTCTTCACCTGGGACAACGAGAAGCGCGCCCCGGAAAACGCCCCCTATCTCTACCACTGGAGCTACTACAACGGCGTGGTGATGGAGGGCCTCTTCGATATCCACAGGGCGGGGCACGACCCCTCCGGCCGGTATCTGAGCTATGTCCGCCGCTACCTTGAGGGCCTTCTCACGCCCACGCCGGCGGGGGAGTGGACGCTGAGTCCGGAGAAGGCGGGGTATGTGGACTGCCACGGGGCGGACTGCTACAAGACGGCGGCCCTCCTTCTCGCCGCGGCGAGGGAGGACGACGGCTTCCTGCCGGTGTGCCGGAACCTGTACCGGGATCTGACGGATGAGAATTACAGGAACTCCACAGGCCACATTGTGCCCGTGGAGTACAGCGAGGAGGCCCTGGGGCACAACTACTGGCACACCTGGGCCAAGGACAGGCCGCCGAAATACAAGGTCTGGCTGGACGGGATCTATATGCTCCAGCCCTTTATCGCCCGGTATGCCCGCCTCGCCGACGACGGACGGCAGCTGGCCCTGGTCCGGGAGCGGCTGGACTGGGTGTGGCGCACCCTCCGGGCGGAAAACGGCCTGTATTACCACGCGGGCAGCTCCAAAACCCAGGTGTGCCCCTACCACTGGACGCGCTCGATGGGCTGGTACGGGATGGCGATGGCGGATGTGGCGGAGATCCTGCCGGAGAGGGACCGGGCGGGCCGCCGTGAGGCGCTGAGGGACTTTGCCGACGGACTGCTCCGCTGCCGCCTGCCCTCCGGCCTTTGGGCCAACCTGACCCGGCAGCCGGTGACGGAGACGAACCGGGAGGAGACCAGCGGCACGGCTATGATGGCCTACACGCTGTTAAAGGGGGCGCGGCTGGGACTTCTGGATCGAACCTACGCCCAGGCCGGCGCCCAGTCGTTCCTGGCCCTGACGGAGCGGAAGCTCACGGACGGCCGCCTCAGGGACATCTACCTGAAGGCCTCCGCCAACGGGGCCAACAACTACGAGATGCCGGAGTATTACCTGACGGACGAGGGCAAGGGCCTGGGGCCGTACATCATGGCCTATTCGGAGATGCTCCGCTACGTTTGAGAGGGGGACAGCTATGGCTTATCTCTTTACGCATTTTACGGGGGAACAGCCTGACGGGGAGCAGGTGTACTTCTCCGTGAGCCGGGACGGGCTGCATTGGACGGATCTGAACAGGGGAGAGCCTGTCCTGCGCAATACCGTGGGGACGCTGGGTGTGCGGGACCCCTTTCCGGTGCGTCACCCGGTGACGGGGCGGTTTTACCTTATCGCCACGGATCTCCGGGTGGAGGCCGGCGTCACCTGGGCACAGTCCAAGACCGTGGGGAGCCGGGACATGATCGTGTGGGAGTCCGGCGACCTCCTCCAGTGGGAGGGGCCGCGCCCCGTGACGGTGGGGATCCCGGAGGCCGGGAACGTGTGGGCTCCAGAGGCCATATTTGACGAAAATCGCGGGGAATTTCTGGTCTATTTTGCCTCCAATGTGCGCTCCCCCGGGGAGACGGAGCGCCGGCAGAGGATCTACGCCGCCTACACCCGGGATTTTTGTACCTTCTCGCCCACGTTTTTGTATATGGAGAAGCCGGAGAGCGTCATTGACACCACCCTTTTCCGGGACGGGGAGCGACTTTTCCGGGTGACAAAGAGCGAGGTGACGAAGAAGCTGACGCTGGAGATGTCCCACGACCTGTACACCGGCTTTGTCCGGATCCCCTGCCCGGCGGTGGACGACTATTTCGGCCTTGAGGGGCCGGAGATCTACCGTCTGCCTGACGGGAGGCTGTGTCTCATCGCCGACCGCTTCGCCGCGGACGAGGGGTATCTCCCCCTGGTGACGGGGGATCTGTCCACCGGGGCGCTGCGCCCCCTCCGACCGGAGGAGTACGACCTGGGACAGGCCAAAAAGCGCCACGGGGGCATCTTGGAGATCACCGGGGCGGAGGCCCGCGCCCTCATGGACAATTCGTGGAAATAGGACTCGTTTCCAACAAGAAGTTGCTTTTTTCATACCCGCATTTTAAAGATGATTTGTATAAACCGCCGGAAACGGCAAGGGAGGTTATTCTATGCTCAATCCAGCTCTCCGCAATATCTACGTCTGTTTCCCCGGGGGAAAACATAAGGTACTCACCATGAGCTACGACGACGGGAAGCTCGAGGACCGCCGCCTTGTGGATATGTTCAACCGGCACGGGATCCGGGGCACGTTCAATTTAAACTCCGGCCGGCTGGGGGAACCAAACCGCATCCCGCCCGCCGAGTTCACCACCCTCTATGCCGGCCACGAGATCGCCTGCCACACCTACACCCACCCCACCATCGCCCGCAGCCCCATAGAGCAGGTGGCCCGCCAGGTGCTTCAGGACAGAGTGGAGCTGGAGAACATCGTGGGCGCCCCGGTGCGGGGCCTTGCCTACCCCAACGGCTCCACCTCCAGGGAGATCATGGCCCTGCTGCCGCTTCTGGGCATCCGCTATGCCCGGGTGGTCCCCACCACCGGGGAATTCGGGATGCCGGAGAATTACATGGAGTGGAAGGGCACCTGCCACCACAACCAGGGCCTTTTGGAAAAGGGGCGGGCCTTTCTGGATCTCTACAAGACCCAGTACCTGTACATGATGTATGTGTGGGGCCACAGCTACGAGTTCCCCCTGCATGACAACTGGGGTATGATGGAGGAATTTTGCGCCATGATGGCCAACCGCGAGGACATCTGGTACGCCACCAACATTGAGATCGTGGACTATATGGACGCCGCCGGAAGGCTCCAGTTCACCGCCGCCGGGGACAGGGCCTGCAACCCCAGCGCCATGCCGGTCTGGCTGGAGGTGGACGGAAAGAAGGTGGAGATCCCCGGCGGCAAGACCGTGATCTTTTAAGCGGCGGGGAGGTCAACATGGAGTTTACGCTGAGAGAATACGGCGTCTCCGGCCGGGAACGGAACGAGACGCTTTTGGTGGAGGGCTGGGGCCGGGACGCCCTGAGGGTCAGGGCTACCTGCAACGCGGACTTCACCGGGGACCCGGTGGCCCTGGAGCGGGCCGCCGTCCCTGTGCGCGTCACCCTGGACGACCGGGGCGTGACGGTGGAAAACGGGAAGATCCGCTGCTTCATCTCCCACAGCGGCTGGATGGAATTTTACGCCGGGAGCCGCCTTATCCTGAAGGAGTATTACCGGGACTTTCGCGGCGCCAACGGCCACAGCCCCAGTATGAAGCTGGCCGGCAGGGAGTTCAAGCCCGTCAGCGGCAGTGATTACGCCATCACGGCCCGGTTTGAGGCCTCCCCCGGGGAGAGGATCTTCGGCATGGGCCAGTACCAGCAGCCGAATCTGGATCTGAAGGGGTGCGTTCTGGAGCTTGCCCAGCGCAATTCCCAGATCAGCATCCCCTTTTACCTGTCCAACAGGGGCTACGGCTTCTTGTGGAACACCCCCGGGATCGGGGAGGCCGCCTTCGGGGCCAACTTCACCCAGTGGCGCAGCCGCCTGTCCCCGGAGCTGGACTACTGGATCACCGCCGGCGACACGCCAAGGGACATCCTGGAAAACTACACCGCCGTGACCGGCCGCGCCCCGGAGTTTCCGGAGAACGCCCTGGGGCTTTGGCAGTCCAAGCTGCGCTACCGCACCCAGGAGGAGGTGCTTCAGGTGGCGCGGGAGTATCACCGCCGGGGGATCCCCCTGGATGTGATCGTCATTGACTTCTTCCACTGGATCCGCCAGGGGGATTGGAGCTTTGACCCGGCGTACTGGCCGGATCCCAAGGGCATGGTGGAGGAGCTTCGCGGCCTCGGCGTCCGGTGCATGGTCTCCATATGGCCCACGGTGGACAGAAAGAGCGTGAATTTCGGCCCCATGCTGGATCGGGGCCTGTTTGTTCGCACGGAGCGTGGCTCCATCCAGTGCTTCGACTTTCAGGGGGACACGGTGATCTACGACGCCCTGAACCCGGAGGCGCGGGCCTACATCTGGGACCGGGTGAGGGAGAACTATTACAAGGCCGGGATAGACATGTTCTGGCTGGACGAGGCGGAGCCGGAGTACGCCGCCTATGATCACGAGCATTTCCGCCACTACACCGGCCCCGCGCTGAAGGTGGGCAACGCCTACCCCGCGGCCCACGCCAGGGCGTTTTATGAGGGGATGCGCGCCCAGGGACAGACGGACATCGTCAACCTCCTGCGCTGCGCCTGGGTGGGGAGCCAAAAGTACGCGGCCCTGGTGTGGTCGGGGGACATCCCCTCCACCTTCACCGCCCTGCGGGATCAGCTCAGCGCGGGGCTGAATATGGGCATCGCCGGGATCCCCTGGTGGACGTCGGACACAGGCGGCTTCTTCGGGGACGTGCGGGATCCCTACTTTAACGAGCTGCTTGTCCGGTGGTTCCAGTTCTCCACCTTCTGTCCGGTACTGCGGATGCACGGCGACCGGGGGCCGCACGACATCCCGCGCCTCTCCCAGCTGGACTACGGCGGGGGCTTCTCCGAGACGGGCCGCCCCAACGAGCTGTGGAGCTACGGGGAGGACGTGTACCGGATCCTCAGGAAGTACCTGGATCTCCGCCTGGCCATGAAGGGGTACATCAAATCCCTGATGGACGAAGCCAGCCGCACCGGCTCCCCGGTGATGAGACCCATGTTCTACGAATTCCCGGAGGACGACAGGTGCTGGGAGGTGGACGACCAGTACATGTTCGGCGGCCGCCTCCTGGTGGCCCCGGTGCTGTGGCAGGGCGTGACGGAGCGGCCGGTTTACCTGCCCCGGGGGAAGTGGCGCTGTATCCACCGGGGCACGGTCTATGACGGAGGCTCCACTATCCTGGCCCCGGCGCCCCTGGAGTGGATCCCCGTCTTTGAAAAGCTCCCGGAGCCGTGATTGCCCGGACTATGGAAAGAAGGTGCGCTTATGCTGGATCTTGCGAAATTTGTATGGACAAGGGAGCCTGAGAGGTTTGCCCTGGGGGAGGATCGCCTCCTTGTGGTCACAAAGCCCCACACCGACCTGTGGCAGAGAACATATTATCACTTCCGCAACGACAATGCTCCGGTTTTCCAGATGGAGACGGGGGAGAAATACTTCTCCTTCACCGTGAAGACGGTGTTTCACAGCAAACGCCGGTTCGACCAGTGCGGGATCGTGATGTATCTGGACAGTGAAAATTGGCTGAAGGCCTCGGTGGAATACGAAAACGACCGCTTCGGCCATCTGGGCAGCGTGGTGACGAGCGGCGGCTACTCCGACTGGGCCACCACCCAGATCGACGCCTCTGTCCGGACGATGTGGTACCGGTTGAGCCGCCGGGAGGACGATTTCCGGGTGGAGTGTTCCGCCGATGGGGTGAGCTTCTCCCAAATGCGCGTGTGCCACATGGCCAAAGCCGCGGGGGAGGTGCGCTTCGGCGTCTACGCCTGCAGTCCGGAGGACTCCTCCTTTGAGGCCGAGTTTTCCCACATGTGCCTGACGGAGTGCCTGTGGCCGCCCCATGACGGCCAGCCGGGGGAAAAGTCCTGAGGCCTGCTGCCGCCCTGCGCCCATGCCCCGCGGGAACACACTTGGGCGACAAGAGGGATTTTTTGCAAGGTAAAGCCCCGCAAAAAATATTAAATAATTAGACAAAATTTGAGGCCTCCGGCGAAGCCGGAGGCCTTGCTGTCCGTATACTGATTTTGAATACCGGCCTTCTACTCCAGAGTCAGCCGGTACTCCGACGGGCTGATGCCCTTGGACTTCTTAAAGGCCCTGGAGAAGGCCAGGGCGTCCTCATACCCCACGGCCCGGGCGATCTCGCTGATCTTCCTGGAGGGATCCCGCAGGAGCATACAGGCCCGGTTCACCCGGTAGTGGACAAGGTACTCCTTGGGGGAGAGACTCAGGGCGTTCCGGAAAATGGCGGTGAGGTAGCTCCGGTCGATGCCGATGTGGGCGGCGATGTCGTTGATCCGGATGTTCTCGCTCAGATGCTCGTCCATGTACGCCAGCGCCCTGTCTAAGTAGTCCCGGCCGTTCTGCCCGCCCTCCGGCCCCTCCGGGTGGGAGGAGGCGTAGTCCTCGATCAGCGCCGCCAGGATCTGAAAAAGCGCCGCCGTCCGCTTCAGCTCGTTGCTGACGCCGGAGGAGCGGGCCAGCATCATCTGCTGTACGCAGCTGAGGATATAGGAGCAGTTGGTATAGCGCCCAATCAGCTCCGTCTCGCTGATTCCCGCGCAGGCCAGATACGAGGCGGCCTTGATCCCCCGGAAGCCCACCCAGATGTACTCCCACGGCTCCCGCCGGTCGGCCTCATAAAAAACCTCCGTGTCCGGGAAGATCACGAAATAGTCCCCCCGCCCCAGGGTGAAGGTCTCCCCGTTGACCCGGTAGATCCCCTTTCCCTCACAGACGAAGTGGATCAGATACTCGTCCCGGACCCCCGGGCCGAACCAGTGCCCCGGGGCGCAGTTTTGCACGCCGCAGGTGTTGAGGTAGAGATCCACGGTGTCGTTTTGCAGATTGTCCAGCAGCTGAAATCCCGCCGCGCTGATGTAGATCTCCTTTCCGCTGTCTCCCGCCGTCATGGAAAGACCCCCTTTTTTTGCTCTCTCCCCAGAATACCATAAAAATGAAAAAATGCAAGATTCCCGGAAAAATCATTCCACATTTGTCCGTTACGATCCGACAAAATGCCATATGCCCGGGGGCGGCGCCGTGCTATAATGAGATCAGCGCGTTTCCGGAAGAAAGATTGGGGGGCTTTACCAATGGGAAAAAACACGTTGAAAATTTGCCTTTGCGCCGTATTGGCGGTATTTCTGGGACTGGGCGTCCTGGCCCCGGCGGCGCGGGCGGAGTACGGAGGTGCGAGGGAATTGGCAGACGGCACAAAATTGACTCAGACGGGGCTGGAGGAGACATCCCCGGACGGAACCCTGGCGGTACAGATCTTAGAGGACGCCCAGGGACGCTTTGCTTACACCGTGACAAAGAACGGCCGCACGGCCCTTCGGCCGTCACAGCTGGGCCTGGAGACCCAGGAGGATCTGACCCAGGGCCTGAAGGTGGTGGAGGGCAGCGAAAAGCACGCCTCCGGCACGGAGACCTACACCCTGACAAGCGGCGCCAACAGAGCCGTGAGCGACCCCTACCGGGAGCTGTCCTTTGACCTGAAGAGGGGCGGGGGGCGCCTGCGCGTCACCCTGCGGGTGTTCAACGGCGGCGTGGCCTACCGATACACCCTGTTCGGCCAGCCGGGCCAGAAGGTCTCCGTCACCGGGGAGGCCAGCGAGTACCTGCTGCCCCATGATGCCGTGATCTGGGCGGGGAACCCGGATGTAAACTACGAATTTGACTTTACAAAGCGCACAATGGAGGCGATCCGGGACATGTCCGGGAACATCTCCGTGCCAGTCCTGGCCTGCGACGGCCAGACCTGGGTGCTGATCTGCGAGGCCGCGGTCTACAACGACCCGGATCCCTACTGCGCCTCCCTCCTCACCACCCAGAGGGGATCCGAGAGCCTCCGGGTGCAGTTCGGAAACGGCCAGACAGGCCCGGTGGAGAAGACCTTTTTGGAGGACGGGACAGTCTCCACCCCCTGGCGGGCGGCCGCTGTGGCGGATAACCTGAACGACATCGTAAACGCCACCATCTTCACCAGCCTCAACCCCGATCCGGATCCGGAGCTTTACGCGGACACCTCCTACCTCAGGCCCGGCAAGGCCGCCTGGTCCTGGTGGTCGGAGTCCGGGGACGACCCGGTGGAGTACGACCAGCAAAAGGACTACATCGACTTCGCGGCGGCGAACGGCTGGGAATATGTGTGCATCGACTTCGGCTGGTGCCTGTGGGAGGACTACCAGACCAAGGTGAAGGAGCTTGCGGACTACGCCAGATCCCGGGGTGTGGGCATCATGCTGTGGTACGGCGTGAACAACGACAATCACAGCGCCTTCCGGGACGCCCAGGGCAACGCCGCCTACCCCAAATACTCTCTGAAAACAGCGGAGCAGATGGAGGAGCAGTTCGCCTGGTGCCGGGAGGTGGGCGTCAGCGCCGTGAAGGTGGACTACTATGAAAACGACAACCAGTTCACCATGCGCCAGATGTATGAGTGCGCCACCATCGCGGCCAAAAACCAAATCAACGTGCTGTTCCACGGCTGCACCGTCCCCCGTGGGGAGCAGAGGACGTTCCCCAACGTCCTGGGTTATGAGGCGGTCAGGGGCGCCGAGTCGTACAAGTGGAACGTCGGCCCCTCCACCGCCACGGAGCTTACCTATCTCTTCACCAGGAACGTCCTGGGGGGCATGGACTACACGCCCCCGGCCATGCAGGTGGAGCAGTCGGGCGCCACAGCCGGCTTCCGCCTGGCCCAGACCGTGGCCTACGAGTCCGGCCTTCCCAGCTTCGCCTCCTCCGTGTTCAAGCTGGAGGGCTGCGGCGGCCTGCCCCTGCTCAACGATGTCCCGGTCTCCTGGGATGAGACACGCCTTCTTGACGGCTGCCCCGGGGAGTACCTGGCCGTGGCCAGGCGGTGCGGCGACAGCTGGTATGTGTCCGCGATGACGGCGGCGGCCCGGGAGGAGCAGCTAAATCTCGGTTTCCTGGGGGAGGGGGAGTACAACGTCCACATTTTCCGGGACAACGAGGATGGGAGCGGCATAGAGGTGGAGACCTCCACGGCCCGGCGGGGCGACACCCTGTCCCTCCGGCTGAAGGCCGGCGGCGGGGCGGTTGTCCGGATCGCCAGATCCGATATGGATCTCACCACCCCCTATGACGGCATGGACTATTACGAGGCGGAGGACGAGGCCAATCTCCTCACCGGCGGGGCGGCCGTGGTGAAGAACCAGTTCGTCTCCGGTATGAAGCGCGTGGGCGGCATCGGCCTCGGGGAGGGGAACACCCTGACCTTTACCGGCGTCACCGTCCCGGAGGACGGCGTCTACGAACTGCGCCTGTATTACTCCACCGGCGTGGAGCGCAGGATCTGCATCGGCGTCAACGGCGGGGAACCCATCCGCACGGGGAAGCTGTGCTGCGGCGTCAACGCCCTGTCCGCCAGGAGCTTTTATGTGGAGTTGCGGGCGGGGGAGAACACCATAACCTTCTCCAATCCCCAGGCGAAGGCGCCGGACGTGGACCGCATCGCCATATCCAGAAATCCCACGGACAAGGCCCCCACGCCCACGGACGACACCGACGACGGCCAGGGGAGCGTGGACGGCCCCCAATATGACTACATCGCCTATGACCCCTACGAGGCTGCCCTCGCCGGCGGCGCCCGCGTGGAAAACGGCGGGATCGGGTGGCTGGGGAACGGCCCGTCCTGCACCGCCGTCTTCCCCGTGACGGTGGGGGAGAGCGGCACCTACAAGCTGCGCGTCTGCTACTACACCGGCGAGACGCGGAATCTCCAGGTCAGGGTGGGACAGGGGGAACCCCAGACCGTCTCCTGCCCCAACACCGGCAGCTACACCACGGAGTCCGCGGATTACATCTATCTGGACGTGACCCTGGAGGCGGGGGAGAACCGGATCACCCTGTTCAACGCCTCCGGCTGGGCGCCCAACATTCTGGAGATTGCCGTCTCCGTGGCGCCCATAGACAAGTCCGGCGCCCAGGAGACGGAGGAACCCGGCGGCACGTCGCCGGACACGCCGCCGGAGTCCCCCTCTGACCGGACGCCGGGGACAAGCTGGCCCATTTTTGCATCCGTCGCCGCGGCCCTCGCCGCCCTGATGGCCGGCGCGGCGGTGATAATCGTGAAGCACCGGAAAAACGGAAGAAAAGGATCATAACAGGAGGTCATCTCTATGCTGAGACAAAACCATCTGCTGTGCGCCGCGCTGGCGGTGCTGCTCATCCTGTGCCTCTCCGCCTGTGCGGGGGAGAAGCGGGAGAAGGTGGAGCTTCCCGCCGGCGTCAGCGCCATTGAGGTGTCCCACCACGAGAGAACCGTCTACGGGGACGCCTACATCCCCGACGCGGAGGAATTTCCCCTGGTGATCTTCAGCCACGGCTACAACGGCTACAAGGACGATTTCAAATCCGACGCCGTCTACCTGATGGATGAGGGCGTGGCCTCCATCACCTTCACCTTCTGCGGCAGCGGCGCCCGGGACAAGAGCGGCTTTGGCACCACCAACATGACGCTGTTCACGGAGCGGGAGGATCTGGAGGCCCTGATGGATTACGCCAAGGACATCAAGGGCTTTAACGGAAAGCTCTACCTCTTCGGCGGGAGCCAGGGGGGCATGGTCTCCGCGATGGCCGCCCAGGAGCGGCCGCAGGAGCTTACGGGTCTTGTCCTGATCTTCCCCGCCTTCTCCATCCCCGACGACTGGAGCAGCCGGTATCCCAAAAGCTCCTTCCCCACGGCGGAGGACATCCCCCAGCGGATCCCCTGGTGGGGCGTGGACCTGGGCCGGGACTTTGCCGCCACCGCCCGAGACTTGGACATCTATGAGCGGATGGGGGAGTTTGAAAAGCCCGTGCTGATCTTCCACGGCACGTCGGACAACATCGTCAACGTCTCCTACAGCAAGCGCGCCGCGGAGATCTACCCCAACTGCACCCTCAAGATTTACCCCGGGGCCGGCCACGGCTTCGCGCCAAACCTGATGGCGGAGGTTGACGATTACCTCCTGGACTTCATCAAAACCGGCAAAACCCCGGAGTGATCCGCAATAGAAAAAAGAGCCGCCCGGCATCCGGCGGCTCTTTTTTCTTGCCTGAAACCCCCTTTGCATGATACAGTGGGGTCATCAGAAAATAATCTGTGTCAAAACACAAAGGAGGACTTTACCATGACAACTCGCACCATCACACCGGAGGCTGTGGCGGGATTCCGGGCGCAGCTCATCGCCAACTCATGCAGCGTTCACACCATCGGACGGTATCTCCACGACGTGATCAGCTACTCCGCCTTTTTAGGCGGGCAGGAGGTGACTTCGGAAACCACCTACGCCTACAAACAGAGCTTAGTTGACCGGGAGTACAAGCCATCCAGCATCAACACGATTCTGGCTTCCCTCTTCGCTTTCTTCAGTTTCATGAAGTGGATTGACTGCGGCACCCAGCGGATGATCATTCAACGAACCACTTACCTCCCGGAGGAAAAGGTTCTCACCGAGAAGGAGTACGGGAAGCTCCTGAAAGCCGCCAAGAACCCCCGGGATCGGCTGCTCCTGGAAACCCTCTGCTCCAGCGGGATACGAGTGTCCGAGCTGCGCTACTTCACCGTGGAGGCCGTGAAGCGACGGGACGTGGGCGTACTTTGTAAGCGCAAGAATCGAAGCGTCATCATGCCGGAGGCGCTTTGCGTCAAGTTGGAGAAGTTCGCAAAGGAGCGGGGCATCACCTCCGGGGTCATCTTCCGGGGCCAAAAGGGGCGGCCCTTAGGCCGCAAGCGCATCTGGGCCATCATGAAGGAGACGGCCGAGCGGGCCGGGGTTTTGGCCTCCAAGGTGCATCCCCACAACCTCCGCAAACTCTTCGCAAGAACCTTCCTCAAGAACGGCGGGGATATGCCCCAGCTCTCTGACGTTTTAGGCCACAGCAGCATCGAGACAACCAGAATCTATATCAAGTCCACAGGGGATGAGCATCGGAAGCTCATCAACAGCTTAGGACTCCTATACCGGGAGGAGGAGACGCCAAAAACAATAACAAAGAACCCCTCCCGGAAGAAGTCCAGGAGGGGGAAGAAGAAAAAGAGACATTATTGATATAATGTCCATTAGGTCGCGATGGGGAAGCGCAAGCCTAACGAAATTCTTCGGTACTTATTATAGCCGAAAACCTTAAAATGTCAAGTGCCGTTAGGCAAATTCCCCGAAAAAAATGAAAAAGACCACGCCGCGACGCACTCTGGAGCTTTCCGGAAAACGGAAAGGGGCCAGGGTGAGCGTCAGCGTACCCTCAGGTGTTCACCTCGCTAAAGTACGAGTGGAAGAAGTACCTAAGACAACCCAAGAGAACGACAGAAAAATGGACATTATATCAATAATGTCCATTTTTCGCGTGGGGAGGGGCAGGTCAAAAGGCGATTCTTCCATCTTTTTATGCACCAAGACGAGGCCGGAGGAGGAGCCTCCGGGAAAGAACATCAGGAGGGCAGACATGAAACAAAATTCTTCAACAGAAAAAAGCAAAAACCGTGGCTTCACGTTAGTGGAGCTGATCGTCGTGATCGCGATCCTGGCGATTCTCTCCGCCGTGGGCGCGGTGGCCTACACGGGGTACATTGAGTACACCAAAAAGGGTCTGGACAAGCAGACCGTGGGGGAGATCATCCACGCAATAGAGCTGGCCAATTACGACGACCCCAGTTTGTTTGAAACTGGAGCCACCGTGTACATAACCAAGGACGGCGTAAAGAGCGACAGAGCAGAAGTTGACGCAGCCCTTGCGCGTGCCTTGGGCGACCTATCCACAGTCAAGCTCGCCTATGAAGGCTGGCCGCTGGAGGACTTTTCCGAAAGCATTAAAAACGGATTTCAAGGTCTTATGGACGATACCAATTCAAAGGCAAATGCGTATTGGGATGCAGTCAACACTAACGGCAAAGCGGCGACCTTTGCGGCGGATGTGGACGACCTCTGGGCGCATTTCACGTCGTTGAAAGATTCTCCCTTCTGGGATGAGGACAATTTTGGGAAAGCCGTTCAAATGAGCAACGATAAGCAGGAAGCAATCATTTCGGCATGGACAGAAGGCAAGTCATTTCTTGATGAATCTATAGACCCGGGAAAAAAGGCTTATCTTGCGCTCTCTATGGCAAGAAACTATTCCTTCGCTGCTTACGCGGAGAAAAACGCTGTCTTGACCGATGAAATGAAAGAAGAGCTTGACAAATTTAAGCTCAGCAGCGGCTCTTTCGGTACTGAAATGTTGGAAAAGGGGAAAGAAAAAACCGATATTTTGCAGAGTTCGGGATGGAAAGATGTTATTGCCGCGTACTATGCTGACGAAGCTCAATTAAAATCTGACGCACTGGGCTATCTGGCAATCATGGAGGCCGCGGATGTCATCGCGGAGGGCAAGCCATTGGAGATGACGTCTGACGACTTTGTAAACGCTATGGAGCCGCACCTGGGCACAGTTTCCAACACGCTCACAAAGGGAAAAGCCGCTCTTAAACAGGCAATTAACATTACTGGAAAACACGCGCAGATTTCAGTTGCCAAGAATGCCGACGGAACCGTCACCTGCAAGCCCCGTCCTTCTGATCTTGACCCGAGGAAGGATGGCAGCAACGGAAGTACCGGTGGTGAATCGAGTAATGTTCCCACGCAAGAGGCAAAGAATGTTACTGTTAATTGGGATAGCGGAACTATCACCACTGAATCCGGCACAAATGTGATCGCTGTTAAATCGGGTGGAACAGCCACTATTTCGTTCCCCAAAGATAGCATTGGCAATTCTCCAATTACTGAGTTTACCTGCAACGGTAATACATACAAATATGAAGGTACCCTCATAAATGGAAAGACTTTTGACATCGACAACGGAACGGTTAAAGTACAAATGAATGCGAGTACCACAAGGCTTACATTTACCGGGACAGGGGAAGCTGGATCATCGTCAACTATTTCGCTCTCGGTAAAATGTGATAATGGCACCAGCAAAACATTTAACTTTACATTCTGGATTATTGAATAAAGGTTACACCGTGATACACCGGGACGGTTCTTTCATAATCCCCCGAGGGCCAGGTACACCTGTACCTGGCCCTCGCTTTATCCCCACTCTATTTTGCCGCGTCAACGAAGACGTTGAAGATCCGCCTGCTGTCCGGGTCGGTCTTATAGGAAAACTCCGGGTGCCACTGGACGGCCCAGAGAAATCTCCTCCCCGGCATATACAGCGCCTCCACAAGGCCGTCGGGGGACGCGGCCATACACGCAAGGCCCGGCGCCAAAACCCTCACCGCCTGGTGGTGGCAGCTGTTCACGGCAAGGCGGCGGGTCTTCAGGCAGTCATACAGCGGCGAATCCGCTCTGATCTCCACGTCGTGGACGGGGACGTCATAGGGGGCGCTTTGGCGGTGCGTGACGCCGGAGGGGTGCTGCGTTGGCAGATCCTGATACAGGCTGCCCCCAAGGGAGACGTTGATAAACTGGATCCCCCGGCAGATGCCCAGAACGGCCTTGTCCAGCTCCAGGGCCCTTTGCAGGACGATCCCCTCCAGCGCGTCCCGTTTTTCACAGCAGGAGACAAGCCCGGGCAGGGGCTGCTCCCGGTAGAGCCGGGGCGACACGTCGTGCCCGCCCGTGAAGAGGATGCCGCCGCAAAGCTCCACAAGCCGCGCCGCCTCTTCGGCGTCCTCGGTGAAGGGGAAGATGACCGGCGTGGCCCCGGCCTCGATAAGGCCGTCCATATACCCAGGCAGCATCCAAATGCTGTCCTTTTCCTCATCCCACAAGGGCATGACACCAATGATCGGTTTCATCCAAAGACACCTCCAAAAAGTAAAAACGGGCGCCGTCAGGCGCCCTTGTCTCTCGCCCTATTATACATCCGGATCGCCGGAATTTCAACACCTTTCCCGCTTTTCCAAAAGCTGTTGACAAACGCCGGGCCGGGGAGTAAACTTACCCTATACGGCGGGGGAGGGGCTTGGGTCGATTCCCCCTTGGACTTTCGCATGGAGCGTAAGGAGGGGCATGATGAGCCTGATTTTGGCGAACGCACGCTGGGCGGGGGATTATCTCCTGTCCGTCCCGGAGTGTGTGGCGAATGATCTTGATGGGGTCAGGCGCGATTTTTACGCGTGGCTCGACGATGAGGATGACAGCCACGGGTACCGGGAGAAGATTATTGAGGGCCGCCCCCGGAAGGTTTATTTTATGGACGGCCGGGACGATCTTTGCGGCGCGGAGGTTTTCGTGGCGTGGCTCAACGGTGTGGTCCTGAGGGACTCCGGCGAGAGGGCGGCCATCCTGCCCAGGGTGGAATTATACGAATCCGAGGAGTAAAAGCGCGGGAAAAGGAGGCAGTGTTGTGGGCTTGATTTTGACAAATACGCATCCGCTTCTGGCGGGGGCGTGCTACCTTGTCTACGTTCCGGACAGCATCGAGCGCGACCTGGACAGGGTGAAAAGCGACTTCTTCGCCTGGATCAACGACGGCGGCGACGGTCACGGATACTGTGGAAGTCCGATCTTTGGGGTGAGGAAGGTCTATTACCGCAGAGGGAATGAGGAACTGATTGGCGCGGCGGCGTTTGTGGCCTGGCTCAACGACTTCGTCCTGAGGGACTCCGGGGAGAGGGCCGCCGTGCTGCCCAGGGTGGATTTTGATTGACGCGGCGACAGAGGAGGGAGCGCACATGAGCCTTGTATGGATCAACGAGGGGCAGAACGGGTACGACATTTTGTCTGTCCCGGCGTTCATCGCGGAGGATCTGAGCAAGTATATCGGGGATTTTTACGATTGGCTGAGAGGCAGGGACGGCGATAACGGGCACCGGAAGCATGTGGATGACGAGAGCGGCTCCTTTGACTGCCTTTGCTACGACGGCGCCACCGATTTTCCCCGGTGGCTGAATGAGACCGTTCTGAAGGATTCCGCCGAGAAGGCGCACCTTCTGCCGAGGATCGAGTTTGAATAAGTTTTTTCTATATTGTCAAAAAATTTCCCCCTCTCCCGCAACCGGAGAGGGGGAAAACGGTACTTATAGGGGTGAAGGATCCTGATATACCGAGGAGAGGAGGCGAAGGCGTGGAGGACGAGGCGATCATTGACCTCTATTTTGCCCGGGACGAGCGGGCGCTCAGGGAGACGGAGGCCAAGTACGGCCCCCTCTGCCGCCAGGTGGCGGGCAACATTCTGGGGACGCCCCAGGACACGGAGGAGTGTCTCAACGACGTGTACCTGGCGCTCTGGGAGGCCATCCCCCCGGCGAGGCCCCGGAGCCTGAAGGCCTTCGCCTCCGGCGTCACACGCCGCCAGGCTCTGAAAAGGCTCCGCCACGACACCGCCGGGAAGCGCTCCGCCGGGTGTCTGGTGCCCCTGTCGGAGCTTGCGGAGGTTCTGCCGGACGAGGGCTTCAGACCGGATGTGGAGGACGGGGAGCTGGCGCGGCTCATCGGGAGCTTCCTCAAAAAGCAGACTCCCGAGGCTCGGTGCGTCTTCATCCGCCGGTACTGGTACTTCGACTCCGTGCGGGACATCGCCGGACGGTACGGTTTCAGCGAAAACAAGGTGAAATCCCTTCTGTTTCGCGGGCGGAACCGTCTGAGAGACTATCTGAGAAAGGAAGGCATTACCCTATGAACATACCGAGGATCGCCGACGCCCTGGGCCTTATCGATAAGGATCTGCTGGACGATGAGTTTCCGAAGAGACACCGGGGCAGGGCCGCCGGTATCCTGCTGGCCGCCGTGTGCGGGTGTCTCATTCTGGGGACGATCACCGCCGCCGCCACAGGGGCGGGAACTGTGCTGTTGGAGAAATTCCGAAAGGGGGACCGGGGGACTGAGTCCGGCTACGACATCAGCGCCTGGCTGACGCCGTTCCCGGAGGAGGAGCTGACCGGGGAGATCCGGGAGGTTCCGGCCATCCTCCGCCGGCAGCTTGCGGAGACAGCCCCCTGGTCAGACCAGGATCCCCACGTCTATATCCGTGAGTTCGACACCGCCGCCGAGGCCATAAGGTTCGTGGGCTTGGCTGAGCTGCGGCCCATCCGCTGGGATGTGGAGGAGACGGGGACGACCCTCTCCGTCTTCGGCGGAGCGCAGGGGGAGATCGCCGGCGTGAGTATCATGACCTACTGCCGGAGGGGGGAGGTGCGTCTCCAGGCCCAGGCCAGCCTCCGCACGGAGAACGACGACTCGGACAGCACCTTCGGCGTCCGCACCACGGAGGACTTAGACTACACGGAGGAGAGCTTCACCGCCGCCGGGGGCTTTGCCTGCCGGGTGATCCGCTCCACAGCCCTGGAGAGCGGCTTTGCCGCCTATGAAGGCTACATCGTCTGTGACGGCATCCTGTACACCCTCCATGCCGCCTACCGGCCCTCCGACGCCGGCCTGGCCGACGAGCTTCTCCATCTCTGGGCCGATCAGTTTGAGCAGGAAACGAGGTGAAAGGGCTCCATGAGAAGACGAATGATAACGGCTATTCTTACGGCGCTTCTCCTTCTCTCCCTGGCCGCCTGCGGGGAAAAGCCGCAGGAGAAGGACACAGAGCTTGACCTGGACGCCATCGCCCAGGCCCTGTGTGACAGCGGATATTTTTCCGGGGAGATGGAAATGGTTGACCCCGAATCGGTTCCGGAGCTTTTGCTCCTGGACGAGGACAGAGTCGAGGCGTCCAGGGAGGATCTGATAGACGCCAGATATTACGGCGTGACGATGGGCGTTTCGGCCAACCAGTTTATTCTGCTTGAGGGTGCCGATCCTCAGGCGGCGGAGCGCCTGGAGGAGGCGCTGAGAACCTACGCCCAGGACCAGAGGGTGGGGTTCGAGCTTTACCTCCCGGAGCAGGCGGCGCGGTTTGAGGACTTCACCCTGGAGCGCCGGGGCAGATACGTCCTCTTTGCGATCGGGGAGGAGCGCGAGGCGCTGTCCGCCCTCTGCCACCGGCTCATGAGCGGAGGGACAGAGAAAAACTGATCCCGCAAGCAGCAAAGCCCCCCTGATTTCTCACGAAATCAGGGGGGCAAACTGTTCTCAGGCCTTGAAAGGGGCAAAATACGCCGCGATCTGACGCATCCGATCCTCCTGCTTCACATGGAAGGGACAGCGGCTTTCGCAGTGGCCGCAGTGGAGGCAGTCGGAGGCGTGGACAGGGAGCTTCTGGTAATGTCCTTTCGCCAGCTCGTCGCCGGCGCGGGCCAGGTCGTAGTATTTGTTGATGAGGCCCACGTTCAGGCCGGCGGGGCAGGGCTGACAGTGGTTGCAGTAGACGCACACGCCCTCGGCGTCCCGGGGTGTGAAGCGGCTGATGTCCGAATAGTCCAGCTCCTCGGGCGCGGCGTCTATGTAGTGGAGTACGGTCTCAAGGTCAGCCATGTCCCGGACACCGGGGAGAACCGTCAGCACGGCGGGGCGGTCCAGGGCGTACTGGAAGCACTGAACATGGGTGAGAGCGTGACCGAAAAGGGAGCGTTTTTCATCCAGGAGCTGGCCTCCGGCGAAGGGCTTCATCACGGAGATGCCCACGCCCATCCTCTCGCAGTCCCGGTAAAGGGCGGCGCGCTGGGCGACCTCGCCGATGGCGTATTCGCCCTTTTGATAGTCGTAGGCCGGGTTGATGCTGAACATGAATAGGTCGATGAGGCCGGTGTCCAGGACTCGCCTGGCGATAGTGGGGTCGTGGGAGGAAAAGCCCAGGTGCCGGATGACGCCGTCCGCCTTGAGGCCCCTCATGTAGTCCCAGAGGCCGCCGTTCAGCACCTCGTCCAAATCCTCCATATCATCCACGCAGTGGATGAAGCCGAAGTCCGTATAATCCATCTTGAGGGTGCGGAAATTCCAGGCAATCTGCTCCTTGATCTCGTCAAGGTCGCGGGTCCAGCCATACTCGCCGGTTTTGTAGATCGCGCCGAAGTGCATCTGGGTGAGGATCTTATCCCGCCTCCCGGCGAAAGCCTCCGCGTAGGCGAAAAAGGGCGCCTGGACGGAGGGGGCCAGGTCAAAATAGTTGATTCCGCTCTCAATGGCGGCGTTCAGCACGGCGGCCATCTCGTCCTTCGTGCCGGAGAGGCTCCCGGCGCCGAGGCCGATGACGCTTATCTTCTCGCCCCCGTGGGGCAGTGTGCGATATTCCATATGTACCTCCTCACTCCAGGGACAGGGTGATGGTCACGTCGCCGTTTGAGAGAAGCCCGGCCATCTCCTCATCCGATTTGTCCATGATGTGCCCGAGCCGCGTGTACGCCCAGGAGTTGGAGCCGTAGAATATCACGATCTGGTCGCCGGAGTACAGCACGATGTCGCCGGACTGCGTCACGGTCTGCACATCGTTTCGCGGGAGAGCTGACCCCAGATATCCCACCTGCTCGAACCCGCCGTACATGGACATTTGAACCGTGATGGGTCCGTCCTGAACGAGCTTTCGGAGGGTCGCGACGGATTCGTTGTCCTCCCAGCTAACCGAAACGTCCATATTGCCGATCCGCATTTTTAATGTATCGTCCATTTGAGTATCCTCCGGTTTCGTTGAATCCTTGCCTCCCGCCGTGTCCCCGCGCCCGCACGCCGCGAGGGCAAAAATCAAGGCGGAGACCAGCAGAAAAATGGTGATCTTTTTCATATCATGCCTTCCAGAAGGTTTATTGAGCAACCTAAATTATACCCGCCCCGCCCCCGGTTGTAAAGGGCGAAGTGATCAGGCGTATTGATTTGTGGCGTGGAGCCGATGTAGTTATCCGTTGGAAAGCCGAAATCCGGCCCGCACCCGGCCCTATGGAGCGATGCCAGCTCGCGGCCGAAGGTTTCCCAGTAATCCCGCCGGCGCGGGGCGGGGGAGAGGTATTCCATGATCAAAAACGACTCTGTTTTATCTGCTCCGACTGCCAGCGGCTCCGGCACGCCGATGACGCCAGGCTCCCTCAGCGCCTCCAGCCCCCGCGCCTCGGCGGTGAACATGTTCCGAAGCCCCGGCCGGTTGCACTTGAGGAACACGGCCTCCCCGTTAGAAAGCTCCAGCCGGTACGTCCGGTTGATGTCCCCGCCGGACACCCGCCGCCGGTCAACGACCCTGGCCGCCGGGCCGAAAAGGGCGAGGATCGCCCCATCTACCGAATTTGCGGACAGCACGTTCATCCCCCCTTTTTGCGTTATGTCAACTTAATCCGCAAGCCTCAGAAGCCCCTTTTTGACGGCCCCCTGAAGCTCGAAACGCTTCACCCCGGGGACCGCGTCAAAGACGATGCTCGCCACGATGCTCTTGCCGTAGGTGGCAAGCTCGGTGATCCGCCCCGTGCCGAAGAGGGTGTGCGTGACGTGTGTGCCGGTTTTGAAGCTCTGAACCGGCGCGGATCTGCCCGCCGCGTCAGGCGGCGTCTTGACGCTCAAAGGCCTTGGAGGGGCGTACCTCACAGCCGGATCGCGGCGTTGGGCCATTTGCCAGAGGGGCAGAAGCTCCGTCCCTCCGCCGGAATATTTGATCAGGAAGTTATCGCCGCACTGGGCAAGGATCTCCCCCTGCCCGTTTTCCTTGCCGGAATACGTCTTCCCCAGCAGATTTTCGTAGAGGAAGGAGAAAACGTCGCCCGAGGAAACCACCTCCCTTGGCAGGGACGCCAGGGCCTCCCTTGTGAAGCAGGAGGGGGAATCGGCGCAGGAAAAGAGGTACAGCCACGACTTTGCCCGGGTCATCGCCACATAGAACAGCCGCCGCTCCTCCTGATAGGAGCGCGTTTCCTCCTCCGTCTTGCACGCGTGGGCCGGCTTTAGGGGGAGGACGCCGTCAAGGACATCCAGAAGAAACACCCGCTCAAACTCCAGCCCCTTGGCCGAATGGATCGTGGATAGGGTCAGGAGCGTCTCCGGCGTGTTCTTATGGCGGGTGAGCAGCGCCTGAAGCTCGTCCAGGCGGCGCAGCAGGCCGCCCACGGTCTCCTCCTCCCGCGCCAGCATCTGAAGTATAAAGAATTTGCCGCTGTCGAGGCCGTTTTGCTCCATATACACGCTGTATTGCAGCTCGTTTCGGATGGCATCCAATGCGCGGCCTGCGCTGAGCGCCGGGAGCTTGGGGAGGAGGGAGCGGAGCTTCAGAATCCCCTCCCGGGCGGAGACGGACATGTCGTGAAAGCCGGAAAACGACTCTAAAATGTCCCTCCCGGTTCGGCGCGACCCGTTACAGGCAAACTGCGCCGCGGCCTTGGACAGGGGAAAACCGAATTTATAATAGATCTGCATGAAGGCCTCCGCATCCGTCGGATCCTCCGCGAAACGGACGATGGCGCGGATGTCATTTAAGATGCGGTGACTGAAGAAGGACGCGTCAAAATTCCGGCAGTTGTAGGGGATGCCGTTTCGCTCAAAGAGGTCGATCAGCGGCAGGGCGCTTTCGTTGTTGCGGTAGAGGATCGCCGTCTCGATCCGCACCTCCCGGGATTCGTGGAAGAGGTAGTCAAACTGCGCCTCCCGGGTGAGGGAGTAGATTTTCCTGACGGCGTCCCCGCTTTCCTTGGTGGAGCGAATCGTCTTGTCCCGGCGAAATTTGTTCCCGGCGACAAAGGCGTTGGCCAGGGAGACGATCTCCGGCGTGGAGCGAAAGTTGTCCTCGATCAGCAGAACCTTTGCCCCCGGGTGATCCTCCTCAAAGTGCATCAGCGCGTCCGGGTAGGCCGCCCGGAAGCCGTAGATGGACTGATCCTCGTCGCCCACCATAAACAGATTTCCGCTTTTCGACGCCAGGAGCTTGATGATCTGGTGCTGGATTTTGGAGGTGTCCTGCGCCTCATCCACGCAGATATAGGGAAAGGCGCTTTGAAAATGCTCCAGCAGGGACGGCACCCTCTGTAGGAAGAGCAGGGCGTAGGTCATCTGGTCGTCATAGTCCATGAGCCGCCGGCTTTTCAATACGGCGCAGTAACGGGCGTAGATTTCCGGAAAATGCTCCACGCCGGCGTCCACATGGCCGATGTCGTCGCCTGTGATCATCATGTTCTTGACGTATGTAATGGCGGTTCGGATGTCCTTGACGGTACTGGGCGGGGCGTATGTTTCCCCCGCCACCTCGCAGTAGACGGCCGCCGCGATTTTGTTAAGCTCGCCCTCGCTGTCTAAAAGGCGAAACGCACGTTCCTTGCCGTGATTTCTCTCATAGTACTGGATGATCTTTGCCGAGAGGCCGTTTATGGTGCGAAATTCCATCCTGTCGGCAAGCTCCTGGCCGAAGAGCGCGGCAAAGCGCTGCTTCATCTCCTGAGTGGCGGCCACCGTGTAGGTCATGGTCAGGATGCACTCGGGCTCGATGCCCAGACAGCAGGTCATGTACCCCAGCCGTGCCACAAGCACCGTGGTCTTGCCGCTTCCCGGGACTGCCAGAAGCAGCACCGGCCCCTCCACCGCCCTCACCGCCTCGAGCTGCGAGGGCGTTAAATTTTTGAGAAATTGTTCCCGGAATTCATCGGGTGTCATTCTGCCCATGTGCGCCACATCCAGAGAAAAAATAAACTATTGCTATTGTACCGTAAATTTGATCAAATATCAACCGAAAAGGGATCGGAACGGAGATGTTTATTGAAATCGCGGGAAATATGGGGTATAATCAGGCTGTCGGGAAGGGCCGCGGGCCTTTCAGGCATAACCTGGAGGAGCTTGCCGACCTTCTGGAGGTCATCCGCGCCGCCGCTGCCGCCCGCGGGTACGCGGTGGAGGAGCTGGAGCGGGTTCGGACGGAAAAAGCCGCCAGGCGCGGTGGGTTTGAGAGGAAGCTATATTTGCGGGAGGTTTTTGAGAAGTAGCACCGCTTCCCGGCGCGCCCCGGGAGACCCTGACCGGGGCCGGCAGGGAATTCTTCGGCGGGTTTAAAAGAAAGGAGTCTATCGCATGACCATCGACCGCGCAACTGAGATTCTGAGGACCCTGGCGGAGGGTACAGACCCCCTCACAGGGGAGATCCTCTCCGACGACAATGTCTGCAACAGGGCAGAGGTCGTCAGGGCCTTCTACTGTATCCTGAATGAGCTTGAGGGGAAAAAGAAAACCCCCGCCAGGAATTTACCCGATAACGCGGGAAAACCGTGGACGGAGGAGGACGACATGAAGCTGGTCAAGATGTATGACGAGGGATGCACAAAAAAGGAAATGATGAGCTGCTTTGGCAGGACAAACGGCGCCATCGTGTCCCGGTTGATGAGACTTGGAAAAATAGACAACCGGAACGTCTTTTGACAGGAGGAAGGGAAAGCCATGAATCATATCCAAATTCTTCGCGCTGACATCACCGCCCTCTCCTGTGACGCCATCGTCAACGCCGCAAATCAGAGCTTACTGGGCGGCGGGGGAGTGGACGGGGCGATCCACAGGGCGGCGGGGCCGGAGCTGCTGCGTGAGTGCCGGACGCTTGGCGGGTGCCGGACTGGGGAAGCGAAAATCACAAAGGGGTATCGGCTCCCGGCAAAATTCGTCATCCACACCGTGGGGCCGGTTTACAGCGGGGCGCCGGACGACGCGCCCCTGCTGGCGGACTGCTACCGGAATTCCCTGAACCTGGCGCGGGAGAACGGCGTCCACACCATAGCCTTCCCGGCCATCTCAACGGGCGTGTACGGCTACCCGCTGAGGGAGGCCACGAAAGTCGCGGTAGATACCGTGAGGAAGTGGCTGGAGGACAACCGGGATTACCTGATGGACGTGACCTTCTGCTGCTTCGATGACCGCACAAGGGGGGCGTATGAGGAGTATGAGAAAAAACTGTCGCGGCAATAGTGATATAGAAAACCGGCCGGCACGTCGATGGGCGTGCCGGCCGGTTTTTTCAGGTTTCTTTCCCTCTGACTGCCTCACCGTAGAACGCGGCGAGAATGAGGATGTAGCAGACGGTTTTGGGCAGCATCAGCATACCGAGGATGGGGACGATACCCGCCGCCACAGCCACGGGGATGTAGAAAAGAAAGGAGAGGGTGATGAGGAGCCAGATGAAGCGGAAGCGCCGGTTCTTGCCCCGGGTCTTGAAGTAGAGCGCCACGATGATCGTCCCCAGAACCACAAAGGGCACGTTGCGGATCACCCCCCAGAGTACGCCGCTGTCATTCTCCAGCCACCTGTTCTGCGGGAAAAGGCAGAGGGCGATGCGGACAGCCGCCAGGGCCCAGACGGCGGCAGTGAGGGGCTTATTTTCCGCCTCCTCATACGTCCCGAGCCAGATATAGTACATGAGGACATAGAAAACGGTCATGGTGACGGAGGTGACCAGCTTCCCGGCGCCCAGCGCCGCCGAGCCCAACTTCGGGAAAAAGGTGAAACGGGTCAAGCGAAAAAGAGAGTTGTAAGGCCGGACAAATTCAAAACATCTATTTCATCCTCCCGGCGGTGAAATATCGGATCAGGATGTCCTTGATGTAGTGGTAACGTCGGGCATAGGTGTTTTCCACGCGGATAAGCTCAAAGCCGTGGTCGCGGCAGATATCGTTTTTGCGTCTGTCGCGCTCCCGGACTACCAAATCCTCAAAATGTTCTCTTCCGTCCAACTCGATAGCCAGAACGGGCAGCTCGTTTTTTCCGACGGTGCGCTCATAGACCACAAAGTCAAAGCGGCCGGTGTAAAAGAGGCTGGAATAGGACGTATTGTTGCGGAACACCTGAGAAACAGGGACTTCCTTCCGTATGGAGTATTTGTTTCCGAAGGGGAGGATATTGTCAATAGCGTGGTTCAGATTCTCCATAAAAGCCGCTTCGGTCTCGGAGCTGTAGGGCTTGATGCCTAAAGCCCTGGAAATGGCGGTGCGCTGAGTGACTGTCGATGCGCCGTTGGACTTTATGTACTCTACCAGCTCAAAGAGGTCGTCCTGCTCGTCTGCGTTGTGGAGCCGTCTCAGATTTTTATCGCTGCCCAGGACGATGAGCTGATTCTTTGCCCGCGAAGTGGCTACGTTGATCAGTTCTCGATTGTTCTTGAGCCAGTTATATGTCTTTTGCCGCGTCTCATCTGACAGTCCCAGGGAGAAGAGAATGACATCCTTTTCATCGCCCTGAAAGGCGTGAACGGTGCCGCAGGTGACATTGAATATCCCGGCGTCCCGCAGACGTTCATCGATAAGGGCGCGCTGGTTGGCAAACGGCGTGATGATGCCGAGATTTTCACCGGGATGTTTTTGAACATACTCTACGATTTGTTCCGCCTCACCGGGGGCGGTGTTTTTTATGGCGGAGTCACTGTCGGAAACATCCACAAACAGGAGCGGCCGGTCACTCCTGCTGTTGCTCAGGATGGTCAGCTTCCCGTTATAATACTTTCGGTTGTTGAAATCGATGATCTTTTTATGACAGCGGTAGTGATACCGAAGCAGAACCTCATCGCTGACAGAATCGCAGGCGAGGTACGTCTTGTATACGGAGTTTTGAATATAGTCGTACTCCTCCGGAACGCCGTACTTTTTCCTAAGCACTTGGTTGTCCGCCGGGTCCAGGAGTATCACCGGATCCAACTGCTGAGGGTCGCCCACCAGCATCAGGCTGTAGCCGCGGAGAATGGGCACCAGGGACACGGCGATATTGCACTGGCTCGCCTCGTCCATGATGACCATATCAAAATACTGCCTTGGTTCTCCAATCTTATGTGCGGAAATGCAGGTAGTGGAGACAATAGGAAAGATACGCAGAAAAGCCTCTACATTCTCGTCCTTGTTGAGGTATTTGTTGAAGCTTGAGACCCGGTCTGGATTCTCGCTGTCCATGAGGATAATATCTAAAAGTTCCCTATTTTTGGGTTCGCTGAGGCGCTTGATAATCTTAGCGGAGGTGTAATAAAGATATTTCCTAAATTCCTCCCCGTCGTCGTCGATAAGCGCCAGTGCGTCGGAGTTTTTGATGTCGCCAATTTCAGATAAACGGGCGTCGATCTCCGTGAGCTGGCGGCCTTGAAGCTCGGCCTGGAAGCTCAGCTGGTGATTCTCAGAAAGAAGATGCTCCACTGTTTCCCGCCGTTCACGGAGGTCAAGAACCTCCTCATAATTTGAGAGAAGCTCTGTGAGCTGCTTAGCCCTCTGAATCTTGCTCTTCCGGTCCTTGTCAAGGGTGGAATCAAAAATCTTTACATTCCGTGTTCGCTCATAGAGATCGCGGATGTCGTCAAGAGCATGGGCAACCTTGTCATTGTTTCCAAGCCGTATCATGGGGAACGGGATGCTCTGCCCACGGTAGGTGAGCCCTCTCAGCTTTTTGAATACGCTGTCTATGGGGTGGTTATTGTATGAGGCAAATAGAACCGTCCGGCCGTTGAAAAAGGCGGTCATGATGGTGTTGAGAATCGTGTTCGTCTTCCCGGTTCCCGGCGGCCCCTGAATATAAGCCAAGGGGAAACGCATGGCGTTGTTGATGGCCAGAAGCTGATCCAAGTTGACCCGGCGGTCAAGGAGGGCAATCGGGTAACTTTTTCGTCGGACCGGCCGTTTGAGAAGATCCCCGAAAAAAGCCTGGATGGGCGCCGTGACCCTGTCCTCGTTGTACATCGTGGTAATGGCCGCGTACTCGTGTTCCAAATCAAGAGGAATATCCGCTGCGATGGCAATGAGATAGGGCATGTCATCCACACCGCTTATTTTTGCGTTGGTCACGGTGATGACATCTTTGATCGTCTCCAGGTTCTCCTCAAAATCGTCCAGCAGGTCCATGTCGTCGGCGTCCAGGAACCGGTGGATGCTCACCCTTTCACCGGAGATGGAGAATTCCCGGCAAAGCGTGATTCTGTCGTCCGGGCGCAGAGAGCGGGCTTCGATGTCAAGGAACATCTTTCGATACGCCAGTACATAGAGGCCCTGCTTTGTGTGGATGCTCATCACATTCAAGCCCAGCTGCTTGATTTTCAGCTTGTTGTCTTCCTCCTGGGCGGCCTTGTATTGAAAATACCGCACGATTTCTTGAAACTGTTTTTCACTGAGGGCGTAGGAGCCGCCGGTGAATCCTTCCCCGTCAAAATGGTGGATCAGAGCGTACTCGCAGCTATACGGCGTGGCGTCCAGACGGTTGCAATCGGAGAGATAATTCAATATCTTAAGATTGGGAATATTGTCAAAAAGTCCGGTATATTTCTCCGGATGAAGGGCAATATCCCCCACAAGTCGCTGATTTATGGCGCAGTACGTCCCCTCCAGAACGGCGGAGCTGAGAATAGAATCGATGTAGATCACCAGCTCCGCCGTGGCCATTTCCCCCAGGTGGAGTCCATCAACTCGCAGCATTTTGTGCTTAAGATCAATATCTTGGATGCCGATCCAATATTTAGTGAGCTTGCCGTCCTTGTTCCTGTATTCAATACTGAGCCATTTGCCCTCGTGTATGGCCCGAAATATGTCTTTGCATACACTCGTCATAACGGTCTCCTTATCATGTCTCACTGAGCAAAAAGCTGCGATCTGCTTTAATTCTAAATTAATCTTACCTCAATCTATAAACTTTTTCAAGTGACTTTAAAGCGAAGAGCATATTTCCAAAAGCAACTTTTTTGAGAATATATCGAGTGAACTCTGCGGTCAATAACAAGATCAAGAGTAATAATATAACTTTTTGCTTATAAAAAACGAAAACTCCCTGATTTCACACGAAATCGGGAAATTTTTTGGGTGGAGACAACTGAGTTAAGCCCGCGACCTACTGCATGTGAAAAATGACTGGGCGAATTACAGGATCCTTGTCCACGCGTTGAAGTCCACGCCCCTGTCTATTGGCGCGGTGTCCCTCTCGGAAAAGGCCAAGGCGCTGGAGATGGCGGCGAGGGATGGCGATGTCCGGTACATTGAGGCGAATCACGCGGGCTGTATGGCGGATTATAGGGCGCTGCTCGCCGGTATCGACGCCGGCCTGCACGGAAAGGCCGTCCCGGCGGAGGCCGCGGCTGAGGAACCCGCCGTCAGAGAACACATCCTCGTGGTTGACGACGACAGGATGAATTTGAAAATTGCGGAGAGGCTCCTGAAAAGCTCCTATGATGTGAGCTGTGTGCCCTCCGGGGAGGAAGCGCTTGCTTTCCTCCGGTCAAAACACCCGGATATGATCCTGCTGGATCTCCATATGCCCGGTATGGACGGCTTTGACGTCCTGAAACAGATCCGTCAGGACCTGGGCCTCGGCGATATTCCCGTCATCTTCCTGACCGTCGACGACGATCAGAACACAGAGGTAAAGGGCTTCGAGGAGGGCGCGGTAGACTTTATCAAAAAGCCGTTTGTGGCGGAGATCATGTTGAGACGCGTTCAGAGAATGTTGGAACTCTCCCGGCTGAGGCACAATCTTGAGGCCGAGGTCCGCAAGCAGACAAAAAAGGCTGAGGAACGCCGCGAGAGGATGGAGCGCCTCTCTGAGGAGGCGGTCTTGTGCCTGTCCAAGACCATCGACGCCAAGGACAAGTACACCAACGGCCACTCGGAGCGCGTGGCCAAGTACTCCCGGGAGATCGCCCGCCGCGCCGGAATGAGCGAGATCGAGCAGAAGGACATCTTTTTCATGGGCCTTCTCCACGACGTGGGCAAGATCGGCGTGCCGGACACGGTGATCAATAAGCCCGGAAAGCTCACCGATGAAGAATTTGCCCTGATCAAAAAACACCCGGTCACCGGGTTTGAGATCCTGAAGGACATCACAGAAATGCCCGGAATAGGGCAGGGGGCGCGCTGGCACCATGAGCGCTACGGCGGCGGAGGTTATCCTGACGGCATCAGCGGCGAGGACGTCCCCGTCTATGCCCGCATCATCGGCGTGGCCGACGCCTACGACGCCATGACCTCCAAGCGCAGCTACCGCGATGTACTGCCCCAGGATGTGGTCAGAAGCGAGATCGAAAAGGGCATAGGCACCCAGTTCGACCCCACCTTTGCAAAGATCATGCTGGATATGATCAAAGCGGATGTCCATTACGAGATGCACGAGTGAGAATAGAAAAATGATAAAGGTATAAGGAAAAAGAGCCGCTCCTGTGTCAAGAGGAGCGGCTCTTTGCCGTATATGTACGAAAAATCCCTGATTTCTCACGAAATCAGGGATTTTTGATGGTGGAGACTGCTGGACTCGAACCAGTGACCTCCTGCGTGTGAACCGATTTTCAAAACTTTTTCCGCCCATTTCTAATGCTTTTTAATGGCTTTTGCTCCAATTCAAATACTCTCCGCCCCTCTTCCCTCCGCCCCGGTACGATGTCTCCGCCCCTGCCTGTGGCGAAATATGTGGTCAAAACCACCCACTCCCTCACCCGGCTTGCCGGGTGAGGGAGTGTGCGTATTGTAGCTTGGAGGGCGGGGGATGTCAAGTTATTTTGTATCGAAAAATTCTTCTGGACTTTCCTCCGACCTTGTGGTATTTGTTGTTCCCGCAAGGAGGAGAGAAGAAAAATGAAGGTAATCGAAGAACTCTGGTACGGGAACCTAAAAATGTGCGAAAGGGACGTGCCCAAAGACTCGCCGCTCCGCCAGTCCATGAACCGCGTGTCCAGGTCGGAGGAACAGCTCGCTGAAACACTAAACGAGGAGCAGCGCAAACTTCTGGAGACCCTCATGGACAACCACATGACCCTCACCGCCGACCTCGAACGCGACGCCTTCACATCCGGCCTCCGCCTCGGCGCGCGGATGATGATGGAGATACTCGCTGCGGACGACAGTCAAAATTTGTGACGGTATAAGCAAAAAGAGGGAAATCAGGAAAAGCACTTTTCAGAGAGTGTAAGAAGCGAAATACTCCGCAATCTCCCTCATCCTGTCCTCCTGCTTCACATGGAACGGACAGCGACTCTCGCAATGTCCGCAGTGGAGGCAGTCGGAGGCGTGGAGGGGGAGGTTGAGGTAGTGGTTCTTCGCCAGCTCGTCGCCGACGCGGGCGAGGTCGTAATATTTGTTGATGAGGCCAACATTCAGGCCGGCGGGGCAGGGCTGGCAGTGGTTGCAGTAGACGCACACGCCCTCGGCGTCCTGTGGCGTGAAGTGGCTGATGTCCGAATAGTCCAGCTCCTCCGGCGCAGCGTCCATGTAGTGGAGCACGGTTTTGAGGTCCGCCATGTCCCGGACGCCGGGAAGCACGGTCAGTACGGCGGGGCGATCCAGAGCGTACTGGAAACACTGGACGTGGGTGAGGGCGTGGCCGAAAAGGGAGCGTTTTTCGTCAAGGAGCTGGCCTCCGGCGAAGGGCTTCATCACCGAGATGCCCACGCCCATCCTCTCGCAATCCCGGTAAAGGGCGGCGCGCTGGGCGACCTCGCCGATGGCGTACTCGCCCTTTTGGTAGTCGTAGGCGGGATTGATGCTGAACATGAATAAATCGATGAGCCCGGTGTCCAGAACCCGCCTCGCGATGGTGGGGTCGTGGGAGGAGAAGCCCAGGTGACGGATGACGCCGTCCGCCTTGAGACCCTTCATGTAGTCCCAGAGCCCGCCGTTCAGGACCTCGTCAAGGTCCTCCACGTCGTCCACGCAGTGGATGAAGCCGAAGTCCGTATAATCCATCTTCAGCGTGCGGAAATTCCAAGCGATCTGCTCCTTGATTTCGTCAAGGTCGCGAGTCCAGCCGTACTCGCCGGTTTTGTAGATCGCGCCGAAGTGCATCTGGGTGAGGATTTTATCCCGCCTCCCGGAGAAAGCCTCCGCGTAGGCATACCAGGGCGCTTCGACGGACGGTGCAAGGTCAAAGTAGTTGATTCCGTTCCCGATTGCGGCGTTCAGCACGGCGACCATCTCGTCCTTCGTGCCCGAAAGACTCCCGGCACCAAGGCCGATGACGCTTATTTTCTCGCCCCCGTGGGGCAGTGTGCGATATTCCATATGTACCTCCGAAAAATCCATGTCAGGTGGGCAAGATCAGTCTTCTTTCCACACATCCTTGGCCAGCCGGAACACCGCCCACGCCTTGGGCCAGCCGACGTAGAAGCCCACATGGGTCACGATGGCGGCGATCTCCTCCCGTGTCACGCCGTGGCCCTTGGCGTTTTCCAGGTGGTAAATGAGGGACGAGTCGGTGATGCCGGAGCTCATCAGCGCCACAACGGTGATGATACAGCGGGTCTTCAGGTCGATGTCCTGGTTGTTCCAGTTTTCGCCGAAGAGCACGTCGTCGTTGAAGTGGGCAAAGTCCGGCGCGAAATTGCCGAGCTGGTCTCTGCCCGCGGTTTGAGTGATTTTTTCCATGTGAAACCTCCTCGTTATTCCAGAGACAGGGTGATGACTACGTCGCCGTTTGAGAGCAGCCGCGCCATCTCCTCATCCGATTTGTCCATGATATGTCCGAGCCGTGTGTACGCCCAGGAGTTGGAGCCGTAGAACACCACGATCTGGTCGCCGGAGTAGAGCACGATGTCGCCGCTCCGCGTCACGGTCTGCGTGTCGTTTCGAGGCAAATCGGTGCCGAGGTACCCCACCTGCTCGAACCCGCCGTACATGGACATCCGCACCGTGACCGGCCCATCTTTGGCGAGCTCCCGCAGCGTCTCAACGGACTCGTTTTCCTCCCATTCCACCGAAACGTCCGTGTCGTTGATCCTCATTTTCAATGTCCCGTCCACTTGTATTTCCTCCTCGTCTGTTGTGGATGTCTCCTCTTGTGCCTCCCCACCGGAGCATGATGCGATAGAGAGAAGCAAGAAGGGGAGAAACAGTAAAATCGTGAGTTTTTTCATACGGTTCCTTTCAAATGCTTTGCTGAACAGTATAAATTATACCCGCATCGACCCCGAATGTAAAGGGCGGAATGCGGGTTTTAATTGATGGTGTAATGCAATTTGGCAATGCTGAACATGGCGAGAATGCGTCAAAATTTGTGACGGTATAAGCAAAATAGGCAAATTAGGCGTAATGCTCTGCAATCGCCTTGACTTCGGCAAGGTAAGGGAGACCGAAAAGGTTGAGGTGGTTGAGGAGGTGGTAGAGGTTGTAGAGGTCGCGGCGGGTTGAGTAGGACGGGTCAATGGGGTTGACTTCGTTGTATGCTCGGTAGAAGCGCTCCGGGAAGCCGCCGAAGAGCTCTGTCATGGCCAGCTCCGCCTCAAAGTGCCCCACATAGGCCGCCGGGTCTATGATCCACGCCTTGCCGTCGGGGCCGCAGACGGCGTTGCCGGACCAAAGATCGCCGTGGATGAGAGAGGGAAAGGCTGGCTCTGGGAGAAGAGCGTCAAGGCGCTCGGTAACGCGGGCGAGGTCGTGCCGTGTGCGCTCGTCCAGAAGCCCCCAGGCGAGCTTCATCTGAGGGATGAGGCGTCGCTCACGGAAGAACGCCACCCAACTTTCCATTGGCGCGTTTTGCTGGGGCGTGGAGCCGATATAGTTGTCGGTTGGAAAGCCGAAGTTCGACCCGCACTCCGCCCGGTGGAGCGCCGCCAGCTCGTGCCCGAAAGTCTCCCAGTAGTCGGCACGACGTGAGGCGGGGGAGAGATATTCCATGATCAAAAACGCATCATTCCCGTCCGCTCCGACTGCCAAAGGCTCCGGCACGCCAATGGTCCCGGTTGCCCTCAACGCCTCCAAACCGCGAGCCTCGGCAGTGAACATGCCAAGAAGCCCGACCCGGTTGCATTTGAGAAAGACGCGCGCGCCGTTGGATAGCTCCAGCCTGTACGCGCGGTTAATATCCCCACCCGACACCCTCTGCCGGTCAACGACTTTGACTGAGGGACCGAAAAGGGCGGAGATCGCACTATCTATTGAGTTCGCAGAAAGCATTGTCATCACCCAAGCCAATTTAGTAAATCCATTTTACTCCAAGCTGCGCTTGTTTTCAATATACCGCGTCGTGACGGACATTGTTTGTTGAAATCGGCAGAAACATGGGGTATAATATTGGAAAAGCACAGGAAAAGAGGCGGCTCTATGCCCAAAATTACATACAACAAACTCATCCGGGACCGTATTCCGGAGATCATTGAAGCCTCTGGGAAAAGCTGCGTAGTGGAGACGCTGAGTGACGATGACTACCTCCGGGCAATTGACGTAAAGCTGGACGAGGAGCTGGCGGAGTATCATGAGGAGCAGAACATCGAGGAGCTGGCCGACCTCATGGAGGTCATCCGCGCCGCCGCTGTTGCCCGCGGGTACACGGTTGAGGAGCTGGAGCGGGTGCGCGCGGAAAAGGCCGCCAAGCGGGGCGGATTTGAGAAGAAGCTGTTCCTCAGAGAGGTTTTTGAGAAGAACACCAAATAATCGTTTCTGGAAATAATAACCATTTTTGATATCAGGAATCGAGGTGCCCATATGCTTCCCAACGGCCTTTACGAACAAGTCATCAATAAATCTCTTGACGCTGAGCTTGCCGGGACGGACAAGGTGGTGGAGACTGCCGCTATTGATGGGGCGGAGGCGGCGAAGGTGCTGGCCAAGTACGTGGCGGAGGTCGTGGAGCGGGGACTTGAGAACGTCAAGGACAACGGGGGAGACCTGGAGGCTCAAATTGAGCTTGTGAACAGGCTCGTCCGGGACATTGCTACCGGCACGAGCGAGAACGCGTATGACAATTTCTCCGTGGCAGAGCGCGCGGAGCAGCTTTTGGCGCTTCTGGAGCGGAAAAACACTGTCCTCGCCGTGGATGACAGGGCGGGGATCGTAAGACCCGAGACCTCCATTGCCCGCAGCTCCCTTTTCACCGGTTCCCTCCACGAGCCCCAGATGTACACGGAGCTCAAAAAGGAGATCGTCTCTTGTGACCGCATTGACATGCTTGTGTCCTTCATCAAGTGGAGCGGGCTCCGGCTTTTGATGGAGGAGCTGGGAGATTACACCCGGCGGGGCGGCAAGCTGCGTGTCATCACCACCTCCTACATGGGCGCCACGGACATCAAGGCCATCGAGGAGCTCCGGAAGCTCCCCAACACCCAGATCAAGGTGAGCTATGACACCAAGCGGACAAGGCTCCACGCCAAGACCTATGTCTTTTACCGGGACACCGGCTTCACCACGGCCTACGTGGGATCCTCCAATCTCTCCAACGCCGCCATCTCCAGCGGCCTTGAGTGGAACGTCAAGGTCACGAAAAAGGACCTGCCGGAGACCATCGACAAGATCGAGGCCACATTTGAGAGCTATTGGAACTCCGGCGAATTTGAGTATTACGATGAGGGCCAGCAGGAGCGGCTGTCACGGGCGCTGAAGGCCGAGAAATACTTTGACAGCAATAACGCCGAGACCTATACGGTAGATGTCCAACCTTATTCCTACCAGCAGGAGATTTTGGATAAATTGGAGGCCGAACGCGCCGTGCGGGGCTATACCCGGAATTTAGTGGTGGCCGCCACGGGCACGGGAAAAACCGTGGTCTCTGCGCTGGATTACCGGCGCTTTCGCCGGCAGAACCCCGGTGTGCCCTGCCGCCTTCTTTTTGTGGCCCATCGGGAGGAGATATTGCGGCAGAGCCTCTACACCTTCCGGGCGGTGCTGAAGGACGCCAATTTTGGGGAGATGTTCGTTGGGAACACAAGGCCCGAGGGCCTGGATAACCTGTTTATTTCAATTCAAACCTTCAATTCCCGGGATTTCACAGAGAAGACAACAGCGGATTTTTACGATTACATTGTTGTGGACGAGTTTCACCACGCCGCCGCGCCCACATATCAAAAGCTGTTGACGTATTATCAACCGAAAATTTTGCTGGGCCTGACGGCAACGCCGGAGCGCATGGACGGAAAGGATATTTTGCCCTGCTTCTCCAACCGCATCGCGGCGGAAATAAGGCTCCCGGAGGCCATTGACCGCAAGCTCCTGTGCCCGTTCCAGTACTTTGGCGTCACGGATGTGGTGGACCTTGATTCCCTTCGGTGGACGGCTGGAGGCTACGACAAAACGGAGCTTTCTAATATCTACACCATCAGCGGGCTAGTTGCAAAGCGCCGGGCGGATCTGGTGATCGAATCCCTGTTTAAGTACGTCACCGACATCGACGAGGTGAAGGGACTGGGTTTTTGCGTCTCCGTGGAGCACGCCAAATTCATGGCCCATATTTTCAATGAGCGGGGCATCCCCTCCATGTTCCTCACCGGTGATTCCCCGGACGAGGAGAGGTGGAGCGCCAAGAATAAGCTGGTCTCCGGTCAGGTCCGTTTTATCTTTGTGGTGGACATCTACAACGAGGGCGTGGACATCCCGGAGGTCAACACGGTCCTCTTTTTGCGCCCCACCGAGTCTTTGACGGTGTTTTTGCAGCAGCTGGGCCGCGGCCTGCGGCTTTCCGAGGGCAAGGAGTGCCTGACGGTGCTGGATTTCATCGGTCAGGCCAATAAAAAATATAACTTCGAGGACAAATTTTCCGCGCTCCTCACCAACACCACCCGCGGCGTCACCAGGGAGATCAGGGACGGTTTCATCTCCCTGCCCAAAGGGTGCTACATACAGCTGGAGCGCAAGGCGGCAAAGTATATCCTGGACAATATCCGCGCCTCCTACGGCAACAGCGCTGGACTGATAGCCCGGATCGCCACCTTCCGGGAGGACACAGGAAAGGAATTGACGCTTGCCAATTTTCTTGACCATTACCGCCTTGACCCCAGGAGCCTGTACAAATTTGCGTCCTTCTCGCGGCTTTGCGTCCGGGCAGATGTGAGGGACAACTTCACAGAACCGCTGGAGGAGACTATGACGAAGGCGTTTGCGCGTCTTGCGGTCATCGACTCCCGGCGGTGGATTTGCTTTCTCCTTGACCTGCTGCCAAAGCTGGACAATACGGATTTTTCGCGCTTGTCACCCATGGAAAAACGTATGCTCCAGATGTTCTACGTGACTGTCTGGGGCAAGGCGACGGAGGATTGGAACAGCGATGAGGTCCTGGACAATTTGTACGCCCTATCGGACAGCCCCGTGATGTTATCAGAGCTCCTGGAGCTCCTGGAATACCAATTTCAGCGCATCGACTTTATTGATGAGCCGGTGGACGTGGGCTTTGACTGCCCTCTGGATTTGCATTGCACCTACACCAGGGACCAAATCCTGGTGGCTATGGACTTTTTGAAGCCCGCCACCGTCCGCGAGGGTGTCAAATGGCTGCCGGAGAAGAAGCTGGACCTCTTTTTCGTGACGCTGAATAAGTCCGACAAGGATTATTCGCCCACCACCATGTATAAGGATTACTCCATAAACAGCCAGCTCTTCCATTGGCAAAGTCAGAGCACCACGGCGGAAAATTCCCCCACTGGCCAGCGCTACATTCACCATCAGGAGCAGGGGAGCCATGTACTTCTCTTCGTCCGTGAATTCAAATCCGACCGCATCACCTCCGGCGCCGAGGCCTATACCTACTTAGGTCCCGCCCGCTACGTCAAACACGACGGCTCCCGCCCCATGAACATCACCTGGAAATTAGACACCCCCATCCCGGCGAAATTCTTGAAGAAGACAAATAAGCTGGTAGTGGGATGAGTGAAGAATAAGGAGGTTCAAATGAGTACAGAGAAAAGGTCCGGCGTTATCTACATACTCACAAATCCGTCCTTCCCGGACTATGTGAAGATCGGTTACGCGACGAATATTGAAAAAAGGCTTGCCCAGCTCAACAGGAGTGAGTGTATGCCCTTTGCTTTTCGTGTCTATGCCACCTATGAGGTCTCAAAGCCGCTCCAGGACAAGGAGCTCCACAGCCTCATCGACAGGCTGAACCCGGAGCTTCGAGCCATTGACACCTTTGACGGCAAGACGAGGACAAAGGAATTTTACGCCATGACGCCGGAGGACGCTTACGCGCTCTTGGAGAGCATCGCGAGGCTCAGTGGAACGGAGGACAAGCTCAAACGCTTGACGCCGGAAGGACATGAGATACTGGACGAACAGGTGGCGGCATCTGTACAGGAGGAGGCAAAGGAGCGCAAGTCGCCCTTCTCTTTTTTCAAATGCGGTATTCCCATCGGCGCTGAAATAGTGCTTGAGGCGAAGCCGGACGTGGTCGCAACCGTGAAAGACGAGCGGCAGATCGAGTATAACGGCAAGACCTACTCCCTCTCAGCCCTGGCACAGGAGATCTTGCAGACCCCGTACCCTCTCCAGGGCCCGGTATTCTGGACCTACCAGGGCAAGAAACTGCGGGATATACGGTTGGAGAGGGAAAAGCAGGGACTTTATCAGTGACTATAATCGAAAAAGGAGCGGGCCATATGACTATCGAGCGGGCGAAACAGATTTTGAGATTTCTGGCGGAGGGGGCGGACCCGCTCACGGGGGAGGTCCTTCCGGAGGACAGCGTTTGCAACAAGGCGGAGATCGTCAGGGCATTTTATTGCATATTGAACGAGCTTGAGACAGAAAAGAGCGCTCCAAACAGGAAACCGCCCGAGAATGCGGGTAGGCTATGGACGAAAGAAGAAGACAAGAAGCTAATCAAAATGTTTGAAGAGGGCCGTTCAAATAAGGAAATGATGAGCGTCCTTGGAAGGACGAAAGGATCAATCATATCCCGCTTGGCTCGATTGGGAAAAATAGATAATCCGTACATCAAAGATCTGAGGAAGTGAGACCATATGAAAAACACGCATGTTATCTGCGCCGACATCACCACCCTCCACTGCGATGCCATCGTCAACGCCGCGAACTGGAGTTTACTTGGCGGTGGGGGAGTGGATGGGGCGATACATCGGGCGGCGGGAGCGGAGCTTTTGGAGGAGTGTCGGGGGCTTCACGGGTGCCGGACGGGGGAGGCGAAGATCACGAAGGGCTACCGGCTGCCGGCGAAATACGTCATCCACACCGTGGGCCCCATCTACAGCGGCTCTCCGGAGGACGCCTTGTTGCTGGCGGACTGTTACAGAAATTCGCTGGATCTGGCGCGGGAGAACGGCATCCGCACTATCGCATTCCCGGCCATCTCAACGGGCGTGTACGGATACCCGGTGAGGGAGGCTACAAAGGTCGCCGTGGACACAGTGAAAAATTGGCTGGCAGATAACTCCGACTACCCGATGGAAGTGACCTTCTGCTGTTTCGACGAGCGGACGAGGAAGGTTTACGAGGAGCAGACAGCCCGGATATAGATACAAAATGACGGCTTGTGAGCAATCACAGGCCGTCTTTTTATATTTTCAAATCGCTTTCACCAGAAACAACTCCATTGGCTGTTCATGCCCCGGAATGCCCATGACCAGGCCGCCGCAGTCGTGGTAACCGAGTTTGCGGTAGAAGTGTTGAGCCTCCTCGTCGGACTGAGTGGTGGTCAGGACGAAATCATAGCCTTTGGTGCGCATATCCGCCCCCCAAAACTCCATGAGCGCCCTGCCGCAGCCGGTGCGTTGGTGGGCGGGGGATATGTAGAGCAGGGTGCAGAAGGGGGTGTTATCCCAAAAGAGGTTGTATCTCAATATCCCAACGGGCGTGTCGTCCTCCGTGAGGACATACGCCCGTTTTAAATTTACCTTGTTCTCAAATTCCGCCTCTGACAGGTGCCGGTCAAGGGTAAACCAGAAATCCCTGTCGCTCATTTGCGCGTATCTGATTTTCCGCATATATGAACCTCCTGAATATCAATAGTAAAATCCCTTCCTGCGCAGGAGCTTGCAAAAGTCGTAATACTCCTCGGCGGACTTGTCGAAGGGGAAGGTGAAGGCAAAACCTACTTCCCGCTCGCCGGAGGCACAGATTGCCTCGCGCATGGCATCAAGGCTCCCACCGGGGCGGTAGTATGTGTCGTAATAGTGCTCCACGCCGAAGACCTCCACGGGAATGCCGCCGAAGATGCCCATGTCCAGAGTCAGGGCGTCGTCGCGTTTCAGCCTCGCGGTGACGGTGACCTCGGCGGGCTCAATATGTATCTCGCTGAAGCCCCTCACGGAGATGACGGGGACGGGGAAGCGGTCAATCTGCCACGTTCCGTCGGGCAATTCGTGCTCGTGGCCGTTGTACCAGCCGGCATCGACCTGAAATATCCTGTGCGTCAGCGCAACGGCGATTTGCGTCATCTTTGATGACAGCTCGGAGTACATCTTGTTGAGCTCACGCCGGAAGTCCTCTGTCATTTCAAACATCGTCTTCCTCCTCCGAAAAAAATCAAAATTTTTTTAAAAATCAAGTACGCTTTTGGGCCCTGGAAGTTGTGGTAATAGAAGTAGGGGGGAAAATCACTCCGGCGTATCGGCCCTCCGCTTTCTGCTCCGGCTCACGTTCTCCACGTTACGGCACGACGCCGAACAATACTCCGCTCTGGTGCCGTGGGTTAGGAGAGGGGCGCCGCAGTGTTTGCAAAGGCGCACGGCGGGCTTGGGGCCGGTCAGCATCTCCATCATGTAAAAGTCGACAAGGCTCTTGAGAGAGTCGTACCAGACCCGCCGCCTACCAATGCCGCCGTGAATCTCGTACCGAAGCTCCACGTTGCCGTGCAGGAGCACCATGTCCTCCCCAGTCTGGGCGCGGCGCATCAGGTCATAAAGCTGAAACCCATATCTCCCGTACCACTCCACGGCCTCGCAGTCGCGGTAGTCCGGGTGCAAGACCGGCTCACGGTCATCCTGAAGCGGCAGCTCATCGACGCGCTGGATACTTACCCTCCGGCTCTGCCGCCGCTGCTACTTCGGAAACAGGCGGAACAGGTCAATGTATTCTTTCTGCGTCGCGGCCTTCCGCCCCAGGACGTTCCCGGCGTAGAACTTCACGGATTTGTCGTCGTAGGTCTTCTCCACCAGCGCGTCCTCAAAGTCCAGCAGTCCGAACCGGTTGCAGAAGCTCTGGACGTCGCGGGAGTAGTCCTGATGCTTCTCGTGCTTAAGTCCAATGCGCAGAAGCTCCAGCACGATCTCCGGCATGACCTCCATCGGATCATACTCTCTGCTGTACACGTCCAAATTCCCCACGACGCACAGCTCGTCCCGGTGGTTGTATTCAAGACCGTAATACCGCCCGGTGCTCCAGCGGTCAACGTACTCGTCCCGCACAGATCAACACCCTCTGCTAATAGAAATGAAATGATACTATTATCTTATCACACCTTGCCGCAAAAGTCACGGGGATTTTTCCAGACGTCGGAGATAGTGACGGAGCGTGATTCTCCGTCGAACCTGATAAAAATGAGTGGCCTAAAATGTGCAGGTCTACAAAAACATAAGTTTTTTTCTGAAAAACCTTGGTCACCACCCTTCCGTTTCGGGAATAGAGGTGAGAGAACTTTTTTCGGTCATGGTGCAGAGAAGAAAAAATATCAACACCCCCCTCATTTTGGCTCGTAGATGTCCGATGAATAGTGAGGGGATACGAAGGCGGTGGAAATGGATTGATGCGTTTTTTGTAAGAGAAGGTTATAGATACGAGAAAAATTCGGCAATAGGGAAGGGGGAGGGCGAGTCGTTGATGTCGCCAATGAGAATATAAATTCCCGAAAAAATTTTCCAAGGCAGGGTGTGATTTGAAGTGAAAATGTCCGTAGTAAGGTGAGAGGGGTATTCAAAAACAAGGACGCAATAAGCAAAAAGAGGAGTGAGGACTGACGCGAGATCGGTAAGTAAAAAGTATTCAACAAAATCAGAGATTCACAAAAGGAGTACAACATGAAAGAAACAACCTACAAAAGCTATGACGAGCTGCCGCTGTTTCTGAACGCGGAGACGGTGGCGAAGGTGCTGGGGGTGTCGGTGTCCTCCGGCTACGAGCTGATGCGCGAGCCTGGGTTTCCGGCGCTGAGAGTGGGGAACAGGATCGTGGTACCCAAGGAGCGGTTCATCCGGTGGGTGAATGAGCAAAGCGGAGGTGTGAGATGATCGTTCAAAACTCCGGCCTCTTCTTCCCGGTGCCAAAGTCGATGTTCATCTTCCAGCTCGATGCGTGTGAGATTGCCACCTACGTATACCTGAAGATGTTGGAGAGCCGAAAAAAGTACAAGTGCTGGCCCAGCTACCGTTCCATCGGGGAATCCATCGGACGAAGCCGCAACTCGGTGCAAAAGTACGTAGAGGGATTGGAGAAGCGCGGCCTTATCACAACGGAGCACACCACGGTGGTGACGGATAAAGGGGAGGCTCGCAATGGGACGCTGCTGTACCACATCGAACCGATCTGGGATGTGGTAGATGAGTATCAGAAGTTCCTCTTGGAAGAGGCCGGCCTCTGGAATGAGAAGCGGCGCGTCGCGGCGAAACCGCATCTGAAGTTCGATGCTTCCGCTCCTGTGACCCAGGAAGAGGTTGAGCGGAACTATTCGCGATGGAGTAAGGGGTAAACACGTCCGCAAAACAAAGGCCGACGTGGAGCGTTCTGTGCGGCGTGGCAAGGCCCTTTTTCGGGCGAAAAAGGCCGTTCGATTTTTGTACAAGATAAAGGACCGCGCCGTCAGCGACGGCGGTCCGAGCACAAAGCCCCGCGGGGCGGGGCTTTTCACCGACCTCGGTTCAGATGCACGTATTTATGAAAAAACGGATTTTAGCGGTCGGAAAAAGAAAAAACGCCCGGTTTTCAGGCGGTTTCACCGACGTCAGAAAGGAGAAATACAGAATGGATTACGAAAACAAGGTCAAGACCACATTGTGGCTCCATCCCAGCATTATCGAGAAGGCGGACAACACCATGAAGCTGGCCAAATGCCACAGCAGGAGCGAGCTCATGGAGGATGCCCTGCAATTCTACTGCGGCTACGTGCAGAGCAAGGACGCCTCGAAGTATCTGTGCCAGACAGTCGCCGAGACGATCCGGGAAGTCTTGGAGGACAACGACCACCGGCTCCGCTCGCTCATCTTCAAGTGGGCGGTGGAGCTGAACATGGCCTGCCACACTATCGCCGCCCACTTCCGTGTGGACGACATCGACCGCAGGGCTCTCCGGGCTTTCGCGGTGGATGAGGTGAAGAAGACCAACGGTCAGGTGAGCTTCGACCACGCGCTGGATGTGCAGAGACGGATACCGGTGAAGGACGACCAGAAGTGGCCGGGATAATTTTTCGGAGAGCGTGCGAAAAAGGTATAGCTATTCCTCTCAAAGTGTGGTATGTGTTGTGGTTACAAAATCGAAAGGGGTGATGGGATGAGCAAGCGCAGGCCCTCCGGCGACGGGATGGTGCGGCACCGGGCGGACGGGCGCTGGGAGGGGCGCATCGTCATCGGGCACAGGGCGGACGGCGCGTCCGTCTTCCGCTACGTCTACGCGCCCACGCAGAAGGAGCTGACCGCCAAGCTCCACGGCGAGATCGAGGACTGCCGGGGCGTGGACCTGAAGGAGAAGTGCAAGCTCACGGTGGAGGAATGGCTGATGCGGTGGCTCGACGAGTACGCCGCGCCGCGGGTGCGGGAGAGCACACTGAGGGGCTACCGGCTCAGCGTGGAGAAGTACATCGCGCCGCGCCTGGGCGAGCGGCGGCTGACAGCGCTGAAGGAGCGGGACCTGAGGCGGCTGTACAGAGCCCTCCTGCGGGACGGGCGGGTCAACGACGTCGGCGGGCTGTCGCCCACGACGGTGCGGAAGACCCATGCGCTCCTGCACCGGGCGCTGGACGACGCGGTGAAAGCGCGGCTCATACCGCGAAACCCGGCGGAGGGAATCGCGCTCCCCAAGGGCGAGCGCCCGCCGCTGCGGGTGCTGACCGACGCGGAGCTGGAGACGTTCATGGCCGCGCTGGAGGGCGACCCGTGGCACGACTTCTTCTACCTGGAGCTGACCACAGGCCTGCGGCGCGGCGAGATCTGCGGGCTCATGTGGAGCGACCTCGATACGGGTACCGGCACGCTGAAAATCTCCCGCACCCTCCACGCGCGCCGGGGCGGGGGAGTGACGGTGGGCGAACCCAAGACGGCCACGGGCGCGCGGAAGCTCCTCCTGCCGCCCAGCACGGCGCAGCTCCTGCGGGAGCGGAAGCGCGCGGCGGTGTCCCAGTGGATCTTCCCCAACCCCCTCCACCCGGAGCGCCCGGTCAATCCGGGCTCGGCGTACACAAACCTCAAGCGCCTCCTCAAAAAAGCGGGACTTCCAAATATTAGGTTTCACGATTTGAGACACACCTTCGCCACCCACGCCATCGCCGGGGGCGTGGACGCCAAGACGCTGTCGGGCATTTTGGGCCACACCGACGCGGCGTTCACGCTGAACACCTACGCCCATGTCACCGGCGACATGCACCGCCGTGCCGCCGAGATCGTGGGCGGGTTCATGGAGGACATCTTCGGAAAGGAGCTCAGACCATGGCAAGACGAAAATCAGGTACCGGCACCGTAAGGCACCGCCGGGACGGGCGCTGGGAGGGCAGGATTGTCGTCGGCTACGACGACAAGGGCCTGCCCGTCACGAAAAACGTGCTGGGCAAGACAAAGCGGGAGTGCGAGGCCAAGCTCAAAAGCTTGCGCGCGCAGCTCGCGACGCCGAAGCCCGACAAGCTCCGCCCGGACATGCCCTTCGGCGAGTGGCTGGACCGGTGGTATCAGGAGCAGGTGCGGCCCCGGCTCCGGCCCAAGTCCCGCGAGGACTACGAAAACGAGATCTACAACCACATCATCCCGCGGATCGGGCAGGTGCCGCTCAATAAAATCTCCGTGGAAGTCCTGCAAAAATTCTACACCGACCTCAAGCAAAACGGGCGCCTGACGCGCCGGGACATCTACGGCCCCGGCGTGTCGGACAGGCTGGTGGAGGGCTGTCACCTCCGCATCCGCTCGGCCCTGGCCGAGGCCGTGGAGGAGCGGCTGATCCCCAGGAACCCCGCAGAGGACTGCAAGCTCCCTCAGAGCACTCGCCGTGAAAAACAGGTGCTGACGCGGGAGGAGCTGCAACGGCTCCTAACGCAAGCACAGGAGGAGGGGTACTACGAGCTGGTCCTGCTGGAGCTGGGAACCGGTCTCCGGCGCGGCGAAATACTGGCGCTCAAGTGGTCGGACCTGAATCCCAAAACGGGGGAGCTGAAAGTGGAGCGGCAGGTCTACCGCACCGGCGGCAAGCTCACTGTCGCCCCACCGAAGACGAAGACCTCAAAGCGGAGCCTGCTCATACCGAATGCCCTGCTTGCCGTCCTCAACGACCTGCGCGTCCGCGCCGCGTCGGAGTGGATGTTCCCGTCCCCGGTGAACCCCGACTCACCCCTGGACCCGGCCTCCGTGCGCAAGCGCATCCAGACGATCCTGGACCACGCCGGCTGCCGCAAGCTCCGCTTCCACGACCTCCGCCACACCTTCGCCACGCTGTCCTTGGAGGCAGGCATGGACGTGAAGACCCTCTCCGCCATCATCGGCCACAACAGCGTCTCCACGACCCTGAACGTCTACACCCACGTCACCGACACCATGCGCGCCCAGGCCGCCACGGCCATCGACAAGGCCATCATCGGCGCCACAGCCCCCACGCCCGCCCCGGAGCCGGAAAAGCCCTCCGCCCCCTTCCACCCCTACAAGGGCCTCCGCCGCAAACCCGGCACCGGCTGTATCACCCAAGTCAGCGAACACTGCTACGAGGGCAAATACACCCCGCGCCTGCCGAATGGCACAAGGTACATAAAAACCGTCTATGCCGCAAGCCGGGAAGAGTGCGAGATAAAGCTCGCCGCCCTCATCGCCCAAGTCAAGCCGGAGGCAGAGCGTCTGAAAAGGGAGATGAGGGAGAGGATGACGATGTCAAAAACCATGACGCTATAAGCAAAAAAGACCGCTCCGACACACGCCGGAGCGGTCTGCACTTCTACTACAAAACTCCTTTGAAAAAGTTGTGATTTCTATTCTAAAGTCCATCGAAATAGTTTTCTTTCACGCCAATTTTTTCTTAACTATAGGGCGTGCATCACATTCTTATATAGAAATATGTGTTATATCATCACATTTTTATTAGTTTTTAAGAGGGGCAATAATCATTTTTCTGAAGCAGCTGGCTTGATCGAAGGTCCAGACTGCTTTTTCGTGCGTTTTTGCCATGTTCCAGCCTGCTTTTTCGTGTTCCAGGAATTTCCTGAGTCCATTAACTCGTGGTGCAACTTTTCATAAGGACTTTTTGCTGAGAGGACATTTAAAATCTGTGACGCTATAAGCAAAAATAGGGGAGAAAAAACCAGAGAGAAGAGGTCGGGGGAATCAGACCACTGTGGATTTTGAACAAAGAATCAATTCTTCAGCGCCGTAATCGGCACTACATACACGCCATCCTCACGCCTGTAGGCATAGGGTGAGACGCCGGTCAGGACCATCAGGAAGGAAGGTTCCTTCAT
>CANQFV010000008.1 GCA_947599875.1 uncultured Oscillospiraceae bacterium
TTATATCAATAATGTCTCTTTTTCTTCTTCCCCCTCCTGGGCTTCTTCCGGGAGGGGTTCTTTGTTACTGTTTTTGGCGGCGTCTCCTCCCGGTATAGGAGTCCCAAGCTGTTGATGAGCTTCCGATGCTCATCCCCTGTGGATTTGATATAGATTCGGGTTGTCTCGATACTGCTGTGGCCTAAAACGTCGGAGAGCTGGGGCATATCCCCGCCGTTCTTGAGGAAGGTGCGGGCGAATAATTTTCTCAGGTTGTGGGGATGCACTTTGGAGGCCAAAACCCCGGCCCGCTCGGCCGTCTCCTTCATGATGGCCCAGATGCGCTTGCGGCCCAATGGACGGCCCTTCTGGCCCCGGAAGATAACCCCGGAGGTGATGCCCCGCTCCTTTGCGAATTTCTCAAGCTTGACGCAAAGCGCCTCCGGCATGAGGACGCTTCTATTCTTGCGCTTACAAAGTACGCCCACATCCCGCCGCTTCACAGCCTCCACGGTGAAGTAGCGCAGCTCGGACACTCGTATCCCGCTGGAGCAGAGGGTCTCTAAGAGCAGCCGGTCCCGGGGATTCTTGGCGGCCTTTAAGAGCTTCTCGTACTCCTTCTCGGTCAAGACCTTTTCCTCCGGGAGGTAAGTGGTTCGCTGAATGATCATCCGTTGCGTTCCGCAGTCAATCCATTTCATGAAACTGAAGAAAGCGAAGAGGGATGCTAAAATGGTGTTGATGCTGGAGGGTTTGTACTCCCGGTCAACTAAGCTCTGTTTGTAGGCGTAGGTGGTTTCGCTTGTGACCTCCTGCCCGCCTAAAAAGGCGGAGTAGCTGATGACGTCGTGGAGATACCGCCCGATGGTGTGAACGCTGCACGAGTTGGAGATGAGCTGCGCCCGGAATCCCGCCACGGCCTCCGGTGTGATGGTGCGAGTTGTCATGGTAATGTCCTCCTTATAAATAAATAAAGATTACGGATATAAAAAATCCACACGAAGGTTTTTTCGTGTGGGTTTTGTCTTATACCGGGATGGGGATCTTGATGATCCGCAGTCCCTGGGTCTGGGCGTAGTGGAGCGTCTGGGCCGTTCCGCCCCGGGTCGGCCCGCCCTCTTCGCAGGCGGCGATGAGGACGCGGGAGGAGTCCACCATATACCGGTTGCGCCGGAGCATACATTCCGGCGTATACGCCCGGGAGATCAGCGTCTGTTTGTCGCACTGGTGGAGGATGTAGAAATACCGCTCCCGCTCCTCCTCCGGCCAGCCGTCGGGCTGTGTCTCGCAGGGGACAGCCGCCTCCAGGAAGATGCCGGGGCACTCGTCCCGCAGGGTGATCACCGCCTCGGCGAAGTACATGTCGCACCCCCGGGCCATGCCGCAGATGAAGTGCCGGATCCCGCCCTGGTACACGGATCGCACGGCGTCGGTGATGATCTCCTTGAGCATGATGCACCGGTCGTCCCGCTCGTCGTCCCGCCAGGGCAGCTTCTCCGGTCTGTGACCGGAAAAACAGCAGGCGTCCCCGCCTCTTGCGGTCATAGTCCCCGCCTCCTTACACACAGTAGATTCCTTTTTTGTATTACAATATTATAATTATAATGATATTATACGCCCTTCCGCGCCGTTTGTCAAAGCCGCGGGGCTTGCCACGCCGGAAATCGGGTGGTATAATGATCCCTGCCAAAAGATACGAAACGGAGAGATCGCTATGACAAAGCGGGATTTTAAAAACTGGGGCCTCTTTCACATCTTCATCAGCTACTTCCGGCCCCATCTGGGCCTTTTCGCCCTGGATATGGCCTGCGCCCTGCTGATCGCCCTGGTGGATCTGGCATTCCCCTTCGCCTCCCGGATCTGCCTCTACGAGCTGATCCCCGGCAACCTGTACGGGGCCTTCTTCGGGGTGATCGCCATCATCCTCCTGGCCTATCTGATCCGGTCGCTTCTCCAGTATGTGGTGGTCTATTGGGGCCACGCCTTCGGCGTCTTAGTGGAGGCGGACATCCGGGAGGATCTTTTCACCCACCTCCAGACCCTGCCTGTCAGCTTCTTTGACAAGAACCGCACGGGCCACCTGATGAGCCGCCTGACCGCGGAGCTTTTCGACATCACGGAGCTTGCCCACCACGGCCCGGAGGACGTTTTCATCTCCCTGGTCACCGTCATTGGCGCCATCGCCGTGCTGTTCACCATCCAGTGGCGGCTGGCCCTGATGCTGTTGATCCTCATCCCGCTTTTCCTGCTCCTGGCCACCTTGAACCGCAAGCGCCTGCGGGACACCTCCCGGGCCGTGAAACGGGTGACGGCCTCCATCAACGCGGACATCGAATCCAGCCTCTCCGGTATGCGCACCGCCAAGGCCTTCGCCAATGAGCAGGCCGAACACGACAAGTTTGACGCCGCCAACGACCGGTTCCGGGGATCAAAAAAAGCCCAGTACCGGGCTATGGGCATCTTCCAAAGCTCCCTGGAGCTGTTTACCTCCATCATGCCCGTGGCGGTCATCGCCTACGGGGGCTTCCTCATCATGCGCGGGCAGATGGATTACCGGGATCTCATCACCTTCACCCTGTACACCTCCACCTTCACAAGCCCCATCCGCAAGCTTGCCAACCTCTCGGAGATGCTGGTCAACGGCGCGGCGGGCCTCACCCGGTTTGTGGAGATCATGCGGGTGGAGCCGGAGCTTGCCGACAGGCCCGGCGCCCGGGAGCTTCAGAACGTCCAGGGCCGCATCGACGTGGAGGACGTGAGCTTCTCCTATGACGGGGACGACACCCGGGTCTTAAATCACGTCACCCTCCACGTCTCCCCGGGGGAGACCGTGGCCGTGGTGGGCCCCTCCGGCGGGGGAAAGACCACCCTGTGCAGCCTGATCCCCCGGTTTTACGACGTGTCCGGGGGCAGTGTCAAAATCGACGGGGAGGATGTCCGGGACGTGACCCAGAAGAGCCTGCGCCGGAATATCGGCGTGGTCCAGCAGGACGTCTTTCTCTTCGCCGACACCGTGATGAACAACATCCGCTACGGCCGGCCCGGCGCCACGGACGACGAGGTAGCCCAGGCCGCGAAAAGGGCGGAGATCTACGACGACATTATGGCCATGCCCCAGGGCTTCGACACCTATGTGGGGGAGCGGGGCGCCCTCCTCTCCGGCGGGCAGAAACAGCGCATCTCCATCGCCCGGATCTTTTTAAAGGACCCCCCGGTGCTGATTTTGGACGAGGCCACGTCCGCCCTGGACTCCGTGACGGAGGCCAAGATCCAGCGGGCCTTTGACGAGCTGTCCCGGGGCCGCACCACCATGATCATCGCCCACCGCTTATCTACCGTCCGTTCCGCCAGCCGCATCCTGGTCATCCGGGACGGCGTCATCACGGAGCAGGGTACCCACAGGGAGCTTATGGCCCTGGGCGGGGACTACGCCAACCTCTATAACACCCAGAACCTCCACATGTGATTTATGTGTCCAGCACCATGTCCGCCGTCTCAAAGATGCGCAGTGCCTCAAAATACCGGTTCTCCAGGGGGATCCACCGGCCCAGGTAGTCCGCCAGCGCCTGGGGATCCCGCGCCGTCAGACGCCGGCGCTGGCACTCCGGCGTGGTGCGCAGGGCGATCTTCAGGGTGTAAAAGTCCGCAAGCTCCGGGTGCAGGCAGTAGGACCCCTCCACCACATGCAGCCGCGTCACGATGTGTGGGACAGGCTCCCCCAGCTGCCCGGTTTTGCAGTCAAATCTCCGGGTAACAGGCGCCGCGCCCCGCTCCAGGGGGAGCAGGATCTCCTCCCGCAGCCGCTCCCGGTCCATGTTCCCGCCGGGGAGGGACAGCCTCTCCGCGCTGCGCTTCTCCGGGGGGAGGAAGTAGTCGTCGGCGTGGTAAAGCTGCGCCCCGTATGTCTCCGCCAACAGCTCCCCCAGGGTGGATTTCCCGGAAGCGCACATGCCGTCGATCCCCACCACCACAGGTCCCTGAAAGCGGGACAGCCGGTCAATGGCGGAGAACACCTGCCAAAAATCCCGGTAGCCCGCATCCACCACCCGGTAGGCCGGGGCGTAGGCGTCCCGGTAGGCCTGGGAGTGGGAGAGCATGGGCATCCCGGCGGCCGCATATTCCGTTAAAAAGCGCTCCGTCTCCTCCCGGTCAAAGCCGGCCCTGTCAAGCAGCGTCAGCTTCGCCCGAAAGGCCCCGGCGTTCCCCCGGGTGTGCCGGGAGGAGGCGAGGAACATCCGAAACACCGTGTCCGTGGAGAGCCGCCCGGCCGCCGGGCGCAGATTTAAGCGGACGGAGCCGCCGCCGATGTCCTCGAAAAGCGGATCCTCCGGCCCTTGACTCTCCTCCGCCTCCCGCATGAGCCAGGCCCTGGCGGCCTCCTCATCCCGGATCAGGTGCCCGCCGCCGAATTCGCTCTGATACAGCAGCTTCGCCCCGTCCTGGGGGCGCATCAGCGGCCGCATAGCCATCTGCGCTTTTAAGATCTCCAGCAGTTCATCCATCGTACTCCCTCACTGTCTTTTTTGATTTTCATAAGGAGGCGCCCCATGTTCTGGAAGAAGAAAGAATCCGCCCCCCGGGCGGAAATGGCCGGCAAGATCCCCACCATCCGCACCGGCATCTGCACCGGCGAGCAGGTGGCCGGCTTCAAGGACCCCAAATCCGGCAAATTTACCGAGGTGATGCTGATCCGGGATGACCGGGATATGAAGGCCTTTTTAAAGACCTACGGCATCGCCCCGGAGGACATCCGCCGGGAGTGGTGAAGGGCAAGGCTTTATAGACAAAACCCCCTTGTACCGTCCGGCCCGCAGGCCGGTCAGGTTCACCGCCCCCGCCGGTGGTGGGTACGGGTCCTCCGGAAGCAGGCGTCGCACAGCCGCCCCTTGTGGTACAGCTGCAGGGGCTTGCCGCAGATGGCGCAGAAGCGGATGTTGTTTTTCAGATTCTTGAGGAGGATCTCGTTGATCTCATCCGCCACCGCCTCCCGGGTGTCGAAGAGCCGGTCTTCATCCACCTCCAGGCCGAAGGCCCTGGAGAAGGAGTAGTAGAGATCCAGCTTTTTGTAGTACAGCTCCAGCTCCGGAAGGGTGGGGTGTTCCGCGCCCAGCCCGGGGAAGTCGATGCCCTCCCCGCGCTGGAGCCTGGCGAGGTCGTCCAGGAAAAGGCCCCGCAGCTCCTCGGATGTCTCGTCAAAGGGGATATTGGCGGCGCGCAGCTCCTCCTCCTTGGAGAAGACCATGCCTTGCTCGCGCATCTTGGAGATGATTGTAATATACCTGGTGATGTCCAGCTTCACATACGGTTCCACCGTGGGGAGCTTGTTCCACTGGGTCAGAACCTCCAGAAGGTCGAAGTCCACCTGCAGCACCAGATCCGAGAAGCCCACAACGGCCTTCTCGATGGGCGGCACCGGGGCCTCCAGCCCCGCCCGGATAAAGCCGGGGTTGTCCGTGGAACCAACATACCCCCGGCTGTACATACCCTGGCGGCCTGCGCGCCCGGCGATCTGTTTGATCTCCGCGGGGAGAAGCTCCCGCCGCTCCACGCCGTCGAATTTTTCCGTCTCCATGAAGATGATCCGCCGGATGGGCAGATTCAGCCCCATGCCGATGGCGTCCGTGGAGACCACATACTCCATATCGCCCCGGAGGAAGCCCTCCATCTGCTTGCGCCGCGTGGAGTAGGGGAGAGCGCCGTAGATAATGGCCGGCTCCTTGCCGTGGGAGCGCAGCTCCTCCGCCACGGACAGTACGCCCACCTTGGAGAAGGTTATCAGGGCGTCCCCCGGCTGTACCTTGGCCGGATCAACCGTCCGGCGCATGGGGATCAGGGGCGTCGTCCTCTCGTGCCGGATGATCTCGTAGGTGTCCCCACAGCCGGAGACGATCTGAACCAGGATGTTCTCCGCCTCCGGGGCGGCGCACAGATGCACCTCCGGGGCCAGAACGCCCAGGATCGCCCGGGTCCAGGCGTAGCCCCGCTCCCGGTCGGCGATCATCTGGCACTCGTCAATGACCGCCACATCAAACCGGCGCTTCAGATCCAGCTTTTCCGCCGTGGCGGAGACGTGGGTATCCCCCGGCCGGTGGTCCTCCTCCTCTCCCGTCTCCAGGGAGCAGTCCACCCGGGCGTCCAGCAGCGTCTCCTGGGCCTCCAGGGCCAGAAGGCGCAGGGGCGCCAGATACACCCCGGTGGGGGCCTGCATCAGCCGCGTAAACCCGGCGTAGGTCTTGCCGGTGTTTGTCCCGCCGATGTGCAGGACGAAGTGGCGGCGCATGGCCCGGGCCTCCGGGTACTCGTCCTTGGGGTTCAGGGCCACAAGCAGCTGTAGACTTGTGCGGATGGCCCCCGGCACATACCAGACAGACCAGACCTTGGAAAGTCCCTCCCGGTAGAGCATCCCCAGGGGGAAGTCCGGGGCGGTGAGCATGGCGGTGAGATCCACCTGGGAGCTTACGTTCCCCAGCTCGGCAAGACCTGTCTCCGCCAGGGCCAGGAGTACATGGGGGTACCGCTCAAGCACATGGGCGCCATTCGGCTCCTGCCCGTTCCGGGACAGCCACACGGCCGACTTCACCAGCCCCCGCAGGCCGTCGGCGGCATTTTTCGTGTTCTTCCCGTGTTCCAGCGCCAAAAACGACCCCAGCCAGGAGCTTACCTGTCCGGGGCGGGGGTCCTCCTCCGCACTGTTGAGCCGGATCAAAATGGCCCGGTGGTAGTTTTTGGCCAGGAGATAGGCGGGGGACGTATCCTCCGGCAGGCTCTGCCAGGCGGCATCCAGCGTCTCCCGGGCCATGCGGGAGGAGCCTTTGCCCGCCCGGGCCGCCGGGGCCGGGAGATTCTCCGCCGGGATCCGGCCCTTGATAAACTCCGGCGTTCCCTCCGCCTCCAGAACGGCGCCCCTCCGCCACACCCGTATGGGGCGGCCGTGGTTGTAGAGGACGGCGGGAGGGGGGAGCAGGGTTGACATAAGCTCGTTTGTCCAACCCCGGCGCTTCAGCGCGCCGGCGGAAAAGTTTCTGGGAGATTTTGACATTTTTTATCCCTCGTAAAAAAACTGACCCAAAAGGATCCGAATGATATCCCTGAAATCAGATGGTATAATATTCGCTCTGCGGCTATTAGACCATACCCGCTGGACGGGGATGGTCTATCAGCCATGTTTTTCGGTTCCCGGCGGAGCCGGGGAGAAAAACAGCTTAAAATCAGAAATAATATCCGCTTTGCGGATATTATACCACAATCCTTCAGGAAAACCAAGATTTCCTGGGACAAAGTCGGAGAAAATCGCGGGTGAGTCAACATTTTTGGGAGAACAGGAGAGGAAAAAGGATGAAATCGGTAATTTTTGACCTCTACGGGACGCTTGTGGACATCCGGACGGATGAGGAATCCCCGGAGACCTGGGAGGCGGCGGCCGGCTATTTTCGCCGCTTTGGGGCGGAATACACCCCTCTGGAGTTGAAAAAGGCCTACCTTCAGGCCGTCTCGGAGCAGGAAAGGGGGAGACTGGCCCTTTTAGGCGGCGGATATCCGGAAGTCCAGATTTTGGACGTTTTCCGGCAGCTCTTTTTGGACAAAAAAGTTCCGGCCTCCCCGGAGACCGCCCAGGCGGCAGGCGAATTCTTCCGCCGTGCCTCCACGAGAGTCCTCCGGCTGTATCCCGGCGCCGCTGAGCTTTTGGACAGCCTGCGGGCCGGCGGAAAAGCCGTGTATCTTCTGTCAAATGCCCAGAAGATCTTTACTCTCCCGGAGCTTGAGCGCCTTGGCATCCGGGATAAGTTTGATCAGATCTGCATCTCCTCCGACTACGGGGTGAAGAAACCGGATCCCCGTTTTTACCGGGCGCTGCTGGACGACCGGGGGATCGACCCCGCCTGTGCCGTCATGGTGGGAAACGACGGCGTCTGCGACATTCTCGGGGCAAAAGCCGTGGGACTGCGTACCTTTTACATCCGCTCCGCCATCTCCCCGGTCAACGAGCCAACGCCCCCCGCTGACTGGGTGTTGGAGGAGATGGACCTTCACCGCGCCAGGGAGATCCTCCTGCAATTTTGAAAGCTCCCCCGTTTTGCGCCTGAACCGGCAGGAAAAACAATGACAGGGGAGAGCTTGCCTTGATTGCGCCCTTAAAACGTGAAAGCGTCAAAAAAAGACCGTCTGCGTCCACCGGTGATCCGGTGACGCGGCGGTTTTTTTATTTAAATTTACTGCGCCCCGGAGAGAGCGTCTCCCTCCGATTGTTCCAGGTGATTACCATGCACCTCCTGGGGTCCCCCCGACACATTTGCCGTGCGCATGGCCAAAAGCGCAACCGCCGCCGGAGAGCAGGGGAACGGGGGATTTACGGACGCTACCGGGCGATGAGAACCGCGTTTGCGAACCACTCCCCGGCGCAGGGGATGAGATCGGCCTCCGCCCCCTCCGCCGTCCCCTCGCAGATGATCTTCTCCTGAACGGTGGGGAAATACCTGCCGTATACGGCCAGCAGCTCCCTGCGGATAAACATCTTCTCGGCCCCCGCCATGCCGTTCTCCCCGAGGAACCGGATCACGCCCTGGGCGCCATCGGCGGTCTCGTCCATGTACACGGCGGAGTTTACCAGCGGCGCACCGGGCTTTAAGACCCGCACCGCCTCCTTTATGCCGTCCTCTGTCCGGCTCTCTATAATCTCAAGCTCCGCGCCGCAATGGGGACAGCGCAGAATCGGTATGATATTCGTGTACATTCTCGCCCTCACCCGCCGATCTTTTCCCTGGGGGGGGGAATTCAGTCCGTCTCGCTCACTCTCACGGCGCGGACGGAGAGGCACAGGCCCGAGGCCTCGTCTATCTCGAAGATCGCGCCCTCTAACTTTTGGGGGCCGGGGGCCGCGGCGTAGGGCACGCGCTTCGGCTCCCCCAGGAACCGGGCCACAGACTGTTCCGGCCGCACGCCTAAGATGGAGTCCACCGCGCCCACCATGCCAAGGTCGGTGATGAACCCGCTCCCGTGGGGGAGGATCCGGGCGTCGGAGGTCTGCACATGGGTGTGGGTGCCCCAGAGGGCGGAGATCCGCCCGTCCAGCCTCCAGGCCAGGGCGGCTTTCTCGCTTGTGGCCTCGGCGTGAAAATCCACCAGGACGACCCTGGCTGTCAGCTTGTCTAAGATCCGCTCCGCCTCATAAAAGGGGCTGTCCGGGCCGAAGTCCATGCCGCAACGGCCGATGAGGTTGATAACGGCCACCTTGCCCGCCGGGGTCTCGTACTCCCCCCAGCCCATTCCCGGGGACAGGGGAGAGAGGTTGGCGGGGCGCAGGATCTCCCGGTGGTCATCCAGATAGGGGAGAATGTTGGCCTTTTGGAAGGAGTGGTTGCCCAGGGTGATCACGTCGGCCCCGGCGGCGAAAAGCTCCCCGGCACCGGCGGGGGTGATCCCCACCACGGAGGCGTTCTCCCCGTTGACCACGCAGAAGTCGATCTTCTCCTGTTGGCGCAGGCCCCACAGCCTCTTTGACAGAAAGGCGACGGCGGCGTCGCCCACCACGTCGCCCACGGCAAGGATCCTGAAGCTCATATGCTCCCCCTTACAGTTATTTTCACCGCCCGCGGGTGATTGATCACGTCCACCGTTCGGTAGATCCCGCCGTCCTCGCCGTCCCGCGTCCACTGGACGGGGGCGTCAAACTCAAAGCCGATGCGGCTTGTGTGGAGGAGGGTCACGTTCTCGGTGGAGAAGTTGCGCTTTAGAATATTGGATAAGGTGTTGTTCAGCTCCGCCAGATTCCGGGGCTTGCGGATGAGCAGTACCTCAAAGAGACCGTCGTCCAGCCGGACGTTGGACTCATCAAACTTCACCAGGCCCCCGGCCACGGTCAGGGAGTTGGTGACAAAGCCGAAGAGCAGATCCCCCTCAAAATACCCGTCGTCGTACCAGACCCTGGCGTGGTGGGCCGTGATCTCCGTGAGCTGTCCCAGGGCCTCCGTCAGGTAGGCCAGGTATCCCCAGGTGTTTTTCGCCGCCTGGGGGGTGGTGAAGGGCACGTCCGTAAAGGCCCCGAAGGCCGCCACATAGCCGAAATAGTCGCTGCCCAGCTGGCCCACGTCCAGGGGCCGCTGCTCGGACAGGTTGGGATCCAGGTGGGTGATGGCATTTTTCGGGTCCTTGGGGATGGACAGGGAGGTGGCCATATCGTTGGTGGTGCCCAGGGGGATATAGCTGATGGCGGGGCGCAGGTCAAGATCCAGGCGCATAAGACCGGAGATCACCTCGTTCAGCGTCCCGTCCCCGCCGGTGCAGACCACCCGGTCCACCTGGGGGCCGTATTTTTCCGTAAAATCCGCGGCGTCGCCCCGCTTTTCGGTGACGCAGACGCCAAGCCGGTTCCCGCCGGAGCAGAGGGCGGCGATCAGATCCATCAGGATCGAGCGCACCCGCCCCTTGCCGGATACGGGGTTGACGATGAGAAGGGTTTTTTCCATAGTTGATCCTTTCCGCAGATCCCAGGGTGTGAGGCGCTCCGCCTCCCGCCGCCATAACCGATGCTCCGCCCGGCGCGTCAGCCCCTGGCGTCGATTACCCGGACGCGCACAACGCCGGGGATGGCCCTCACGCTCTCCGCCAGGGAGCTGTCGGGCTGCGCCCCCAGCTCCAGCATGGTGTAGCTGATGCGGCTGCCCTTCAGGCTGGCGTTGACCATGTTCTCAATGTTCAGACCCGCGCCGGAGACAGCGGCGGTGATCCGGGCGATCATGTTGGGGACGTTCTTGTGGAAGACGCACAGACGGGACAGCTTGCTGGGGGCCATGACGGCCTTGCCGAAGTTCACGGAGTTGTTGATGTTCCCGTTTTCAATGTAATCCCGGGCCTCCCGGGCGGCCATAACGGCGCAGTTCTCCTCGCTCTCCCAGGTGGTGCCGCCCAGATGCGGGGTCATCACCACGTTCTTCGTGCCGATCAGGGTGTTGGTGGGGAAGTCGGTGACGAAACGGGCCACCTTGCCGGTGTTCAGGGCGGCGCGGATGGCCTCCTCGTTCACCACCTGCTGGCGGGCGTAGTTGATGATGCGCACGCCGTCCTTCATCTTGGACAGGAAGTCCGCGTCGATCATGTCCCTCGTCTCCTCGTTCAGGGGGACGTGGAGGGTGAGGAAATCGCAGTCGCACAGATCCTCCAGCCTGTCAACCCGCACCACCTTGTTGGAGATGGCCCACGCCGCGTCCACGGACAGGTAGGGGTCGTAGCCGTACACGTCCATGCCCAGGTGCTGGCAGATGTTGGACACGCGGCGGCCCACGTTGCCCATGCCGATGACGCCGATCTTCTTGCCCATGTACTCAGGGCCGGCGAAATTCTTCTTGACCTTCTCCATGACCACGGAGACATCCCGCTCCGCCGTGTCAAAATTCAGCACCCACTCGATGGCGCCCAGAATATCCCGGCAGGCCATACCCAGGGCCATAAGGAACAGCTCCTTCACGCCGTTGGCGTTGCCGCCGGGGGTGTTGAACACCACCACGCCCTTTTCGGCCAGATCGTCCAAGGGGATGGTGTTCACGCCGATGCCGGCCCGGGCCACGCACAGGAGCCTGTCCCCGAACTTGTAGTCCAAAAGGGAGGAGGCCCGGACAAAGATGACCTCCGGGTTGTCCAGATCCTCGCCCACCTGGTACTTGGCGGGGTCAAGGATGGCCTTACAGGCGGGGGAGATGTTGTTGATGGTTTTGACTTTGATCATACGGTTCACCTTTTCTGATCCTGATTCGTTTTTTAAGGGATTGACTCCCAATTCCACGCCGGCCCCCGGCGGGGGAGCCATAGAGGGAATCTGTCAGCTTGATAATAGAATAAAATAACTCGGATACGGCTTACAGCGCTTTTTCAAACACATGCTGCTGGGGCGTCATGCCCATGACCCGGTACAGCGCGATGGCGTCCTTGTTAAAGTCCCAGGTGTACAGATCCAGCCGCGCCGCGCCCTGCTCCCTCGCCCAGGTCTCCACCCTGGCAAAGAGCTTTGCCCCGATGCCCTTGCGGCGGTGGGCGGGCAGGACATAGATGGCGTCCAGACAGACGTTTTTCAGACCCTTGACCATGCCGCTCTCGTCCGAGAGCGTGGCCAGGGCGAAGCCCACAAGCTCCTCACCCGCAAAGACACCCAGCTCCAACCCGGCGGGGTCGGTCAGGCTCTCGAGGTAGGCGTCCCGGGGACAGGCCTCGTCCCCGCTCCGGTGTACAAAATAGTCCGGCCGCGCCTGAACGTGAAGCTCATCCAATGCCAGATACAGCCTGATAAACTGCTCATAATCGGTCTCTGTCAGCTTTCGGATCTCCATTTTTTAACTCCTTGCGGGATGGGGGAAATAGAGCAAAATTTAACTTTCGCCCCGGGGGATACCCGCGTTCCCCCTTGTAAAAAAGGCCGCGGGCTGCTTTACAGGTTTTGCAGCTCGAACCGGCCCATGAAGTCCACCAGCTTCTTTACGCCCTCCACGGGCATGGCGTTGTAGATGGACGCCCTCATGCCGCCTACGATGCGGTGGCCGCCCAGGCTCACAAGGCCGTTTTCGGCGGCCTCCCGGATGAATTTGGCGTCCAGGTCGGGGGAGGCGGTGCGGAAGGTCACGTTCATCCCGGAGCGGGCGCCTCTCTCCGCACAGCCGGAGAAGAGCCGGGAGTTGTCCAAAAAGTCATAGAGCATGGAAGAGCGCAGATCCCGCAGCTCCTTCATCCCGGCAAGGCCCCCCTGCTCCTGCACCCACTTGAGGGTGAGGCCCAGCATGTAGATGTTGAAGGTGGGCGGGGTGTTGTACATGGAGTCCTTTTCCACAGCCGTCTTGTAGCAGAGGACGGTGGGGGTGCAGGCCAGCTCCTGCCCGGCCAGGGACCTGTCCAGGATCACCGCCGCCATACCGGCCGGGGCCATATTCTTCTGGACTCCGGCGTAAATGAGGCCGTGGGCGGCGATGTCCACGGGCTTGGAGAGGATGTTGGAACTCATATCCGCCACAACGGGGCAGCCGGCGCGGGGGACATAGTCCCACTCGGTGCCGTAGATGGTGTTGTTGGCGCAGTAGTGGAGGTAGGAGGCGTCGGGGGACAGGGAAAGCTCCTCCTGGCGGGGAATGACGGTGTGGTTCCGGGGGGCGGTGTCGCAGGCGATGTGGACATCTCCGTATTTGCGCGCCTCCTTGGCGGCAAGGCCGGAGAAATTGCCGGTGACGGCGTAGTCGGCCCGGCCCGTCCTGCCCATCAGGTTCATGGCCACGGCGGCGAACTGGCCGGTGGCACCCCCCTGCATAAACAGGATCTCGTGGCTTTCCGGCACGGAGAGAACCTGGCGGAACAGGGCCTTCGTCTCGTCAAAGATGGCCTGATACGCCCCGGAGCGGTGGCTCATCTCCATCACGGACATGCCCGTGCCGTTTATGTTGGTCATCTCCCGGGCGGCCCTCTCCAAAACGGGCAGGGGGAGCATGGAGGGGCCGGCGGAGAAGTTGTAAATTCGGTCGGTAAACATAGAATTCTCCCTATTGTTCTTTAATTAGGTGAATTATACAAAAAATCCGGAAATATTACAAGAGGATATTTCCCCAAAGCGCCCCGTCGGAAACGCCGGTGATTTGTACATTTGCCACAGTGTTCCGCAGGCCGTTCCCCCGGGCGTACACGAAAAGGTAGTTTCCGGTGTGGCCGCACCACAGGCCGTTCTCCTGTGTCTCGAAGAGGACGGGGAGCGTCCGGCCCAGCTGCTCCTTTAAAAACCGGTCTTTCATCTGCCGGGCGGTCTGGGCGGCCCGGTGGGCGCGCTCCTCCCGGACGGCCCGGGGCAGCTGCTCCATCGACGCGGCCCGGGTGCCGGGGCGCAGGGAGTAGGGGAAGACGTGCATGGAGGAGAAGCGGCACTTCTCGATAAAGCTCAGCGTCTGGGAAAAATCCTCCTCCGTCTCCCCGGGGAAGCCGCAGATCAGATCGGCGGTGATCCCGCAGTTGGGGAAGGCGCTCCGGAGAAGCTCCACGGACGCGGTAAAGCGCGCGGTGTCGTATTTCCGGCGCATGGCCGAGAGTGTCCTGTCACAGCCGCTTTGCAGGGACAGGTGGAAGTGGGGGCACAGGTTGGGCAGGGCGGAAAGCTCCCGGCAGAAGTCCTCCGTGACCACGCGGGGTTCCAGCGACCCCAAGCGGACGCGGCACTCCGGCGCGGCCTGGGCCACGGCCACCACCGCCTGGGTCAGGGTGGGCGTCCCGGGCAGGTCTGAGCCGTAGGAGGCGATCTCTATGCCGGTGAGGACGATCTCCCGGTAGTCGGAGCGGCAAAGCTCCCGGGCCTGGGCGGCGCAGTCCTCCAGCGGGAGGGAGCGGACGCGGCCCCGGGTATACGGTATGATGCAGTAGGAGCAGAAGTTCACGCACCCGTCCTCGATCTTCAGTAGGGCACGGGTGCGGCCCTCCGGACTTCCCGCGGGGAGAAGCTCAAAGTCCCGCCGGGCCAGGGCGTCGTCAACGCGCACCTGGCCGCCCCCGCCGCCAAGGGCGTTCTCCAGGGCCTGGGCGAAGCCCTCCTTATCCGCGCTGCCAAAGACGATCTGGGCCAGCTCCCCGGCGGCCCCGGCGTCCGACTGGCTCCAGCAGCCGCAGACGCCCACCACGGCCTGGGGGTTCAGCTCCTTCAGGCGGCGGACGGCCTGGCGGGACTTGCGCCCCGCCTCAGCGGTGACGGCGCAGGTGTTGACCACAATGGCGTCAAGCCCCGTCTCCTCCTGGGTGACGGTGAAGCCCCGCCGGGTGAGGATAGCCGCCAGGGCGGCGGACTCGAATTGGTTGACCTTACAGCCCAGAGTGTGAATGTGGATTTTCATATTGGTCTTGTCCTATCGGAAAAATCGGTGTATAATCCGGTATTATAGACTATTTCACAGGCAAAATCAAGGTGGTTCACATGACGATTTATTTTGACAACGCCGCCACGACAAAGCCCTGCCCGGAGGCGGTGGAGGCCGTGACACGGTGCCTTGTTCAGGACTTCGGGAACCCCTCCTCGGGGCACGCTTTGGGCAGAGAGGCCGCCGGGGCGCTGCGGACGGCCCGGGAGCGGGTGGCCGCCGCGCTGGGCTGTGACCCGGGCGAGGTGATCTTTACCTCCGGCGGGACGGAGGCGGACAATATGGCCATCCGGGGGGCGGCATACCTGCGCCGGCACGGCTGCCGCCACATCATCACAAGCCAGGCCGAGCATGACGCCGTGCGCATGACCTGCCGGGATCTGGCTTCCGCCGGGTACGAGGTGACGTTTTTAAAACCCGACAGCACCGGGGCCGTCAGCGTAGAGCAGGTGACGGAGGCCCTCCGGGAGGACACGGGCCTTGTGTCCCTGATGCTGGTGAACAACGAGACGGGGGCGGTGACGGATATAGCCGGCATATCCTCGGCAGTGAAGCGGACAAATCCCAACACGCTGATCCACACCGACTGCGTGCAGGCCCTTTTGAAGGTGCCCTTCACACCGAAAAAGCTGGGCGTCGATATGCTTACCGTCAGCTCCCACAAGATCCACGGGCCGAAGGGGGCGGGGGCGCTGTATGTCCGGCGCGGCCTGCGCCTCCCCGGCACCGTCACCGGCGGCGGCCAGGAGGGGGGCGTAAGGCCGGGGACGGAGCCTATGCCCGCCATCGTGGGCTTCGGCGCGGCGGCCCTGGCGGGGCAGAAGACCTTTTCGGAGGACGCCGGGCGCATGGCGGAGATCCGGGACCGGCTGAGGGACGGGCTTTTGCGGGAGATCCCGGGGCTTCGGATCCTGGGCAGCTCCGGCGCGCCCCACATCCTCAGCATCTCCCTGCCCGGCTATAAAAGCGAGGTTATCATGAATCTGCTGGACGCCAGGGGCATCTGCGTGGCCAAATCCTCCGCCTGCAAAAGGGGGGCGCGCAGTCACGTCCTGGAGGCGATGGGGGAGAGCGCGGAGGTCATCGACGGGGCCATCCGTGTGAGCCTCTCCAAATACTCCACCCCGGAGGAGGCGGACGCCTTTATCCGCGAGCTGAAGGACGCCGCCGGGACACTGCGGGTGAAGCTCAGATAATGGATAAAACGGATATATATCTTGAGCTGAAGACGGCCTTTGAGCGGGCGGCGGATCCCGAAAAGGCTGCCGCAATGGCGGCGTACATGCGCAGCCGTTTTATCTTTTACGGGATCCCCACGCCGGAGCGGAAGGCGCTTTATAAGGATCTTCTCAAAGACCGGCGAAAAACGAAGCGCGTGGATTGGCCGCTTTTGGACAGGTGCTGGGAAGATGAACATCGGGAGTTTCAATATTTTGTCATTGATTACCTCTATGAGCTGCGAAAAAGCCTGAGCTTTGAAGATATGCCGCGCCTTGAAACATATGCGCGGACCAGGCAGTGGTGGGACTCCATCGATCTTTTGAACCGGGTGGTGGAGGCCGTTGCCCTTGCCGACAGGCGAATGGACGGGCTGATGCTGGACTGGTCCCGGGATGGGGACTTCTGGCTGCGCCGGATCGCCATCGACCATCAACTGGGCCGGCGGGAACGGACGGACACGCGGCTCTTAGAGGAGATCGTATTGAACAATCTGGGCAGCGATGAATTTTTCATCAACAAATCCATCGGCTGGGCACTCCGGGACTACGCCAAAACCGACCCTAAGTGGGTGCGGGACTTTCTGACACGGCACATGGACGAAATGGACAAGCTGAGCGTCCGGGAGGCGGGGAAGTATATTTAAGGGGTATAGGGAGTGTGGGTTGCATTTTTAAACGCGATGGGTTATAATGCGATTTAACCCATTATTTTGGTGGGAATATGGTGGGCAAGATGATAAAAGCTGTGATTTTCGACCTGGACAACACCCTCCTTCGCCGGGACAAGAGCATGTCCGCCTACTCCCGGGGCGTCCTGCGGCGGTGCCGGGAGCGGGGGATACACGTTTTCGCCGCATCGGCAAGGCCGGAGCGGACTGTCCGGGAGTTTGGCATTTTCGGGGAGTTTGACGCCCTGGTGACTCTCAACGGCGCCCGGGTGGTGCTGCCGGGGCAGATCCTCCTGAACGGCATTTCGGAAAAAACCGGGCGGGATGTTATCGACAAGCTCCTCCGGATCCCCGGCGCCGTGGTGTCGGTGGAGATGAGCGGCGGGATATACGCCTCGGCGCCCATCCCGGAGTGGAACGCCAGGGTATTTGGGGGCTTCCCCGGCCTTCCCGAGGGGGAGCTTTACAAGATCCTGGTGAGCGGCGCCGCCGGGGCCGATGTACAGGCCGCTGTGACGGGGGATACATACTGCACCGCCGTGGAGGGCGGGAAGCTCTGGCAATTTATGAGCCGGGAGGCCAACAAGTGGAACGGTGTCCGGGAGATGCTCTCGGCCTTCGGCCTTTCGCCGGAGGAGGCCGCCTACCTGGGGGACGACTGGGACGACATCGGCCCCGTGAAAAACTGCGGCCTGGGCGTGGCGATGGAAAACGCCATCCCGGAGGTGAGGGCCGTGGCCGCCGCCGTGGCAGGGGACTGCGACGAGGACGGCGCGGCGCGGTTTGTGGAGGAGAATCTGCTATGACACAAAAGCTCTATTATGAGGACTCCCACCTGAGGGAGTTTGACGCCGTGGTCACGTCCTGCGTACAGCGCGACGGGACGTTTGAGATCACCCTGGACAAAACGGCCTTCTTCCCGGAGGGGGGAGGGAACCCGGCGGACGTGGGGAGCCTCGGGGGCGTTCACGTCCTACACACCTTCCTCAGGGAGGGGGAGGTCATCCACAGGTGCGACGGGGCGCTGGAGACCGGCAGCGTCGTCCACGGGTCGATCTGCTGGGAGAGGCGCTTTTCCAACATGCAGAGCCACACCGCCGAACACATCGTATCGGGGATCGTCCACCGGCGGCACGGATACGCCAATGTGGGCTTCCACATGGGCGAGGACGGGGTCATCGTGGACTTCGACGGCTTTGTGGACCAGGAGGAGCTTTCGGACATCCAGCGGGAGGCCAATGAGATCGTCTGGCGGGACGTCCCCGTCACCCAGAGCTTCCCGTCCCCCCAGGAGCTGCCCCACCTGGAGTACCGCAGTAAGCTGGAGCTTACGGAGAACGTGCGCCTGGTCACCATCCAGGGGGTGGACGTGTGCGCCTGCTGCGCCCCCCATGTGAAGCGCACCGGGGAGATCGGCGTCATCAAGATCTTTGAGTCCATCCGCCGGAAAAACGGCGTGCGTATCCGGATGCTGGCGGGGGAGCGGGCGTATGAGGACTACCAAAAGCGCGCCGGGAGCGTGGCGGAGATCTCGTCTTTGCTGTCCGTGCCCCAGGACGAGACGGCCGGGGCCGTGAAGCGGCTCCTGGAGGAGCGGGACGGCCTTTTGTATGAGCTGGGGGGCCTCAAACGCCGGATCATCCGGAATGAGGTTGACATAATTCAAGATACTGATAAGAATCTTGTGTTCTTCGAGCCGGATTTTGACGTAAAGGAGCTGCAGCTCCTGGCCAACGCCGCGAAGGAGAAGTGCCCCATTGCCGCGGCCTTCTCGGGGGACGACGAGACGGGGTATAAGTATGTCCTGGCCTCCGGGGCGGTGGATCTCCGGGAGAGATCCCGGGAGATGAACCGGGCCCTCCAGGGCCGGGGCGGCGGCCGCCCGGAGCTTGTCACCGGCACTGTCAAGGCGGCGAGGGCGCAGATAGAGCGGTACTGGGAGCAGGCGTAGGGGGCGGACAGCCCCCGGGGAAACAGGCGTGAAGAAAGGAGTTTTGCGCGATGCGGTATCTTCTCTATTTGAAAAAGTCCTTCCGGCGCCAGCCGATGCGCCATCTGACCTTGTTTGTCATCCTGACCTGCGCCTTTATCCTGCCCCTGCTCATATCCATTTACCGGGACAGCAGCGCATACGGGGAGCGTCAGCAGATCCTGGACACGACGAGGGGCGCGGCGTTCCACATTGAAAATGCCTCCCGGCAGGACGCGGAGCTTTTTCGCGGGATCGATGGGCTGGCGGAGCCGGTCTATGAGGACGGCGTCATTTATCTCCGGTTCCTGTCCGATGAGGATTGGAGGGATCCGGGGAAGGTTGACCGGTGCGGCGCCCTCATCATGGAGAGGATCGAGGAGAGCGGAAAGACCGGCCTTCTCCCCACGGCATACAGCTTCGACTACGCCATAGAGTCCGACGCGGGGGATGAGCAGACGGCGCTGCTGCTCTTGAATCTCTTTATCATCGTGCTTTCCTCCTTCGTTGTGGGATCCGCTTACAAAAGCCACCTGAGGCGCTTTGCCTCCGATATGGGCGCCTTGCGCTCCTGCGGCGCTGAAAACCGGCAGATCAACGTCATTTTCCTCACGGAATTTGTGCTGGTCTTCGCCCTCTCGTCGCTGTCGGCCCTGTTGCTATCGGCCGGGGTCATGAAGCTCCTCTTTGCGTGCTTCCTTGAGGTGAGGGACGACGGGTTTGCCTGGCTGCTTTTCAGGATGGATCCCGTCAATACCGCGCTGCACATAGCCGTATTTTTCCTTGTCCTGCTGGCCGTCATCACGGTCACGCTTGTCCGATTTGGCAGGGAATCCACGGCGAGCGCGGTAAAAAGCCACATCCAATCGCGGGAGATGACAAAAGCGCCCAGGGAGCTGAAAATCAAGGCCTCGCCTGAGCGGTCCCTTCTGGCGCTTTGGCTCCGGAGGACGAACAAGACCCACAGGAGCTGCCTCGGCGTGGCGGTACCGCTTATGACGGTGTTCCTTTTCCTCTTCGCCTACCTGTCGCTGGACGCCAGTTGGGTCTCCCGCGTGCCGGAATACCAGCTGACAATCTCCAAAAACGGCGATCCCGGCGGGTTTACCCAGGAGGAGATCACCTGCGTCCGGGAGCTTTCCCCGGTCAAGGAGATCGACTGCCGCCACGCGTCCGGGGAGGCCCCCGATCCCCAACCGGACGCGGTTTACGATCTTAACATCAAGCTCACCCGCCCGGAACTCCATGAGGAGACCAGGGCCGCTTTGGAACAGCTCTTTCCGGGGGCGGAATATGAGATCATAGACAATGAGGCCCGGGCGGAGCGGGGGCGGGAGATGTCCGCCGGCGTCTATTATATGCTCCTGTTCATCTTCGCGGCCATGCTGGCCTTCATGCTGGTCATCATCTATATGAAGCTGTGCGATTATATAGCGGACAGCCGCAAAACCATACACTCCCTGTGGACGATGGGTGCATCCAACGGCATGATCATGGGCTCCTACCTTCGCCAATCCGCCGTTTCCGCGGTCAGTGCGGCCGTCTTGCCCGCGGTGGGGAGCATAGCTCTGTTCCTCCTGGCGACAAATGCGGTGACACAAAAGCCGCAAGTCACCCTTACCCTTCTATGCACCTATTTTGCCGTAAGCGCGGTGACCGCCTGCGCCTTTCTTCTGCCGGTGCGCCGCTGTATTCAACAGATTCTGAAGAGGAAGGAGAGCGTGAGATGAACATTGTGGAGGTAAGAGGCCTGAGCAAGGTCTTTACCCAGGGCGAGTATCAGGTCAGGGCCGTGGACGACGTGACCTTCTCTATCGCCCGGGGAGAGCTTGTATCCGTCACGGGGCAGTCCGGCTCCGGAAAGACCACCCTCTTGAACCTGATCGGCGGCATCGAGACCGCCACGCAGGGCAGCGTCACCATTGACGGCATCGACGTCTGCCACGCGGATGAGAGGGAATTGGCCAGGCTCCGGCGTCAGAAGATCGGGTATGTCTTTCAGGACTTCAACCTGATCCCCATTTTGACGGTCCAGGAGAATGTGATCATGCCACTGCTTCTGGATTCCAAAAAGGTGGATCAGGAGGATTTTCACCGGATCACCGGCTTTTTGGGCCTGGAGGATCGGCTCACCCACCTCCCCAGCCAGCTCTCCGGCGGACAAAAACAGCGCGTGGCGATAGCCAGGGCGCTTATCAACCACCCCGGCATCCTCCTTGCCGACGAGCCAACGGGAAATCTCGACCGGGCTATGGCGGATGAGATCATGCAGCTTCTCCTGGATCTGAACAAGGAGGGGATCACCATCCTCCTGGTGACGCATGAGGAGCGGTACGCGGATATGTGTCCGAGAAAGCTGATCATGCGGGACGGACGGCTGGTTTCGTGACCAGGGCGCCGGAAGCATCCCTGGGGCGGGGAAGCCCCGGGGAGAGAGGAGAGGTACATATGACCTTTGACTTTAAAAAGGAATACAAAGAATTCTACCTTCCGAAAGACGCGCCGTCCGTCGTGGACGTGCCGGAGATGCGCTGCATCGCCGTGCGCGGGCGCGGTGACCCCAACGCGGAGGGCGGGGAATACAAGGCATCCATCGGGCTTCTCTACGGCGTCGCCTTCACCGTCAAGATGAGCAAGATGGGCGACCACCGCATGGAGGGGTACTTTGACTTCGTGGTCCCGCCGCTGGAGGGGTTCTGGAGGCAGGAGGGGAGCGAGGGCGCCATCGACTACACCCGCAAGGGGGATCTGGAGTTTATCTCCGCCATCCGCCTGCCGGATTTCGTGACCCGGGCGGAGTTTGACTGGGCCGTGGGGGAGGCCGAGAGGAAGAAAAAGACGGACTTCTCCCAGGTGGAGTTTCTCACCCTGCGGGAGGGGCTGTGCGTCCAGTGTATGCACATAGGGCCATACGACACAGAGCCCGCCACGGTGGAGAGAATGCACGCCTGCGCCCGGGCGCTGGGGTATGAGACGGACTTTTCGGATGCCCGCCTCCACCACGAGATCTACTTGTCCGACCCGCGAAAAACCGCGCCGGAGAAGCTGAAAACCGTGATCCGGCACCCGATCAGGCCGGCGGAGGTGTGAGATATGGACAGGATGGAAAAAGCGATCTTCACCAATATGTGTATGATCACGGACGGCGCGGGCAACGTGCTGGTGGAGGACCGGAGAGATCCGGACTGGCCCGGCGTCTCCTTCCCCGGCGGCCATGTGGAGAGGGGGGAGTCCTTCACCGACGCGGTGATCCGGGAGGTTTTTGAGGAGACGGGCCTGACGGTATCCGGCCTTGCGCTGTGCGGCATCAAGGACTGGACGCAGGACGACGGCGCCAGGTACACGGTGCTTTGCTACAGGACGTGCCGGTTTACGGGCACCCTCGCCTCCTCCGGCGAGGGAGAGGTTCGCTGGGTCCCCCTCCGGGAGCTGCCGGACATGAAGCTCGCCGGCGGCATGGAGACGATGCTGAGGCTGTTTACGGAGGAAGAGCTTTCCGAGCAGTTTTTCCAAAAGCGGGACGGCCAATGGGTGGAGACCCTGAAATAGACTTACCAGAGAGGTTGACATAACATGTACATCCGTGACATTTACAAAACGAAAAAGCTGCCCATCTCCTACGAGATCTTCCCGCCCAAGGGGGAGCTGCGGGTGGAGGAGCTGCGGGGGACGCTGGAGGCCCTGGCGGGGACGGAGCCGGACTTTATCTCCGTCACCTGCTCCGCCGGAGGCTCCGGGAACGGCAAGAACACCGCGGCGCTGACGGGGATCATAGAGCGGGAGTACGGCATCCCGGCGGTGGCCCATGTGACATGCGTAAACTCCACCCGCTCCGGCGTGGATGAGGTGCTGGAGGGCATACGGGGGCAGGGGATCTCCAATGTCTTCGCCCTGCGGGGGGACAAACTGCCGGGGAGCGAGACCAGGGATTTCCGCTACGGTGCGGAGCTTGTGCGGTACATCCGGAACCGCACGGACTTCTGCGTGGGAGGCGGGTGCTACCCGGAGGGGCATGTGGAGTGCGACGACTTTGACGCGGACATCCGGCACCTCCGGGAGAAGCAGGACGCCGGGGCGGAGTTTTTTTTAAGTCAGCTCTTCTTTGAAAATTCCGCCTTCTTCCGGTTCATCGACAAGGCCAGGGCGGCGGGGATCACGGCGCCCATTGACGCCGGGATCATGCCTATCATGGGCAAGAGCCAGATCACCCGGATGGTCTTTCTGTGCGGGGCCAGCCTGCCCTCGGCGGTGATCCGCATGGTGAACAAGTACGAAAACGACCCGGCGGCCCTTTTGCAGGCCGGGATGGAGTACGCCGCCAGGCAGATCCTGGAGCTTGCGGAGAGCGGCGCCGCCAGCGGGATCCACATCTATACCATGAATAAGCCGGAGGTGGCCAAATTCGAGATGGAGGCGCTGCGCCATGCCGGATTCTGAGTTTGCCTTGGACAGGGGGGAGATCCTCCGGTATCTGGGCTACAGGGGGCAGGAGATTGGCCCTGAGCTTGACCGGGAGATCCGGCGCATGGGGGAGGAGTGCCTACGGTGCGCCAAGCCCCGGTATCTATACCGGGTGTTCCCGGTGGAGCTTCGGGGGGACGCCCCGGTGATCGGCGGCGTGGAGCTTTTGGGGGAGGACATCGCCAGGCACCTGAGGGGGGCCGTGTCCTGCGCCGTTATGGCCGCCACCCTGGGGCATGAGCCGGAGCGGGCCATGCTCCGGCTGGGCCAGCGCTCCACGGTGAGCCAGGTCATCTTCAATGCGGCCTGCACCGCCCTCATCGAGTCCGTCTCCGACGCGTGCGAGGGGGAGATCATCCGGTACGCCGGGGAGCGGGGACTTCTCACCTCCTACCGGTACAGCCCGGGGTACGGGGACTTTCCCCTGACGCAGCAGCGGCAGATCCTGGGGCTTTTGGAGGCGGAGACGAGACTTGGGATCACGCTGACGGATTCCATGCTGATGCTGCCCAGAAAGAGCGTGTCGGCGCTGATCGGGCTTTATCCGCAGGGCTCCGGCGTGCGCAGGGGCGGCACCACCTGCCAGACATGTGAAAATTACGAAAATTGCGCGTTCAGAAAGGAGGGCTGCGGCTGTGGCGGCTAACGGATTTCTTCTGATAGACGGCGCGATGGGCACAGAGCTTCAAAAGAGGGGTCTGAAAACGGGAACTCCCCCGGAGCTGCTGAATCTGACGGATCCGGACGTAGTCCGGGCGATACACAGGGATTATGTAAACGCCGGCGCGGATATCATCACGGCCAACACCTTCGGCGCCAACGCCCGGAAGCTGGGCGGCGGCGGGGAGGTGGCCCGGGTCATTGCCGCCGGGATCCGCCTGGCCCGGGAGGCCGGGGCCAGGCGCGTGGCGCTGGATATGGGGCCTACCGGGGCGCTGCTGGAGCCGATGGGGGCGATGAGCTTCCGGGAGGCGTATGACCTGTACAGGGAGCAGGTGCTGGCCGGAGTGGAGGCCGGGGCGGATCTGGTTCTCATCGAGACCATGTCCGACCTACTGGAGGCCAAGGCGGCCCTGCTGGCGGTGAAGGAGAACTCCAGCCTTCCGGTTTACATAACAATGACCTTTATGGCCGACGGGCGCACCTTTTTGGGGACGAGTCCCGCCATCGCGGCGGTGGTTTTCTCCGCCCTAGGGGCGGACGCCGTGGGGATCAACTGCTCTTTAGGGCCGGAGGAGACAGAGCCGTTTGTCCGGGAGATGCTGGAGTGGGCCACGGTGCCCGTGGTGGTACAGCCCAACGCCGGCCTGCCCGACGCCACGTCCGGGGAGACGGTCTACCATGTGGGGCCGGAGGAGTTTGCCCGGGCCGTGGGCAGGATGCTGGATGCCGGGGTGACGGTGGCCGGGGGGTGCTGCGGCACCACGCCGGAGCATATCGCCGCCCTGCGGCGGGAGATGGAAAAGCGCAAAGCCGCAAGGCCGGAGATCCGCCGCCGCACGGTGTTCACCAGCGCCCAGGAACTGGTAAGTTTACATAATATCAAAACGTCCTCCCCGGCAGGGGAGGACGCGGGCCGCGGCATGGGGACCGTGGCGGTGATCGGGGAGCGGATCAACCCCACGGGAAAGAAGAAGATCAAGGATGCCCTGCGGTCGGGGAGCTTTGACACCATCCTCAACGAGGCCATCTCCCAGGAGGAGGCCGGGGCGGAGATCTTGGACGTGAACGCGGGCCTGCCGGAGATCAACGAGCCGGAGACCCTGGAGAGGCTTGTAAAGGAGCTTCAGGCGGTGACGGGCCTGCCCCTGCAGATCGACAGCTCCGACCCCCAGGCCCTGGAGAGGGCCTGCCGCATCTACGCCGGGAAGCCCATTATCAACTCCGTCAACGGCAAGGAGGAGAGCCTGGCGGCCATTTTGCCCATCGCCAAGAAGTACGGCGCTGCGGTTGTGGGCCTGACCCTGGACGAGAGGGGCATCCCCGACAGGGCGGAGGACCGGCTGGCCGTGGCGGAGAAGATCTTAAACCGGGCGCTGGAGTACGGGATCCCCCGGGAGGACGTGCTTATTGACTGCCTGACCATGACCGTGTCCACCAACCAGGCGCAGGCGGGGGAGACCCTGCGGGCCGTGGGACTCGTCACGGAGAAGCTGGGCCTGCGGACGGTTCTGGGGGTCAGCAATATCTCCTTCGGCCTGCCCAACCGGGAGCTGCTCAACGCCACGTTTCTGGCCAACGCCTTCGCCCGGGGGCTGTCCCTGCCTATCCTGAATCCCCTGTCCGGGCGGTATATGGACGTGGTGGCCTCCTGGAGAGTCCTGAACGGGCAGGACGCCGGGGCGGAGCGGTATATAGAAACTTATGTCAACCGAGAGACAGTCTACAAGAGTTATGTCAACAAAACAAGCAGTGACGTTATGTCAACTGGCAAGGTTATGTCAACTGAATCCGCCGGAGAGGGGGACATCATGGGGATCGTCCTCTCCGGGCGGAAGATGATGATCGCGGACGCGGTAAGGGCGGCGCTGGAGAGCCGAAGCCCGATGGAGGTGATCAACGACCTGCTGATCCCCGCCATCAACGCCGCGGGGGACAGGTTTGAAAAGGGTCAGTTTTTCCTGCCCCAGCTCATGGCCAGCGCCGAGACGGTGAAACTGGGGTTTGACGTGATCCGCGACCGGGCCAAAACCGGCGAGGTGACGAGCAAGGGGAAGATCCTCTTAGCCACGGTGAAGGGGGATATCCACGACATCGGCAAGAACATCGTGAAGATGCTCCTGTCCAACTACGGCTACGAAATCGTCGATCTGGGCCGGGACGTGGAGCCGGAGCTGGTGGTGGAGACGGTGAAGCGGGAACATATCAGGCTCGTGGGCCTGTCCGCCCTTATGACCACCACGGTGAAGGCCATGAAGGAGACCATAGACCTGCTCCACGCCTCCCACGCGGACTGCCGGATCATGGTGGGCGGCGCCGTCCTCAACCAGGAGTACGCCAGGCTGGTGGGTGCGGACTTTTACGCCAGGGACGCGCAGGAGTCGGCCAGGATCGCCCAGGAGGTACTCCCCTGAGACCCCCTCGGGGAATTTACCGATCGGGCTTTGGTGAAAGGGTAGAATATATGGAAATCAGAAAACTGACAGAATCTGATTATGATACATTCATGGAGCTGTACCAGAAGCTGGATGAACTCCATGTGCAGGCGCGGCCGGACTGCTTCATCCACCGGAGCAAATATGTGTTTGAAAAGAAGCTGTGATCCGGATAAACCAAAAAACCTAACATTCATATTTTTTGCGGGGCTTTTCCTCGCAAAAAATCCGCACGTCCCCCTTGTCTAAAAAGCCCGCAGGGCTTTTTAGACAGACAAACCCCCCGGAGCCTTACGGCTTCGGGGGTTTCCTTGGCAGCGGGAGAAGGATTCGAACCCTCACATACGGAGTCAGAGTCCGCTGTGCTACCTTTACACAATCCCGCTAAACGCAAGGGCTATTATACCCATTCCGAATGCGCTTGTCAAGGATTTTTTCAAAATTTTTTTGCAGGACCGCCCAGGGAAGCCTCCTCAGGGGAGCATTTCCCGGCGTCAGGATCTGTTGGGGTCGGAGAGGAGCCGGTCAAAGGCCTTTTTGATCCCGCAGGCGTAGCACAGGGGCACCGAGAGGAAGCCCAGAAGTGCCTGGAGGATCTGGAAGGGGAGCTTTGCCACGGCGTAGGCCGGGGTGGAGTAGATGTAGGCGCGGCCCAGACTGTAACCCGCCACCATGATGACGGCGCCCACGGCCACGGCAATGAGCGAGGAGATCACCGGCTTCTTGCCGGAGAAAAGCTTGCGGCTGAGGATGGAGATCACCACCGCCTGGAGACCGTGAGTCACCAGGGAGACGAACATGGGCGTGGGGTAGAAGATGAGATCCCCCAGAAAGGCCCCGACGCCGCCCACCGCAAAGGCGCAGAAGGGATCCAGCAGAAGCGCGGCGGTGCAGATGACGATGTCGTTGGCGTACAGATGTCCGCCGGGAACGGGTATGGAGAGAATCTCCATACTCAAAACGATGTTCATGGCCATGAGCATGGCCGTCAGAGTCAGTTTTTTGATGTCTTTTGCTTTCATCCTGTTTTCCTCCTTGACTTTGGGATCGATCCCTATTATAATGGCTTTTGAGCATAATAAAATCACCAAAACAGGAGATTATTTTATAACCAGATGTTGACCTACGATTTAAAATCAGGCTCCGGCCCCATGTATCTGAAGCTCTACGGCTTTATCCGGGACGACATCCGCTCCGGGGCCATCGCGCCGGGGAGCAGGCTGCCGTCCAAGCGGACGCTGGCCGAACACCTGGGCGTCAGCGTGATCACCGTGGACGGGGCGTACAAGTGCCTTATTGACGAGGGCTACGCCGTGAGCCGTGAGCGCAGCGGCTATTTTGCCGCCGGGTCGCCGGGATTTGTCCGCTCCGGCTCCGGGGCCAGACAGCAGCCCGCGGCGGTGGAGGAGGAGCTTCCCACCGTCACCCGGGATCTTGGGTTCCGGTACTCGGCCCTGACGAAAATCATGCGCCGGGTGATCACGGAGTACGGGGAGCGGCTTCTGGCAAAGCCCACGGCCTTCGGCTGCGCCGGCCTGCGGGGGGCCATCGCCAACTATCTCCTGCGCTACCGGGGGATGCGGGTGGAGCCGGGGCGGATCGTCATCGGCTCCGGCGCGGAGTACCTGTACGGGATGCTGGTGCAGCTCCTGGGCCGGGATAAGCTCTACGCGGTGGAGGATCCGGGGTACGAGAAGATCCGCAGGGTGTACGAGGCCAACGGCGTGGCGGTGGAGCCGCTGCCCCTGGACGGGGACGGCATCGACTCGGAAAGCCTGGCGGTGTCCCGGGCGGACGTCCTCCACGTCACGCCCTACCACAGCTTTCCCACGGGCATTTCCGCCACGGCGGAGAAGCGGCGGGAGTACCTGAACTGGGCCGCCCAGGGGGATCGGATCATCGTGGAGGACGATTTTGACTCGGAATTCGCCCTGACCAGAAAGCCCCAGGAGCCGCTGTACGCAATGGACACGGGGGAGAGGGTCATCTATCTCAACACCTTCTCCCACTCCCTGGCGCCGTCCATGCGCATGGGGTATATGGTTCTGCCGGAGGGACTGTTTGAGGAGTACCGCCGCAGGCTGGGCTTTTATACCTGCCCGGTGCCGCTGTTTGACCAGTATGTGCTGGCGGAATTTATTGACTCCGGATGCTTTGAAAGGCACCTCAACCGGGTGCGGCGGGAGCTGAGGCAAAATTCTCTGGCGAAAAAGGCCTAAAGGCCTTTTTCTGCCAAGGGGAAACGTGCGGGGATATGCCCATGAATTCTGCGGAATTCATGGGCATATTCCCTGCTGCCGCGCTGCAGCGCACGCCCAAGGGCGCACGTTTGCGCGGCAAGAGGGATTTTTTCCAAGGCACATGTCCTTGGAAAAAATATTTGGATTGGGGGGAGTGGGTCGGGGGTGTCCGACGTTCACAAGAACCGTCCCTAATGGGGCACGGAGAAGGGCGCTTCAATTGTCACCGGGGAGCCGGTGTTACAAAATCGAGAGGCGGCCCCTACTGTCTGTAAGTCTCTCCCGTAGGGGCCGATGGCCTCATCGGCCCGGGTGGGTTGGATGACAGAGCGGTTGCGTTAAGATAGAAAACTTTAAAATTTGCCGTAGGGGCCGCCGCCCACGGCGGCCCGTGTCGTTGATTGAGGGCGGTATAATAGACGGGGAAAGGGCAGCGTCAAGCGCCCCCGGGAAGCCGGTGTTACACGGGAACGGTTCTTTAGTCCCACCTGCGGTGTGACAAAAGAACCGTTCCCGCTGTCCCACCTCCTCAAAAAACGGAGAAACCCCTGCCCCGCGTCCCCCTCATTCAATATTTTTTCCGGCGGCATGTACGTCGGAAAAAATCCCTCTTGCCGCGCAAGTGTGCGGCCCTCCGGGCCGTGCGCGCAGCGCGGCAGCAGGAAAGGCCCTCTCGAATTCCGCAGAATTCGAGAGGGCCTTTCCGCACGCATCTTATTGGCATTGAAAGGCCGCAGGGGCTTACCGCCAGGGTGGGAGAGGCGTGGAAAGCTCCCGCGCCAGAAGACTCCTGTGGCCTTTCAAGCCAGCTTACCCCTGCGGCCTTTCAAGCCAGTTCTCAGAAGTTATTGGACAAATCGAGCGGGGAATATAGTGGTGTAGATTGAAGAAGGGGGGATCCGTATGCTGGCGATGACGTTCGCGGCGCTGTTGAGTTATCCTTTTTTGCTGCTGAGGCTTACAAACCCTGTAAGCTCCTTTCCCAGGCCCCTGACGGCCCAGGAGGAGAGGGATTGTCTGGAGAGGGCCGCCCAGGGGGACGCGGAGGCCCGGGCAACCCTGATCGAACACAACCTCCGGCTTGTGGCCCACATTGTGAAGAAGTATTTTACAAAGACAAGCGACCAGGACGATCTCATCTCCATCGGCACCATCGGCCTGATCAAGGGGATCTCCACCTACCGGCCGGACAAGGGGGTGCGGCTTGCCACCTACGCCAGCCGGTGCATTGAAAACGAGGTCCTGATGTACTTCCGCTCCCAGAAGAAGCGTGCGGGTGAGGTGTCCCTCAGCGACACCATCGACGCGGAGGGAGATGGGAACAATTTATCTCTGATGGATGTCTTATGTTCAGAGGACGATGTCTTTGAGCGGCTGGGAGACCAGGAGATCTACGCCCGCCTGAGGCGGCATGTGGAGGAGTCCTTAGAGCCCCGGGAGAGGCAGATCATCACGGTGCGCTACGGCCTGGAGGGGGGCCGGAGGCTGACCCAGAAGAGTACCGCGGAGCTGATGGGCATCTCCCGCTCCTACGTCTCCAGGATCGAGAAGCGCGCCCTTGACAAGCTCCGGCGCCTTTTGGAAGAGGAGGAGCGGGGCTGACCGGGAAAACAGTGAGAATTTTTGTCACATTCCGGTGGGAATTGCGACTGTATAAATGAAGCGGATCATCTGAGGGAAAAGGCAGGTGACGGAGGTTGCGGGACGAGGCCATTTTGGATCTTTATTTCGCCAGGGACGAGCGGGCCATCGACGAGACGAGGCTGCGCTACGGGGCGTACTGCGGCGCGCTGGCCATGCGGCTGCTGGATTCCCGGGAGGACGCGGAGGAGTGCGTACAGGACACATATCTTGCGGCGTGGAACAGGATCCCGCCGGACAGGCCGCAGGTTCTGCGGGTGTTCCTGGGCAGGATCACCAGGAATCTGGCCATATCCAAGTACAGGCGGGAGCGGGCGGCCAAGAGATTCGCCCCCCTGGAGCAGCAGCTGGACGAGCTGGCAGACTGCCTGCCCTCCGGGGACAGCGTGGAGGTGCAGATGGAGATTCGGGAGCTGGGGCGGTTCATCTCCCGCTGGCTGGACAGTCTGCCGGAGGGGGATCGGAACCTGTTCATCCGCCGGTACTGGTACGGCGTGAGCGTGGAGGAGCTTGCCGGGGAGACCGGGGCGCGGGCCAACACCGTGTCACAGCGGCTTCGCAGACTGCGCCTCTCCCTGAGGGACAAGCTGGAGGAGGAGACCGGGGACGCCTGGTAGGGGCGGCCCGCGTAGGACAAGGAGGTTTTGACAGTGAGAAAAGAGGATGTGTACAGCGGCATCACCCAGATTCGGGACGATCTGGTGGAGCGTGCCGGGCGTCCCCGGAGGAGCGGGCGGCTCCTCCGGGGCCTTGTGGCGGCGGCCGCGGCCCTGGCGGTGGTCATCGGGGGGATCGGGGCCATTGCGGGGATGAGAAGAGGGGGAAATCCCTCCAACGGTTGGGACGGGTCGCCGATGGATCCGGGGGACTCGTACCCCGGCGGATCGGATCAGATGGGGGAGAGCCAGCCACCTGAGGGCGGGGAGGGACCGTCCGGCGGGGAGGCGCTGCTGATGCCCCTGGCGGCCGTGACGTATCCGGACGGGGCCGCCTGGCTGACGCAGGAGGATCGGCAGGGCCTGACGGGATTTTTCCGCTCCTCCGTACCGGCCCTTTTGCAGGCGGCGCAGGGGGAAAACGCCGTGGTGTCGCCGGTGAACGTGTATATGGCCCTGAGCCTCCTGGCCGAATGTGCCGGCGGGGAGACGAGGGAACAGCTCCTGGCCCTCTTGGGGGACGCGGACATCGGGCAGGCCCGGGACAGGGCGCAGAAAATGATGGAGGGTCTTTTTAACGACGACGGCACATACACCCTGAAGCTGGATAACTCCCTGTGGCTCCGGGACGACGGGGAATACGACAGGGATACGGTAGACGTGCTGGCCAGCCGCTACTACACCTGGGCCTTCCGGGGGGAGATGGGCAGCGACGGGATGAACCGGACGATCCAGGACTGGATCGACAGCCGCACCGGGGGCATTTTGCGTCAACAGCTGGGGGACATTCAACTCCTGCCCGATACGGCGCTGGCGCTGGTGAGTACCGTCTATTTTGCGGATATGTGGCAGAGCCAGTTTTCCGCCGAAAAAACGCAGACGCGCCCCTTCTACGGCCCGGAGGGGGAGCTGGACAGGGAATTTATGAATAAAACGCTGGAGGGCACGGTCTACCGGGGAGAGCGGTTCACCGCCGTCTGCCTGAATTTTGAGACGTGCGGGGGGATGTGGCTCCTGCTGCCGGAGGAGGGGACGGCCCCGGAGGAGCTTCTGTCCGACCCGGAGGCCCTGGCGACCCTGACCGGGGAGGCCCCGGAGAGCGTGGAGCGGGAGAAGTACCTCATCGATCTGTCCCTGCCCAAATTCGACGTGGAGAGCAGGGCGGATCTGGCCCAGGCGCTGGCAGATCTGGGGGTGACGGACGCCTTTGATCCCCAGCGGGCGGATCTCTCCGGCATCGTCCCGGAAAGTTCGGTTCCGGTGTGGGTGTCCTGGGTACTCCACGGGGCCAGGGTGCGCATCGACGAGGACGGCTGCGAGGGCGCGGCCTACACGGTCATCGACATGCCCACCAACGCCGACCCGGGGGACCTGAAGAGTATCACCATCACCTTCGACAGGCCGTTTCTCTTCTCTGTGATCTCCCAGGGTGTGCCCCTGTTCACCGGCGTGGTGAATCAGCCGTAAAAAGGCGTCCCCGCTGTAACGCCGGGTCAAGGCCTGCGACGTTTGCGGAAGACCGGTGCCGAATCCCCCAATCAAATTATTTTTTGCGGGGCTTTGCCTCGCAAAAAATCCCTCTTGCCGCGCAAGTGTCCAGTCCGCAGACTGGTCGCACAGCGCGGCGGCAGGAAAGGCCCCCTGGAATTCCGCGCAATTTCAGGGGGCCTTTCCGCACGCATCCCCTTGGCATTGAAAGGCCGCAGGGGTTAGCGTCAGGGTAGGGAAGGCGCGGAAAGCTCCCGTGCCAGAAGACCCCTGCGGCCTTTCAAGCCAGCTTACCCCCTGCGGCCTTTCAAGCCAGAAGATAGCAGCCAGAAAGAATCTTGCGTATTTGTGGAAACTGTGGTAGAATATAAAGCACCACATTTTACGGATTTACGGAGGCCGTCAATGAATATTACAAAGGACATCAAGTACATCGGCGTCAACGATCACAAGGTCGATCTGTTTGAGGGGCAGTACAAGGTCCCCAACGGCATGGCCTACAACTCCTACGTCATTCTGGACGACAAGGTGGCCGTCATGGACACGGTGGACAGGAATTTTACCCACGAGTGGCTGGACAATCTGGGCGAGGCCCTGGGCGGCAGGACGCCCGACTACCTGGTGATCCAGCACATGGAGCCGGATCACTCCGCCAACATCATGAATTTCGCCAACACCTACCCGGACGCGGTGATCGTCTCCTCCCAGAAGGCCTTTGCCATGATGAAAAACTTCTTCGGCACGGACTTTGAGAACCGCCGGGTCGTGGTGGGCGAGGGGGATACCCTGAGCCTGGGCCGTCACACCCTGACCTTTGTCACGGCGCCGATGGTTCACTGGCCGGAGGTCATTGTCACCTACGACAGCTTTGACAAGGTGCTTTTCTCCGCCGACGGCTTTGGCAAGTTCGGCGCCCTGGACGTGGAGGAGGACTGGGCCTGCGAGGCGAGAAGGTATTATATCGGCATCGTGGGCAAGTACGGCGCCCAGGTGCAGGCACTTTTGAAGAAGGCGGCGGGCCTGGATATCCAGATCATCTGCCCCCTCCACGGGCCGGTACTCACGGAGAATCTGGGGTACTACCTGAACCTCTACAACATCTGGTCAAGCTACGCCGTGGAGAGCGAGGGCGTGGTCATCGCCTATACCTCCGTCTACGGCCACACCAGGAAGGCTGTGGAGCTGCTGGCGGAGAAGCTGAAGGCCCGGGGCTGCCCCAAGGTCGTGGTGACAGACCTGGCCCGGGACGATATGGCCGAGGCCGTGGAGGACGCCTTCCGGTACGGCAAGCTGGTGCTGGCCACCACCACCTACAACGCGGAGATCTTCCCCTTTATGCGGGAGTTTATCAACCACCTGACGGAGCGGGGATATAAAAACCGCACTGTGGGCCTTGTGGAGAACGGCTCCTGGGCGCCTATGGCCGCCAAGGTGATGAAGTCCATGATGGAGTCCTGCAAGAACATCACCTGGACGGAGAACACCGTCCGGATCACCTCAGCCCTGAATGACGAGAGCCGCGGCAAGATCGACGCCCTGGCGGAGGAGCTGACCCGGGACTATGTGGCCCAGAACGGCGAGACGGCCAACAAGAACGATCTGACGGCGCTCTTTAAGATCGGCTACGGCCTCTATGTGGTTACCTCTAACGACGGCAAGCGGGACAACGGCCTGATCGTCAACACCGTGTCCCAGCTGACAAGCTCCCCCAACCGCGTGGCCGTGTGCATCAACAAGGACAACTACTCCCACCACATCATCAAGCAGACGGGGAAGATGAACGTAAACTGCCTCTCCGTGGACGCCCCCTTCCGGGTGTTTGAGACTTTCGGCTTCCAGAGCGGCAGGAGCGTGGACAAGTTTGAAAACGCCGAGATCCTCCGCTCCGACAACGGCCTTGTCTTCCTGCCCAAGTATATCAACGCCTTCCTCTCACTGAAGGTGGAGCAGTATATCGATATGGACACCCACGGGATGTTCATCTGCACCGTCACCGAGGCCCGGGTCATCAACGACCGGGAGACCATGACCTACACCTACTACCAGAACAACGTAAAGCCCAAGCCCCAGACGCAGGGGAAGAAGGGCTGGGTCTGCAAGGTCTGCGGCTACGTCTACGAGGGGGACGAGCTGCCCGAGGATTTCGTCTGCCCCCTGTGCAAGCACGGCGCGGCGGACTTTGAACCCATCCAATAATCTGAAAGGAGATCATTATATGAAAAAATACGTTTGCAGCGTGTGCGGCTGGGAGTACGACGAGGAGCTGGGCGACCCCGATAACGGCATCGCCCCCGGCACCAAGTTTGAGGATCTGCCCGAGGACTTTGTCTGCCCCGTGTGCGGGGTGGGAAAAGAGGAATTTTCGCCGGAATAAGCCCTTGCGGCCTTATTCCGGCGGGGACGCGTGTGGAAAGGCCCTCTCGAATTGCGCGCAATTCGAGAGGGCCTTTCCTTTTGCGAGGCAAAGCCCCGCAAAAAATATTTGGATTGGGGGGATGGGGCGGGGCGGCTTTCGTCTTTTGAGGGCTTTCACCCGGCGTTACAGAGGGACGGTTCTTTTGTCACACCTGCGCTGACGCTGCGGTGTACAAAAAAACCGTCCCTCAAGTCCCGCCTTTTACGAAGGAGCTTCCCGCCTCTTGAGGAGGTGGGACAAAGGGGACGGTTCTTTCGTCACATCGGAGCCGTGCGGAGATGGGACTAAAGAACCGTCCCCGTGTCACACCGGCTTCCCGGGGACGCTTGACGCTGCCCTTTCCCCGTCTATTAACCGCCCTCAATCAACGACACGGGCCGCCGTGGGCGGCGGCCCCTACGGCAAATTATAAAGTTTTCTATCTTAACGCAACCGCTCTATCACCCAACCCGCCCGGGCCGATGAGGTCATCGGCCCCTACAGGGGGACTCTTACAGACACCGGACAACCCCCGCCCCGCATCCCCCATCCCAATATTTTTTCCAAGGACATGTCCCCGCACGTTCCCCCCTTGGCAGAAAAAGGACATAGGGTTCTCGACTGAGAACCCTATGTCCTTTTTCGCCAGCCAGACACTTGACTTTTCCCTCAGGAGGAATATACTTATCTGAGACTAACGACGGCCGGCGCCTGCCGCGCACGGCTTAACACAGGTAAGAGGGCATACTGATGACGATCAAGGATTTAAAGATAGGGGAGAGCGGGCGCGTCCTGGCCGTGGGAGGTGAGGGCGCGCTGAGACAGCACTTTCTGGATATGGGTGTCATCCCGGGGGCGGATGTCACGGTAGTGAAATACGCCCCGATGGGTGACCCGGTGGAGGTGCGCATCCAGGGCTATGAGCTGACGCTGCGTCTGGACGACGCCGGAAAGATCGATGTGGAGAAGATCGACACCGTGACGTCCCCCCAGGCCCGCCCGGAAAAGCGGCGGCCCACGGTTCACCCGTATTTCGGGGAGCCGGGCGTCCACCACGAGAAGGCCGGGGAGAACCCCCTGCCGGACGGGCATGTTCTCACCTTCGCCCTCGTGGGCAATCAGAACTGCGGAAAGACCACCCTGTTCAATCGGCTGACCGGCGCCAACCAGCATGTGGGGAACTTCCCCGGTGTGACGGTGGACAGGAAGGACGGGGCGATCCTGGGCTACCCGCAGACCTCCATCACCGACCTGCCCGGGATCTACTCCATGTCGCCCTACTCCAGCGAGGAGATCGTCAGCCGCCGGTTTGTGCTGGACGAGAAGCCGGACGCCATTATCAACATCGTGGACGCCACGAATATCGAGCGGAACCTGTATCTCACCATGCAGCTGCTGGAGATGGACAGGCCGATGGTGGTGGCGCTGAACATGATGGATGAGCTGACGGGAAACGGCGGCTCCATCGACGTGAACGCGATGGAGGCGCGCCTGGGCGTGCCGGTGGTGCCCATCTCCGCGGCGAAGAACCAGGGCCTGGAGGAGCTGATCACCCACGCCATCCATGTGGCCAAGTACCAGGAAAAGCCGGTGAAGGTGGATTTCTGCGCCAAGGACGCCGCCGGTGGCGCCGTACACAGGTGCCTTCACGCGGTGGTGCATCTCATCGAGGATCACGCGGAGAAGTCCGGGATCCCCGCCAGATTCGGGTCGGCCAAGGCCATCGAGGGGGATGAGCTTGTCATCCGCAGGCTGGAGCTGGACGAGAACGAGCGGGAGCTTTTGGAGCATATCACCGTGCAGATGGAGGCGGAGCGGGGCCTTGACCGCAGCGCGGCCATCGCCGATATGCGCTTTAGCTTCATCGGGGACGTGTGCCGGGAGTGCGTGAAAAAGCCCCGGGAGTCCAAAGAACACGCCAGGAGCGAGAAGCTGGACAGGATCTTAACAGGCAAGTATACGGCCATCCCCGTGTTTGTGGCCATTATGGCGCTGGTTTTTTACCTCACCTTCAACGTCATCGGCGCGTGGCTCCAGGATCTGCTGGATCTGGGCATCTCCGCGCTGACCCAGGTGGTGGACAGGGCCATGACCTCTGCCGGGGTGAACCCCACCCTCCGGGATCTGGTGGTGGGCGGCATCTTCGAGGGCGTGGGCTCGGTGCTGAGCTTCATGCCCGTGGTGGTGACCATGTTCTTCTTCCTGTCCCTGCTGGAGGACTCCGGCTACATCGCCAGAGTGGCCTTCTTTATGGATAAGCTCCTGAGAAAGATCGGTCTCTCCGGGCGGAGCATCGTGCCCATGCTCATCGGCTTTGGCTGTACGGTGCCGGCGGTGATGGCCACCAGGACTCTGCCCAGCGAGCGGGACAGAAAAATGACCATCCTGCTGACGCCCTTTATGAGCTGTACGGCCAAGCTGCCCATCTACGCCTTTTTTGTCCAGGCCTTTTTCCCGGGGAAGGGCGGGCTTGTGATGACGGCCCTGTATGTCCTGGGCGTGGCCGTGGGGATCCTTGTAGCATTCCTCTACAAGAAGACCCTGTTTCGCGGGGAGGCGGTGCCCTTCGTCATGGAGCTGCCCAACTACCGGATGCCCAGCGCCAGGAGTACCTTCCAGCTGATGTGGGAGAAGGCCCGGGACTTTTTGCAGAAGGCCTTTTCCGTCATCCTCATCGCCACGGTGGCGGTGTGGTTTTTGCAGAGCTTTGACATCCACTTCAACGCGGTGCAGGACTCCGGCCAGAGCATAATGGCCCTGATCGCCGGGGCCATTGAGCCGCTGTTCAGACCCCTGGGTCTGGGGGATTGGCGGATCTGCACCTCCCTCATCAGCGGCTTTATGGCCAAGGAGAGCGTCGTCTCCACCCTGGAGGTTCTTTTCGCCACGGAGGGCGGCGTCGGCGCGGCCCTGGACGTGGTGTCCGCCGCGGCGCTGTTGGTGTTCAGCCTCCTTTATACCCCCTGCGTGGCGGCCATCGCCTCCGTCAAGCGGGAGCTGGGCGGCCGCTGGGCCGCCGGGGTGGTGATCTGGCAGTGCGTCATCGCCTGGCTGGCCGCGCTCCTTATCCGGGGCGTGCTTATCCTCGTTCTGTGATGGCCCGCAGGGCATTTCCCCTTTTCCGGGAATGATCCGGCGGAAACGGGATAGGATGAAGGATGACGGATCGGACTGTCCGGGAGGTGAGATCGTGAAACCGGTAGATATTCTCGTGATCGGACTGGTGGCGGGGCTTCTTGTCCTGGCGTTTTGGCTCAACCGCCGGAGAAAGACGAAAAGCTCCTGCTGCGGCGACTGCGCCAAGTGCCGCAAGGGGCGTGGAGACGGCCAAAAGGGCTGCTGAAGCGAAAAAACTTGATACAAAGAGATCCCCGCCGGAATTACACATTCCGGCGGGGATTTTGTAGTTTTTAAAAATTCACGATCAATACTTTCCCAGTGTCAAGGCTTATTTCTTCTTCTTCTTGATGATGAACCCGGCGGCACCGCCCAGGACGAGGGCGCCTGCCGCAACGCCAACAGCGATCCAGATGCCGGGGCCGCCGTCCTTCCCGGCAGGCTCAGGCGTGCTGGGGGTGGGATCCCCGGTTTCGCCGGGATCGGCGGGGGACTGGGCGGGGGCGTCTCCGTTGTGGACCAGGACGAGGGCGGAGATGGGGGCCACGGCGGTCGTGCCGCTGACGGAGCCTAAAGGCTCGGTGCCGGCCTTCTCGTCGTTGACGTACACATCCCAGTTCCCATCGGGCAGGGTCACGCTCACTTCCTCGGCGTTGGGGTTGAAGATGATGTAAAGCCCCTCGCTGGTCTCGCCGTTGACGCCGCCGTTGATGGAGAAGGCCAGGACGTTCTCCGGAAGGCCCTCCGCGGCGGTGATGTTTGCCTTCACGTCCTCGGCGTTTGTCATGCGCAGGGCGCCGTGGGCCTTACGGAAGGCGATGAGTCCCTTGTAATAGGAGAACACGTTGGCGTACTCCTCCTGGGACAGGGTGGACCACTTCAGGGAGTTCATGGCGTCGGTGGTGTTGTAGCTGTTCTCATTGAAGGTGCCGTCCTCGTTGGGCTTGGAGCGGAGCATCTCCTCTCCGGCCTGCATGAAGGGGATGCCCTGGCTTGTCATGTAGAAGGCCGCGGCCAGGTTGTTCATGCGGATGAGATCCTCCCTGGAGGCGTCGGGCCTGGACAGGGTGAGCCGGTCGATGAGGGTGTTGTTGTCGTGGCAGGAGGCGTAGTTCACCGTCTGGCTGGGGGTGGTACTCCAGGTGGGAAGGCCCATGAAGTCGTTGATCATCACCTTCTCCTTGCCGGTGGCGCCGGAGACGTAGCCCGTGCCCTTGTCAAACACACTGCCCTTCAGGTCGTCCCGGATGTTGTCGGAGAAGAAAGCGAAGCCCGGGGTCTTGGAGGAGTTGGTCTGGGTGGCGGTGGTCACGTCGTTCTTGGTGATGTCGGTGGACATGGTCCAGCCCTCGCCGTAGAAGATCACGTCGGGGCGCGTCTCGTGGACGCGGCTCACCAGCTCGTTGATGGTGTCCGTGTCCAGAAGACCCACCAGGTCGAACCGGAAGCCGTCGATGTGGTACTCCTCGGCCCAGTAGAGGATGGAGTCCACGATGTACTTATGTACCATGCTCCGCTCGGAGGCGGTGTCGTTGCCGCAGCCGGAGCCGTTGGAGTAGGAGCCGTTGTCGTTGATGCGGGAGAAGTAGCCGGGGACGAGCATGTTGACGCTGAAGGTGCCGGCGTTCTGTACATGATTGTATACCACGTCCATGACCACGGACAGGCCGTTGTCGTGCATGGCCTTCACCATCTGCTTCATCTCCGAGACGCGCACCGCGCCGTTATAGGGGTCGGTGGAGTAGGAGCCCTCGGGGACGTTGTAGTTCACCGGGTCGTAGCCCCAGTTAAACTGCGGCTGGTCGAGCTTTGTCTCGTCAACGGAGCCGTAGTCGTAGGAGGGGAGCAGGTGGACGTGGGTGGCGCCCAGCTCCTTGATGTGGTCGATACCGGTGGCGATACCGTCGGGGGTCTTTGTCCCCGTCTCGGTGAGGCCCAGGAATTTCCCCTTGTTGACGATGCCGGAGCTTTCGTCCATAGACAGATCCCGGACGTGAAGCTCATAGATGACGGTGTCGGTGTAGTTCAGGGAGGCGTTGGGGTTGCCGTCGGTGTCCCAGCCCTCGGGGTCGGTGGAGTCCAGATCCAGCACCATAGCCCGCTTGCCGTTGACGCCGGTGGTCCTGGCATAGGGATCCACAGTCTCGTTGACAGTGCCGTCGGCCAGCGTGGCGGTATAGGTGTAGTAGGTGCCGTTCAGGTCGCCCTCCTTCTCGGCCACCCAGGTGCCGTTCACGTCGGCGGTCATGGTGACGGACTCGATGAGATCGTCCGTCCCCTCGGTGCCGCTCTCGTACAGGTTGACGCTGACGGACTGGGCCAGGGGCGCCCAGACCCGGAAGGAGGTCTTTTCCGCCGTCCAGGTATAGCCCAGGTCGTCGCCGGTGTAGGTGTACAGCTCCTCAAAGGCGGAGGAGGAGTACACGTTGGGGAGCTTGACGGCGTAGCTCTCGCCGTTGAAGGTCACGCTGTAGCTGGAGAAGAGGTCGATGGGTTCCGCGGGCATCAGCGTGAAGGTCAAGTCCGTGAGGGACTCCACCTGGGAGACGGCCACGGCCTTCCCGTTGGCGTCCAGAAGCTCAAAGGCCCCGGCGGGGTCCGTCTTCAGGGGGGCGGTCAGCGTCACCACAATGGCGCCGGTGATCTCGTTGTAGCTGACGGAGGAGGCGCGGTGTACCACCACGGCGTCCTCGCCGTACTCGTACTTGTCGTTGGGCACGCCGGCCTCCACATACAGGTGGATGGTGCCGGACTGAACCTCCGGGAAGTTCAAAAACTGGTCGCTCCCCACGTCCTTGCCTGTCCAGGAGTCCCCGCCCAGGCGGACGATGTAGCCGATGGAGGTGATCCCGGGGGCCACGGGGATGGTGGCCACCACGCCGTTTTCCTCGGGTTCAAAGGCGTAGGCGCCCCCGTCGCCGGAGGAGGGCCAGCTCCACACGTCCCATCCTTCATAGTTGTCGTCGGGGCGGTGGTAGTGGATCTTGACGGTGACGCCGCCCTCCGCCGCCCTGGCTGGGGCGGCCAGCCCCGTTGCCGCGGACGCCAGCAGCAGGACAAAGGCCAGCAGCAGGGCGCCAAACCGGGCAAAATTCGTATTACGCTTTCCCATTTTCATTCTCCTTTTCTTTTTTTGCACGGATCGCCAAGACCCGTACAATATAAATATACCGTGATATCCTGAAACTGTCAAGGACTTTTTGTGCATAAACGACAAATCAAAACGGAAAAAATGCCTCAAAATTCGTACAAATCGCAGTAATTCGGCAAATCGTTGCAGGGGTGAGGGAAAAACCGCCGGGGCCTTGAAAAAAGGGGTGAAATGTGATAGGTTTATAGGGAGGAAATGCCGCGCAGCCGTTTCAGACGCGGCCATGTGCGTTTTTTGACAAACTGCTGAAAGGGGAATGACAATGGAATTTCAAACCGATCCCTTCCGGATCTTTGACCGGGAGTGGGCGCTTGTGGCGGCGGGGGATATCGACCGTTACAACGCCATGACCGTCTCCTGGGGCGGCATGGGGACGCTGTGGGGACTGCCCGTGGTGACGGTGTATGTGAAACCCGTGCGGTACACCCACGAGTTTTTGGAGGCCAACGACCTGTTCACCGTCAGCTTCTATCCGGAGGCGTGCCGCCGCGCCCTGGGGATCTTCGGCTCCGTGTCCGGCCGGGACGGGGACAAGGCGGCGATGGCGGGCCTCACCCCGGTGGCTCTGGAGGGGGCCGTCACCTTCCGGGAGGCCCGGGCCACGCTTCTGTGCCGGAAGATCTACCGCCAGGAGCTGGATCTGGCCTCCGTCCCGGAGAGGGCCGCCCAGGCGTTTTATCAGACGGAGGCGCCGCACACCATGTACATCGGTCAGGTGCTGGACATCCTCTCCTGAGCGGGCAAAGAAGGTGGGTAACATGAGATTCCGGGAGCTTCGCAGTGCCCAGGACATCCTGGCGCTTGTGGAGGAGCTGGGCTTTCTGCCCTTTTTTGAGAACCCCATCCGGGGCTTCTCCGTGGAGGAGAACTGCCCCAGGGAGCTGTGGTTCTCCCCGGATACAGACGGGCCGTGGGAGTGGAAAGGCCCCATCGCCAGAAGCGGCCGGTGCGTCTATGGCAAGTTTTTCGCCGGGAAGGCGGGGTTTGTGAGCCGGGAATGGCTGCCGGACTTTGCCAACTACCGGCGGGACGGCTACGACTTTGACGCCCGGTTTGACGACGGCCTCGCCGCCCTCCGGGACAAAAACGTCTTTGACGCCATAGAGGGCCGGGGGCCGATTCTGTCCAAGGAGCTGAAGGAGCTTTGCGGCTACGGCCGGGACGGGCTGAAGGGCTTTGACACGGTGATCACCCGCCTGCAGATGCAGACGTATGTGACCGTGGCGGACTTCGTGTACAGCTTAGACCGGCACGGCCGGCCCTACGGCTGGGGCGTGGCCCAGTACGCCCTGCCGGAGACAGTCCTGGGCCGGGAGACCGTGACCGGGGGGTACGGTAGGGAGCCGGCGGAGTCCAAAGAGCGGATCCTGACCCATCTGCGAAGGATCCTCCCGGAGGCCGGCGACCGGGAGCTATGGAGGATCGTGGGATAAGCCGGCCGGGAGCTATGGCGGATAAGGAGGACGTATGATCAAAGAGACGGGCTGCGCGGGGAGGCTCTACGATGTGGAGACGGTCCCGCACCTGGTGGACTATACCGATACCCGGGGGCGGAGCATCGCCCTTCACGGGCAGCTGTGGATGCCCCGGGGGGAGGGGCGCTTTCCGGCGGTGATCCTGTGCCACGGCTTTAACGGGCACGGCACGGATTTCCCCGCCGAGTGTACCGCGTGGGCGGCCAGGGGGTATATCTGCTGCGCCTTTGACTTCTGCGGCGCCCAGTCCGGCGGGAAGAGCCGGGGCAGGACGGCGGAGACGTATTCCCCCCTCACCATGAAGGAGGATCTCCGGGCCGTGGTGGAGAGCGTGGCCGCCCTGGAGCGGGTGGACGCAAGACAGCTCTTCCTCTTCGGCGGCAGCCAGGGGGGACTTGTGGCGTCCCTCACGGCGGCGGATGAGGACATGCGCGGCCGGATCGCCGGTCTTGCCATGTACTTCCCGGCCCTGAGCATCCCGGAGAACTGGCGCGGCGCGCCCCGGCGCCTCACGCCCCTGATGGGCTACTGGGTGGGGCCGGAGTACATCCGCGCCGTGGAGGAGTTGGATCCCTATGCGCTCATCCCCGGCTTTCCGGGGGATGTGTGCATCGTGTGCGGGGATCGGGACCCCCTGGTGACGGGGAAGACCGTTGAGCGGGCCGTCCGGGCCTACGGGGAGGACCGGGTAGATCTGACGGTGATCCCCGGCGCGGGCCACGGGTTTGGCGGTCCCCACCTGGAGCTGGCAGTCAATCAGGTGCTGGCGTTTCTGGACGCCCACACCGTGAGAAAAACATAAGGAGGAACTACTATGGAGACGACAGCACTGCTCAATAACGGCGTGAGGATGCCCCTGGTGGGCTTCGGAACGTATCAGATCACCGACCCCGGCCAGTGCCGGCAGAGCGCCGAGCTTGCCCTGGAGGCGGGGTACAGGCTTTTGGATACGGCCCAGAATTACGGCAACGAAAAGAGCGTGGGCGAGGCGGTGAGGGCCTGCGGCATCCCGAGAGGGGAGATCTTCGTCACCAGCAAGGTGTGGTTTCGCAACCACCCCGGCGGCGAGTGCCGGAGGAGCGTGTACCGCTCCCTGGAGAGGATGGGCCTGGACTACATCGACCTTATGCTGATTCACTGGCCCTTCAACGACGTGTACGCGGCGTGGCGGGATCTGGAGACGCTGTATGAGGAGGGGACGGTTCGTGCCATAGGCGTGTCCAACTTCGCCCCGGACAGGCTGGTGGACCTGATCAACTACAACCGGGTGGTCCCGGCGGTGAACCAGGTGGAGACGCACCTCTTCTGCCAGCAGAAGACCGCCCACCGGTGGATGGAGAAGTACAACGTGGTCCACCAGGCCTACGCCCCCCTGGGACAGAGCCGGATCAACCACATGTTCGCCCTCCCCGCGGTGCGCGATGCCGCCCTGGCCCACGGCAAGACCCCGGCCCAGGTGGCCCTGCGGTTCCTTGTCCAGCAGGGCATCGCCGTGATCCCCAAGTCCGTGCATGAGGAGCGGATCCGGGAGAATATCGACATTTTCGACTTCTGCCTGACGCAGGGGGAGATGGAGGCCCTGTCGGCGGTGGACAACGCCGAACCCATGATCGGCACGGCCACGGATCCCGCCAGGGCTGAGGCAGCCCGGGACTGGAAGAGCCGGGAGCTTTGAGCCTATACGCAAGACCGGGGAAGGCGGGTGTGACGATGGCAGACCAGTTTTCAAGAACGCGGCTCCTCCTGGGACAGGAGGGGCTGGACAGGCTCTCCGCCGCCCGCGTGGCGGTGTTCGGCCTGGGGGGCGTGGGCGGAAGCGCCGCGGAGGCCCTGGCCCGCGCCGGGGTGGGGGAGCTGCACCTGGTGGACAACGACCGGGTGAGCCTCTCCAACCTGAACCGGCAGATCCTGGCCACCCACAAAAGCGTGGGGCAGTACAAGGTGGACGCGGCCAGGGAGCGGATCCTGGACATCAACCCGGAGGCCAGGGTATTCACCTACAGGCTCTTCTACACCCCGGACACCGCCGGGGAGATAGACCTTGCCGGCCTTGACTACGTCGTGGACGCGGTGGACACCGTCAGCGCCAAGCTGACGCTGGCCGTCCGGGCCAGGGAGGCCGGCGTCCCCCTGATCAGCTCGATGGGCACGGGGAACAAGGCCGACCCCACGGCCCTGGAGGTGGGGGATATCTATGAGACCAGCACGGACCCCCTGGCCCGCGTCATGCGCCGGGAGCTGAAAAAGCGCGGCGTCCCGCGCCTGAGGGTGGTCTGGTCCCGGGAGCAGCCCCTGAGGACCCGGGAGCATGAGGGGGAGGAGATCCCCAGCGGACGCCGGGACATCCCCGGCAGCTTCTCCTTCGTCCCGCCGGCGGCGGGGCTGATCCTGGCGGGGGAAGTGGTGCGCGCCCTGGCCGGGGATACCCTCATCCGGCGGGAGTAATGTCCCCTTGCCGAAAAGATCCTCCGGCCCTTTGCCCGGCCCTACGGATGCGCACGGATGCACAAGGTATGCTCGCATTAAAAAAATTGGGGCCGGCCCTCAGGCGGGGCGGCCCCAATATCTTTTTCGCTGTTTTTCATCCAGGCCCTTGACAAAGTCCGCTTTGCAGTCTAAAAAGTCCTGGAGATCCATGAGAACGTGGTAGAGAATGGCCCGGCTCTCAAATTCCTCCCGGGTCTTGGGCAGCTCCTGGAGGCGCATGTCGTCCAGCAGCCGCTCCAGATACTGGATCTGGTTGTCCGGCGCGTTCACCTCCACCACGAAGTCCGACAGATAGTCCAGGTAATCCGCCACAACAGCCGCCTGGCGGGGGATGGAGCGGACGCGCTTGATCTCCTGGTGGAGGCGGTGGAGGATCTTGAACTGCTCAAGGCGCATCTCGAAATATGAGATGTAATACTCCGGGTGGGAGTGGAAGGTGTTGTCCTGGTACTCGTAGGCGCTGTTCACATACTCCTGCAGCTCCCCCTCCAGCCCGCCGATCTCCCGCCACACCTCGCCGGAGCCGTTCCCGGAGCGCAGGTAGACGGCCACCTCCCGGAGGATCTGCTGAAGCTCCGCCTCCACCCGGCGCATACTGGCCACGATCTGCCGGCGGTGTGACCAGTTGGCGTGAAAGAGGTTGAGGATGACCGCCAGTGTCACGCCAATGAGGACCAGGAGGAACTCGTTGAGAATGGACGCCCCGCTCAGATCCCGGCTTGTCACCAGGTGCGCCGCCACAACGGAGTTTACGGATATGGTGGAGCGCAGGCCCAGAGACTCGGCCAGGAACACCACCAGCATCAGGATGAGGCCGTAGGCCAGCCAGATGTTGGAAACGTGGGAGACAATGAGGAGGGACAGCAGCAGCGTGATGCCGAAGGTGAGAAAACGGCTGGCGGACAGGCGGAAGGTCTCCAACTTCGAGGTCATCAGCGTGAGAAGGGCCACCGTTCCGGCGGAGGCGGCGTAATTCAGCTCCAGACTCTGGGCTATGAAGATGGCGATACTGCTCCCAATGCCGATTTTGGCCGCCAGGAGAAGATTTTTACGAAATTGTTTCGTCTTTTTCATCGGCCTTGCCCCCGGTTTTGCCCTTAAAGGGACTTGGAGGCGGCCTCCGCCTCCTCCCGGCGCTTGGCGAGCCTGTACTGCCTGGGGGGCAGGCCCATGATCCGCTTAAACTGCCGGGAGAAATGCTCCTGAGTCTCGTAGCCGCAGATGAAGGCGATATTGGAGACGGGGTAGTCGGTGTTTTGCAGGAGCATACAGGCGTAGTGGATGCGCCCCCGGATGGCGTCCTGGGCGATGGTGGACTGGAAAAGCGCCTTGTATGTATGCTCAAGGCCGGAGACGCTCATGTGAAGCGCCTTGGCGATGGTGACACTGCTCTGGGGGAGGAAGGAGAAATTCAAAAGCTTGCTGCGCAGGTCGCTCAGCTCGTTGAGGTACACGCTGCGCTGGCTCAGGGGCGCCTGCTCCAGGGCGCAGCTGACGCCCAGACGGTGGAAGAAGGAGTTTGCCTTGTCCGCCAGGGCCTCGCTGTCCTGGGCGTTCTCAAAATAGTAGTCGTTGAACATATCCATCATCATGGTGTTGAGCGGGGAGGGGTTGCGCAGCCGGATGGGGGTGCAGAGGGGGATACCCAGCTTTTGGAAATACCCGTCGTCCGGCGTGATGTCGAAGTACATCCAGTCGTTATAGTAGTCCCCGTCCGTCTTCCGGTAAAACTGGGGCACCCCCTTGGGGTAGATGAAAAAGCTGGACCGCTTCACCGGCTCATACACGCCGTTGAGCAGCACCTCCGCGTCCGAGCGGAAGAAGATGAGCAGGTACTGATCCTCCCCCTCCGGACGGCGCACATCCAGGCCGCCGAAGTGGATAAAGTTGAAACCGATCTGGGTAACATGAACCATAAAAAACGCCTCCCTGTTGCAGAAAGAGTCATTATTCTCAGCAAGAAAAATCATAGACTTCCCCCGCCTGATGATATTATACTGATTATATCTTGGCTTGTAAAGGCAAAAATCAAAACGGACGGAGGTTTTTATCATGGGTAGATATGGAAAAAGAGTTTTGATCCTTACACTTGGTATGGCGCTCCTGATGCCGGGACTGGCCGCCTGCGGCAAGGGCGGCGACACCGCCGGCGAGGAAGGGGAAAATGGCCCCTTCGGCGTACCCGGGGAGATCTCCGCCTACGACACGGAGAACAGCGACTACGGCCTTTCCATCGACGGGGGCGACCGGGTCCATGAGATCAGCGACATGCTCTTCGGCATCTTTATCGAGGACATCAACTTCGCCGCGGACGGCGGACTGTACGCGGAGATGGTACAAAACCGCTCCTTTGAATTTACCAACCTGGCCCAGGGCGACCAGAAGCACGGCTGGGCCGACGTGGGCACCGTCAACGCCCAGGTGACGGTGGACGACCCGGAGGGCGGCCTGAACGGCAACAACACAAACTATCTGGTGCTGGAGAACACCGGGGACGAGCCGGCCGGCGTCGCCAACCGCGGCTTTTTGGACGGCATGGCGGTGACGGAGGGGGCGGTATACAACTTTTCCCTGTGGGCCAAGGGCCTGGACGGGTTCACGGGGCCGCTTCAGGTGGACATCACCGTGAACGGCCAGAGCGTTGGCCACGGGGAGATCCCCGCCGTAACGGATCAGTGGGCCAAGTACGAGCTGAAGCTGACCTCCTCCGCCACGGCCTCGGCGGGCGTGAACCTGGCGGTGACGATGGGGAAGGGGAAAGCCGCCCTGGATATGGTATCCCTCTTCCCGGAGGACACCTACAAGGGGCGGGAGAACGGTCTGAGACGGGATCTGGCGGAGAAGTTAGAGGCCCTGGAGCCTAAATTCCTGCGCTTCCCCGGCGGGTGCGTCATCGAGGGACAGACCCTGGATCTGGCCTACGACTGGAAGGACTCCATCGGTGTGGACGAGAACGGGGACCCGCTGCTGTTCAACGGGACTTACGGCGACGTGGCGGCCCGGAAAATGGGCACCGACATCTGGACGAACCTCTCCACCTCCAACGACCCCTATCCCAGCTTCATGTCCTACGGACTGGGCTTTTACGAGTATTTCCTGCTGGCGGAGGACATCGGCGCCGTGGGCGTGCCGGTCTTAAACTGCGGGATCTCCTGTATGGCCCGGGGATCCCAGGCGGCGGCGCTTGATTCGCTGGGTCCGTATATCCAGGACGCCCTGGATCTGGTGGAGTTCTGCCGGGGCGACGAGACCACCAAATGGGGCGCCGTGCGGGCGGCTATGGGCCACCCGGAACCCTTTGCCCTGAAATACATCGGCATCGGCAACGAGCAGTGGGGGGAGGAATATTACCGCCACTACGACGCGTTTGTGAAGGCCTTCGCCCAGGCCCGGGCCGAGAACCCGGAGCTATTTGACGGCATTGAGCTGATGTTCTCCGCCGGCACCGACGACGGGGACAGCGGCCACAACATGTACATCGCCGCCTACGACCACGCCCAGATCTGGGTGGAGGACGAGCGGGACAGGACGATCGACGAGTTCACCGGCGCCATCGACCACCACTACTACAACACGCCGGACTGGTTTTTGAGCCACACCGACTACTATGACGAGGAAAACTACAGCCGCACCGAGCTGGACGGCGGCTACTACGGCGGGGTCATGCCGGTCTTTCTCGGCGAGTACGCGGCCCAGTCCAACACCTGGAACGCCGCCCTGGCCGAGGCGGCATACATGACGGGCCTGGAGCGCAACGGGGACATTGTGAAAATGGCCGCCTACGCGCCGCTTTTCGGCAATCTCACCGCCATGCACTGGGCGCCGGACCTCATCTGGTTCAATAACCACCAGGTCACCTGCTCGGTGAACTACTACGTCCAGCAGATCTTCGCCAGGAACGCGGGGACGACGCTTCTGCGCTCCGACCTCACCGGGGCGGAGGCCAAGGCGGAGACCGGCCTTGTGGGGAAGATCGGCGTGGGGACCTGGAACACCTCGGCGGAATTTGACAACGTGAAGATCGTCAACAACAAGACGGGCAAGACCCTGGGGGAGGCGGACTTTAAGTCCGGCAGCGTGGAGGACTGGGAAAAGGTCTCCGACGGCAGCTGGAGCGTGAAGGACGGAAAGCTCGTCCAGGACGACACCGTGACGGACACCGGCGCCTACGGGAACACAGGCTCCGCCATGTACTTTGGCGAGGTGGACTGGACGAATTACACCCTGACCCTGGACGCCACCAAGACGGGGGGCGCGGAGGGCTTTTTGATCCCCTTCGCCGTCCGGGACAGGGACAACAACTTCTTCTGGAACCTGGGGGGCTGGAACAACACCGTCTCCGCCCTTCAGCAGGTCTCCAGCGGGGCCAAGACCGACCAGATCGCCTCCACCTCCAAGCCCTTCAACGTCAAGACGGGCCAGACGTATCACCTGAAGGTGGTGGTGACGCCGGAGAACGTGAAGTGCTATGTGGACGACACCCTGTATGTGGACTACACCCCCGTGCCGGTGGAGAAGTACGAGGCGTATCAGGTGGTGAGTACCGACGAGTCCGGCGACATCATCATTAAGCTGGTGAACGTCACCGGGGAGGACCGCACCTTCGCCATCGACATCAAAAACGCCGTCCTCTCCGGGGACACGGCGGTGGTGGAGCAGGCGGCGGGCACAAGCCTGCAAAACGACAACATCCTGGGCCGGGATCCGGTGGTGACGCTGGAGACCTCTACCGTGACCGGGGTGAAGAATCAGTTCAACTACACCGTGCCCAAATATTCCGTCACGGTGTTGCGGATCAAGACGAAGTAAAACGGTTTGGGAGAGAAACCAAAATGCACAGACTGGCGGCGGGGATGCCTCCCCGCCGCCTCCCCTTGCTCACCGCCCAAAAAGTGGGAAAAAACGCCTCCCCGTGGGATTTTGGGGAGACGAAGAAATAGGTTTGCTTTACAGCGCGAAATGGTTTATAATAAGGGCAGCGGCCGGGTTCCGGGGGAGGCGAAAAAAATTTTGCCTTTTTCGCAAATTTCTTGTTAGTTTATTTGAAAAAGCCGTACAAAGGGAGTATAATGGTAAGAACGCCCTGCCGGCCAGCCTTGCCCCTCCGAAAGAGGGGGGCGGGAGCCGCCCCCGGCAGGTGGGACAGGCCGGAGATCTCCCTTAAAGGCGGGGGAGGGGAGCGGCTCTTCGTTCTCTGCTGTCCGCCTTGACAAAAGAGCAGAAGGAAGAGAGGTCATGTGATGATCCACATACTCAGGTGTCTTATCTATTTAGCCCTGATCGGGGCGTCCTGCTTTGTGCTGGGACGGCTCCTCCCCAAGGGGATGTTCAAGGCAGACCGGCCTCCCTTCCGGCTTTATTCCTGGGAGAGGCAGGGGGCCTTTTACGACAGGCTGGGCATCCGCAGGTGGAAGGAGAAGCTCCCGGATATGAGCGCCATCCTGCCCCGGCTCATGCCCCCCAAGAAGCTCCCCCGGGAGATGAGCGCCCCGGTGCTGGAGCGGATGATCCAGGAGACGTGCGTCGCGGAGTGGATACACGGCCTGCTGTGCATCCTGGGCTTCGGGTGCGTGCTGATCTGGAAGGGTGTTTGGGGATGGGCGGTCTCCCTCCTCTACTTCCTGGGGAACCTCCCGTATATCCTTATTCAGCGCTATAACCGCCCCAAGCTTATCCGGATCCTCCAAAAAGTACAGGCAAGAGAGAAAGTTTATGAAAAATGTGATCATTTTGAGCTGCAGCACGGGACAGGGACATAACTCCTGCGCCGAGGCCATCAAGGAAGCTTTTGAAAAAAAGAATATCACCTGTCAGATCCGAGACGCCCTCACGTTCATCTCCCCGGAGTTTGCCGGATTCATGTCCTGGGGCCACAGCTTTATGTACAAGTATATCCCCGGGCTATTCCGGTGGGGCTACCGGTTCAACGAGGAGCATCCGGATCTTCTCCGGAAGGGGTCCCTTTTCTACCGGGTACTGACAAGCGGCATGGAGCGGCTGTACCGGTTCCTCCAGGAGGGGGGATTTGACACGGTGATCTGTACCCACGTCTTCCCGGCCCTCACCATGACAAAGCTTTTGGAGCGGTACGAGCTTCCTGTCCGCACGGCGTTCGTGGCCACGGACTACACATGCAGCCCCGGCACGGAGTCCATCGGGCTTGAGTATTTCTTCATCCCGTGCCGCCAGCTGGTGGACACCTTTGACAGCCGCATTCCCTGCCGGCATACCACCGTCGTCTCCGGCATCCCCGTCCGCAGTGAGTTTTGGATCCACCGGGAGCGCGGCGAGGCCAAGGAGCTGGTTCAGATCGGTGCGCGCAACAGGCACCTTTTAGTGATGTGCGGCAGCATGGGCTGCGGGCCTATCGTCAAGCTCCTGAGCCGCGTCACCCAGGAGGCACCGGCCGACCTGGAGGTGACGGTGATCTGCGGGACGAATAAACGCCTGCGGGAGAAGCTCCTGCGGGAGTATGAGCAAAACCGGCGGGTACATATCCTGGGCTACACGGAGAAGGTCTCCGCCTATATGGACTCCGCCGACCTCTATCTGACAAAGCCCGGCGGGATCAGCGTGACGGAGGCGGCGGCCAAGAACCTGCCGATGGTGTTCATCAACCCCGTCTCGGGCTGTGAGAAGTACAACATGGACTTCTTTACCCAGATGGGCGCGGCGATAACCGACACCTCCATCGACCGTCTGGCCCAAAAGTGCATCCGCCTTTTGACCTCGGACGAGAGCCTGCGGCAGATGCGCAGGGCGCTGGAGAATCACGGCCAGCCCAACGGCGCGGAAGTAATCTATAAGCGGCTTAGCGAAGGAACACAGACATGACCATAAAAAAGACGGACATTGTGGATTACCGAGCATTTCGGTTCAGCAAACTGAATACCCCGGAATTTCAGCACCTTTGGTATCTGCTGTTCTGGCCGCTGTACGGTCTGGGCTTTATGACGGTGGAGCGGCTGTGGATCCGGGACAGCTACACCCCCATCCACTGCGCCCTGGACGACGCCATCCCGTTTTGCGAGATCTTTCTGATCCCGTACCTCTTCTGGTTCGTGTTCCTCGTGGGCGTTCTGGTGTACACGTTTTTCTGTGACACGGCGGCCTTCACCAGGATGATGAAATTCATCATCGTCTCCTACACGGCGGCCATCCTCATCTACATACTTTTCCCCAACTGTCAGGAGCTTCGCCCTCAGGTCTTCCGGAGGGACAACTTCCTCACACGCTTCATCGCCGGGTTTTACGAATTTGACACCAACACCAACGTGTGCCCCTCCATCCACGTCATCGGTTCGGTGGCGGCCATGCTGGCGGCGTGGGACAGCCGGCATTTCAACACCCCGGGTTGGAGGGCCGCCTTTGCTGTGGCGGCGTTCCTCATTTCCGTGTCCACGGTTTTCATCAAGCAGCACTCCGTCCTTGACCTGGCCGCCGCCATCCCCGTGTGCGCCGCGGCGTATCTGTTCGCCTACGGGCGCCGGGCACCCGGTGGGAAAGGAGCCAAGCAGTGGAAAGAAAGACAAAGCAGTATCTGATCGTCACCGCCGCCGGGGTGGCGCTTTTCGCGGCGCTGATGAATTTCTCCGCCATTTTGCGCTTCGCCGGGAGGATCGTCAACCTCCTCCTGCCGGTGATCATCGGCGGCATCCTGGCGCTGTTCCTCAGCGTCCCCATGAACGGCATCGAGAAGCGCCTGAAAAAGCTGCTGGCCAAGAGGAAAAAGCCCGTCCCGGACAAGCTGATCACCGCCGTAAGCTTCGCCATAACCCTGATCTGCGTGGTTTTTGTGCTGATCTTGGCCCTGACGCTGCTGATCCCGGAGCTGGTGAAATCCTTCCGGAGCCTGATCGACCAGCTGGAGGACTCCGTCCCCCGGTGGATCGCGTACCTGCGGGGGCTGGACATCGGCTGGCTGGAGGAGTGGTTCTCCGGCCTTAACTGGGACAAGATCATGGAGAGCGTCTCCGCCAGCATCGACACCATCGCCTCCAACGCCGTGGGGGCCGTCACCGCCACGGTCAATACCGTGACCGTGGCCTCCTTCTCCGTGATCATCGCCGCCTATATGGCCCTGGAGCGGAGGATGCTCTGCCGCCACGCCAACAAGCTTGTCCGGGCGTATCTCAGGCCCTCCCTGGCAGACAGCATCCTGAACTTCTGCGGCCTGTTCCGCCAGACCTTTGCCAGCTTCCTCACCGGGCAGTGCGCCGAGGCGGTGATCCTGGGCCTGCTCATGACCCTGGCCTTCGCCGTCTTCCGCATCCCTTACGGCAGCCTTGTGGGCGTCGTCACGGCCCTGTGCGCCCTCATCCCCTATATCGGGGCGTTCATCTCCTGCTGCCTCAGCGTCTTTCTCGTCCTGCTCATCGACCCCATCCTGGCCATCCGGTGCTTTGTGGTCTATATGGCCGTCCAGTTTGTGGAGAACCAGTTTATCTACCCCCGGGTGGTGGGCAGCTCCGTGGGCCTCCCGCCCCTCTACACCCTGATCGCCGCCATGATCGGCGGAAAGATGTTCGGTATCGTGGGCATCATCTTCTTCATTCCCCTGGCCGCCGTGATCATCGAGCTTGTGCGCCGCCACGCCGCCGGGCGCCTGACCCCCGAGCCAAAGCCCGCCGTCACGGAGGAATCCCCCGCGCCGGCCCCGGAGGAACCGGAGGACAATTCGTAAGAAAAGCAGCCGACCAACGACCGGCTGACGGTTTCGGGTACAAAAAGCTCTCTCTGATTTTTGCTGATCAGAGAGAGCTTTTTTACTGCCTGCCTGGCCACATACAGGATTATACCCATACTAACGGTATAATTATTTCCCTCTGAATTATACGAATGGTGTGTTTAAGAACAAGAAATAAGCTGGTATACTATGATCAAATACAGAATCCAGGGGGGATTTATCATGAAAATAAATCTGGCCGATACCATCCGTGCGTTCCGAAAGGAGCGCTCGCTGACACAGCGGCAGTTGGCGGACGCGTTGGGCGTTACCGTTGGGGCAGTCTACAAATGGGAGGCGAACTTATCCGCGCCTGATTTGACGCTGCTCGTCGAACTTGCCGACTTGTTTGATACATCGGTGGATGTCCTGCTGGGCTATCAGGTGAAGAACAACAAACAGGCCGACACGGCCGCCCGGCTCAGGGAGTGCTTGCAAAACAGGGATACGGACGGACTTGCCGAGGCGGAAAAAGCGCTGCTGCGCTATCCAAACTGCTTTGATATCGTGTATCAAAGCGCAATGCTCTACTACCTTTTTGGGCTGATGAGCAGCGAGAAGCCGCGGCTTCGGCGTTCCATCGAACTGATGGAGCACGCAAGGCTTTTACTGGGGCAGAATACCGACCCGAAAATCAGCGAATTTTCCATCACATACGACATGGCCGGTGCGTATTCCGAGCTTGGCGAGGAGGAAAAGGCCCTGGAGCTGCTGAAAAGCAACAACCCGCGCGGCATCAACGACGACGTGATCGGGCAGTCTCTCGCGGTCTTCTGCAACCGCCCCGATGAGGCGGTGGAGGTTCTCTCCACGGCGCTTGTTTCCGTATCGGCCATGCTGATACGGATCGTGAGCGGCTTTTTGAACGTGTACTTCAAGCGGGACGACTATGCCTCCGGCGCTTCGATCCTCAAGCTGGCACTGGACTTTTTCGCGGGTCTGAAATTGGACGGAAAAAGCAATCTATTTGACAAGCCCTGTGCGAGTTTCCTGATTTTTCTCGCCCATGCGCAGCTGAAGCTGGGAAAACCAGACGATGCCCGCGCCGCCCTTCTGGCGGCTAAAAAGCTGGCGGAGGAATTTGACCGGGATCCCCACTATTCCGCTGACAGCCTGCGTTTTGTAAGCGCGGTAAAACAACAGACAGCCTTCGACAGCTTAGGCAGCACCGCTGGGGAAACGGTCTCCAAAACGGTAAACTCTCTGGAGAACGAATCTCTCAGCCGGATGTGGGAGGAAATCCAAAATGAAGGATAAGACACAGCGCCGAGAATATACTTCCACGTTTTTCAGAGGGAATAAACTGGCGTATTGCGCCATGCTCCTCACTTCCACCTTGTTCAGCGTGCTGAATCTGGCGGCAGCATGGCTCATTTCGCAGCTTGTCGATCATGTGTCTGGCGAGCCGGGCGCGTTGTCCCTCCGCGTGCTGGCTGTACTGACAGCCGGCATTATCCTCTTGATCATACCGATCAAAGGACTTCAGTATTGGGCGCAGCCACAGTTTATGAAAAAAGCGCTGTCACAGTTCAAAAGCTTCGCGTTCCGAAAGCTGACACGGAAGAATATCGCGTCCTTTCAGAGCGAGGCCACGAGTACATACATCTGCGCATTTTCAAACGATTTGACTTCCGTAGAGACAAACTATCTTGAAAAGCAGTATGTTCTTGTCTTTAATCTTGTCTGGGCGGCCGGCGCAGTGGTTCTGATGCTGCTGTACAGCCCGGTCCTCGCCGCCATTGCCATCGGCCTGTGCGCTCTGCCGTTCCTCGCCTCCATGCGGGAGGGGGCGCGTATGGAGAAGGTGGAGAGAGCTGTATCGGAGAAGAACGGCGAATTTACCGCATCGCTCAAGGACATCCTCAGCGGCTTCTCCGTAATAAAAAGCTTCCGTGCGGAGAGTGCCGCCGTCAGCCTCTTGGAGCAAGGCAGCTCAGCGGTGGAGACCGCCAAATGCCAGAAGCGGAGGATCAGCGTTTTCCTCGGAATGATAGGCGGCGTTGCCAGCTTTTCCGCACAGATGGGGACATTTCTCGCCGGTGCGGTGCTGGCCTATCTGGGCTGGGGCATTACGCCGGGTATCCTGTTTGTTTTTATGGATCTGACCGGTGCGGTGATAACGGTTGTCGGTCAAATGCCGGAGCTGTTGGCTTCAAGGCGGGCGGCGCTGGGCCTCGTTGACAAAATGGCGCGGACGTTAGAGTTAAACGTCCGCGACGAGGGAATCGACATCCCGAACTATCTGGAAACCGGCATTTCGGTACACGATCTGTGCTTCGGCTATGAGCCGGACAATGAGATACTGCACGACATCAATATAGATTTTCAGGCGGGAAAGAGCTACGCCATTGTTGGCAATTCCGGCAGCGGGAAATCCACGCTTTTGAAGCTTCTAATGGCGTCGCGCCACGACTACAAGGGGGCGATATACTATGACAACACAGAGCTTATGGAGATCAGCAGTAAGTCGCTCTATGAGCTGGTTTCTATGGTCGAGCAGAATGTATTTGTGTTTGATGCCTCCATCCGAGACAACATTACCATGTTCCGGGACTTCCCGGCCGCCGATGTGGACAGGGCAGTTGAGCTTTCGGGGCTGTCGCGGCTCATAAATGAGCGCGGCGGGGACTACCTGTGCGGCGAGAACGGCAGAAATATGTCCGGCGGCGAGAAGCAGCGCATCTCCATTGCCCGGAGCCTTTTGCAAAAATCGTCGGTTTTGCTCGCCGATGAAGTGACCGCGGCACTTGACGCCGAGACAGCCTATCAAGTGACTGGCGATATATTGAAATTAGATGGCATCACCCGCATCGTCGTGACGCACTCCTTGGTAGAATCGCTCCTGAAGCAGTATGACGGCATCCTTGTTCTAAAAGACGGCCATATCGTCGAATCCGGAATGTTTGAGGATCTGATGGACAAGAAAGGCTATTTCTATGCGCTTTATACAGTGGCGCAGTAAAAGAAATGATTTGAAAATCGCCTTGGCGGTGAAAGGCCGTTAGCAAAGGCGTTAGCAAATTTAGTAAATTATTCTTACAAATATTAGTGTGATTTAATTCAATACAAAGCGTCAAATCCCTTGAAAACAAAGGAAAAATCCCGAAACCCTTGTGGTTCCGGGATTTTCTTTTGGTGGAGGCGAGGGGAGTTGAACCCCTGTCCGAAAACACATCCGCTTGAACTTCTCCGGGCGCAGGCGGTTATTCCGGCAGAGCCGATTCCCGCGCTAACAGGCAAGCCGTCACGCCTGAAAGGTTGGTAGCTTCATGGTGCATGGCGTGCGCAAAGCTTTGCACGCTCACGTTCTCAACTCATCGACGCCCCATCCCCGGCCGTTGACCTCCGGGGTGGAACGGTCACTGCTTAAGCAGCGACAGGAACAGCGTAATCGTTGTTCTTTAATTTATAATTGCCCGTTTTAAGGATGTCAGGCCCATCCGCCCGCTATTCAGGTTTCCGCGTCCCCGTCGAAACCGGTACGCCCCCTCGTCGTCGCGAGAGCCGCTTTCCCTCGCCCCGTCCCCGACACCGAAGGCGTTGGGGTGGGCACAGGCGCGGACTTCGCTCCTCCTCGCCAAACGCGGCCCTTTTGGCGCCGGGGCCGCGTTTGACTTGTAAAGAGGGATCTTTCAAAGCGGCAGATCCGCCGCAAGAAATGGAGTTGACTTTAAAATTATGCGTGAAATGTCATGCCGCCATGCTCAGGTCTTGGCCAGCTTCACAACGATGGTGCTGGGGAGAATCTTGGCCAGGAAGCGGTAGAGCTTGAAAAACGCCCTCGGTGTGTAGAAGGCCCGGTCGGCCTTGGCGGCGGCATAGCTCCCCGCGGCCACCTTTTTGGGGTCGCAGTAGGGGAGAGTCTTAAACATCTTGGAGTTGCCGCGGATCTCGCCGATATCCAGAAACTCCGTGTCCATCGGGCCGGAGCAGACGGCGGTCACGGAGATGTTCCGCTCCCGAAGCTCCTCCCGCAGCCCCAGGGAGAAGCTGGAGACATACGCCTTTGTGGAGCTGTACACCGTCATCCTGGCGTTGGGGCAGAAGCTGGCGATGGAGCTTACGTTGATGATCCGCCCCTCGCCCCGCATGTAGGGCAGGACGGTGTTTGTCACCAGGGTCAGAGCGCGGATGTTCAGGTCGGTCATCCGGGCCAGCAGCTTGGGGTCGGACTCCGCCACGTTGCCCAGATAGCCGCATCCGGCGCAGTTGACCAGCACGCGCACGTCCGGGGCCTCGTCCTTCAGCTTCCGGGACAGGCTCCCCAGATCCGCCTCGTCGGTGAGATCCAGGGGCACGCACACGGCGGGGAGAGACAGCTGCCCGGCCAGCTCATCCAGCAGCGCCTTGCGCCGGGCCACAAGCCACACGCACTCCACATCCGGGAAATTCTCCGCCAGCTGCAAGGAGAATTCCTTCCCCAGCCCGGAGGAGGCGCCGGTAACAATGGCGATCCTCATGCTCATACCTTGGCGGGCTCGCCGTAGTCCACGCCGAAGGTGTCCACCGAGACGGACTTCATCACCTGGGGCTTACGGGGCTTATCGTTGTAATCCACGCGGACGGAGGCGATCTCGTCCACCACGTCCATGCCCTCCGTGACCTTGCCGAAGGCGGCGTACTGGCCGTCTAAGTGGGGGGAGTCGGCGTGGACGATGAAGAACTGGCTCCCGGCGGAGTCGGGCACGCTGGTGCGGGCCATGCTCAGGACGCCCCGCTCGTGCTTTATGGGGTTGGGAACGCCGTTGGCGTCAAACTCCCCCTTGATGCAGTAGCCGGGGCCGCCGGTGCCGCGCCCCTGGGGGCAGCCGCCCTGGATCATAAAGTCCCGGATCACCCGGTGGAAGATGAGGCCGTTATAGAAGCCCTTGTTGGCCAGAGAGATGAAATTTGCCACGGAGATGGGGGCGATGTCGGGGAAAAGCTCGGCCTTGATGACCTTGCCGTCCTCCATTTCGATTGTCGCAATAGGGTTAGCCATAAGTATTTTTCCTTTCCTTTGTGGAATTTATTTTGCACGTTCCTTCATCATGCGGTCGATCTCCCGATCCGCGTCGCGCCGCGCCTCGCTCTCCCGCTTGTCGTAGAGCTTCTTTCCACGGGCCAGGCCCAGCTCCACCTTCACCAGGGAGTCCTTGAGGTACAAAGACAGGGGAATGAGGGTCAGGCCGTCCTGCTGGATGCGGGCCTGGAGCTTGGCAATCTCCCGCCGGTGCATCAGCAGGCGCTTGGGGCGCATGGGGTCGCGGTTGAAGATGTTGCCCTTCTCGTAGGGGGAGATGTGCATCCCGTAGGCCAGAAGCTCCCCGTTTTTCACCGAGCAGAAGGAGTCCTTCAGGTTTACGTTCCCGGCCCGGACGGATTTCACCTCGGTGCCGAAAAGCTCGATCCCCGCCTCGTACTTCTCCTCGATAAAATAGTCGTGGTAGGCCTTTCTGTTTTGCGCCACAGGCTTAATACCCCTCTGCTTGGGCACGCCGTCACCCCCTCACGCGAAAACGCTGAGAGGATTATATCACAGGGAAAGGAAAAATAAAAGGGAAAAATCACATTTTTTCTACCGTTCAAGAAATGCCCGCCGCAGCACGGCCACGGCGTCGGCGTCACACACGGGAAGGGCGTGTTCCCGCAGGTGGGTCAGATACCAGGCGGGGACATCCAGGGGAGAGCCGAAATCCGCAAGGCGGGCAAGCGTCCGGCCCTCCTCCGGCCAGACGGCCAGGATCCACGCCCCGTCCAACCGGTAGAGGGAGGCGGCCACCGAGTCACTCAGCGCCGCCACGGCCTCCAGAACCTGCTCAAAGTCCTGAAAACAGTAAAACTCCGGCTCCCCCGGGGACCGGCGGACGAAGATCAGTACCTCGTGGCGGCCGGGGTACAGCTCAAGGCTGACGGCGTCCGTGGACGTGTCGCCCAAGAGCGCGTCCACCAGCTGCCTGGCCTGCCCCACGGTGATGTTCTCCGGGTCGATGTGCCGGAGCCGCAGCTCCGACTCGGGTATGTATACGGAATAGGCCCTGACGCCAATGGCCTGGATGTCCATAAGATAGCCTCCTTCTGTGGCGGTGAGTCTATTATACCCCCGAACGCCGCCGCCGGTAAAGGATAAATGGTTGGAAGAGCTGGAACAGGTTTGCAAAGAAATTTTGCAAATAGGTATTTCCTTTTCGGCGGCAATATGGTACAATATCCTTTAATTCGCGAAAAGATGGAGGTTTCCAGATGAAGGATATCTTAAAGCTCCTTGAGGAGGACAGCCGGTACACCCCCGCCCAGATCGCCGCTATGACGGGGAAGAACGAGGAATACGTCCGGGAGACGGTGAAGCGGTGCGAGGAGGAGCATATCATCAACGGCTATACGGCCCTGGTGGACTGGGACCGCACAAGCGAGGAGGCCGTCACGGCCTTTATAGAGGTGAAGATCACCCCCCAGCGGGACGACGGCTATGACCGGATCGCCCGCAGGATCTACCAGTACGACGAGGTGGAGAGCCTGTACCTGATGTCCGGGAGCTTTGACTTCTCCGTTATCGTCTCCGGCAAGTCCCTGCGGGAGGTGAGCCGCTTTGTGGCCGAGAAGCTGGCACCCATCGAGGGCGTCACCGGCACGGCCACCCACTTTATTATGAAGCGCTACAAGGATAAGCACCGGGCCTTCATTGTGGAGCCTGAGCAGGAGGAGCGGACGCTGTTTGTATGATGGACTATGAGAAGATCCTGTCAAAGAACGTCCGGTCCCTCCAGCCCTCGGGCATCCGGAAGTTCTTTGACATTCTGGACACCATGAAGGACGCCATATCCCTGGGGATCGGCGAACCGGACTTTGTCACCCCCTGGCACATCCGGGAGGCGGGCATATACTCCCTGGAGCAGGGGTTCACCAAGTACACCTCAAACGCCGGCCTTATCCGGCTTCGGCGGGAGGTTTCCCTGTACCTGAACCGCAGATTTGACCTGAAATACCGGCCGGAGAGCCAGATCTTCATCACGGTGGGCGGCTCCGAGGCCATCGACCTGTGCATCCGCACCATGCTGGATCCCGGGGACGAGGTGATCATCCCCGTGCCCAGCTTTGTGTGCTACGGGCCGCTGGTGACAATGGCAGACGGCGTGCCCGTCTATGTGGAGACCAAGGCGGAGAATGAGTTCCGCCTGACGCCGGAGGAGCTGCGGGCGGTCATCACCCCCCGGACGAAGCTCCTTGTCCTGCCGTACCCCAATAACCCCACCGGCGGCATTATGGAGCGGGCCGATCTGGAGGCCCTGGCCGAAGTTCTGCGGGATACGGATATCACCGTTCTCTCCGACGAGATCTACGCCGAGCTTACATACGGACAGAAGCACGTCTCCCCGGCCAACCTGCCGGAGCTTTACGACAGGACCCTGGTTGTTAACGGCTTCTCCAAGAGCTACGCCATGACGGGCTGGCGGATGGGCTACGTCTGCGGCCCCGAGGCGGTGATCCGCCAGATGCTGAAGATCCACCAGTACGGCATCATGTCCGCCCCCACAACAAGCCAGTACGCGGCCGTGGAGGCCCTGCGCAGCGGTGACGGGGACATCGAGATGATGCGAGACAGCTACGACAAGCGCCGCCGCCTGATGCTCAAGGGCCTGCGGGACATGGGGCTTTCCTGCTTTGAACCCAGGGGGGCCTTCTACATGTTCCCCCAAATCGGGGGCTTCGGCCTGACAAGCGAGGAGTTCTGCACCGAGTTTCTGCGGGAGGAGCGGGTGGCCATCATCCCCGGCTCCGCCTTCGGCCCGGGAGGGGAGGGCTACGCCCGGATCTGCTACGCCTCCTCCGTGGAGAACATCGAGACGGCCCTGTCGCGCCTGGGCGGCTTCCTTGACCGGCTCCGCGCAGGGAGATGAGGGGCCGCGCCGTCACCGTCCCCGCCTTCGCCAAGCTGAACCTGACACTGGACGTGCTGGACAGGCGGCCGGACGGCTATCACAACATGGACATGGTCATGCAGACCGTGGATCTGCGGGATGAAGTTGACATAACTCTACGCCAAGATGGGGAGATCAATGTTATGTCAACAGACCCCCGCCTGCCGACGGGTTTACATAACCTTGCCGGCAGGGCCGCAAAGGCGTTTTTTGACTTTGTTGACATAACTGAATTGGGCGTGGATATCGCCCTTACGAAACATATCCCCGATAGGGCGGGCATGGCGGGGGGCAGCTCCGACGCCGCCGCGGTGATCCGGGGGCTGAACCGGCTGACCGGGGCCGGACTCTCCCAGGGGGAGCTTTATACGGTCTGCGCCCAGGTTGGCTCGGATGTGCCCTTCTGCCTTCTGGGCGGCACGGCCAGGGCCACGGGGCGGGGCGAGATCCTCGCTGATTTGCCCCCACTGCCGGAGTGCCGGATCGCCGTCGTGAAGCCCGCGTTCTCCGTGTCCACGCCGGAGCTTTTCGCGGCCATTGACGGCTGCGCCATTTCTGAAAGACCGGACAACCGCGGCTTTGCCGGGCTATTGGAGCGCGGCGATCTTCCCGGCATCGGCCGGGGCCTTCGCAACGTCTTTGAAGCCGCCCTCCCCGGAGAGGAGAGGGAGACGGTGGAGGCCGTGAAGGGGCAGCTTTTGAAAATGGGCGCCCTGGGCTGCGCCATGACGGGCACCGGGTCTGCGGTCTTCGGGATCTTCCCGTCGGGCCGGGAGCCGGATATCCGGGTCTTGGCCCCCTTCGGGCGCGTCTTCCTCACAAAATCGGTAAAAAAGGGGCTTTATTTGGACTGATCCGGGGGCAAAGTCCCGCCGGTGCCCTCCGTGGCGGCTGACGCAGCATGGCGCAAAAAAGACCGTCGCGAATGTCTTTTTTTAATTAGATATTTGTATCAGGTATATTCCGGACAAAATCGGGCAAAATAAGGTCACGCGGCCTGTTTTTGCCCGACTTTTTTGTTTTGTGAGGATCATATGAAGCTGAAAAAATGGGAATATGCCCTGATCTTCGGGGTTTTAGTCTTACTTTTGTGCGGTTATCAGGGAAATCGGGAGCAGAGGGAGCTTTCCCAAAAGCTCATCCGCCTCCACGTTGTCGCAAACTCCGATTCCCAGCTCGACCAGTCCGAAAAGCTCCGCGTCCGGGACGCTGTGCTGGCGTATCTGCGGCCCAGACTCCAGGAGGTGGAGGACGCCGGCCAGGCGCGGGAGGTGATCCGGGAGAGCCTTCCGGGGATCGTCGCCGCCGCCGGGGAGATCACCCAAAAGCCCGTCACGGCGGGGGTGGGGGTGGAGACCTTCCCCACGGTGGAGTACGACACCTTCTCCCTGCCCGCCGGGAAGTACATGTCCCTGCGGGTCATCATCGGGGAGGGGGCCGGGCACAACTGGTGGTGCGTGGTGTTCCCGCCGGTGTGCGACGCGCCCCAGCTCACCGAATCCGCCTCCGCCGCCATCGGCCTCTCCCCCCAGGAGATCGGCCTGATGACCGAGGACTCCCCCAAATATGTGGTGAAGTTCCGGTTCATGGAGCTGATCGGCAAATTTCTCGCCCTCTTTGACGCATAAACCGATCCTCCCAAAGCGGAGAAAACCGATTTTCCAGAACAATTTAATATTTTTTCCGGCGGCATGTACGTCGGAAAAAATCCCTCTTGCCGCGCAAGTGACCAGTCCGCAGACTGGTCGCACAGCGCGGCGGCAGAAAGACCCGGCGTGAATTCCGCAGAATTCATGCCGGGTCTTTCGCACGTTTCCCCTTCAAAAAAAGGCCTGCGGCCTTTTTTTGCTTTTATCCGAATACATGTTTATAGTAATTCTGGCTGATGATGAGCTTGGAGTAGGCGATCTTGCCGGAGACCAGCTTCTTCACCTTGGCCACATAGTCGTCGTCCACGGTGACGCCGGGGTTGGGGGTGAAGGTCTTGGTGCTGGACTCGTAAGTCCCGGCGGGGGTGATCCAGCTGTTGCCCCGCATGGGGGTGGAGTCGGCGAAGATCACCAGCGGCATGGAGCTGGAGTACTCATCCACCTCCCAGTTGGTGGCGAAGATGTCCCGGCCGGAGTACAGGCGGGAGTCATAGTCCAGTCCGAAGAGGTTGGCGATGGTGGGCACGATGTCGCAGGAGTAGCAGGGGGTGTCCACCACGATGGGTTCCTCGATGCAGGCCGACCACATGAGCAGGGTGTTGCGGTAGCGGCTGGTGACGGCCAGGGTGTCCGTGTGGCCGGTGATGGCCTTTGTCAGCTCGTTATAGTAGTCCGTGCCGTCCCCGGTGGAGGGGTCGTTGGAGTTTCCGTAGGCCAGCATATAGGGGAAGTGGTCGGCGCACATGACGATCAGCGTGTCGTCGGCGATGCCGGCGTCCTCCAGCTTCTTCACCAGGTACTCCAAGGCCCGGTCCAGATCGATGTTGCAGGCCAGGTACGCCTGACACGGCTCGGACAGGTTGGGGTACTTGGCCACGACCAGATCCTTGTACTGGGCGGAGCGGTGGTTGTAGGAGAAGGTGTAGTTGCCGTGGCCGGAGATGGTCATGTAGTAGGCGTGGAACTTCTGGCCGTTGTTCACATAGTCGTCGATATACTGGTCGCAGGTGGCCACGATCATCTCATAGTCGGATCTGGGCCAGTTGTCGGTGGGCAGGTCAAGTCCGCCGCCGTTCTCGCCCTTGTAGTCGTAGCCGTAGGTGGCCAGGTACTGGTTGCGCTTGTAGTAGGTGTAATCCCCGTTGTGCCAGGCCGGCGTGGAGTAGCCGATGGCCTTGAACATGTTGCCCAGGGTGGTGGGCATGGCGTTGCCGATGGAGGCCCGGGCGGAGTTGGAGGAGCTGACCCAGTTGGGGATGACGCCGGTGGTGACGGAGAACTCCCCGCCCACGGTGGACAGCGTCCAGTCGGGCTGGTAGAAGTTGTTGAAGACAAAGGCCTCGTGGGTGAGGCGGTAGAGGGTGGGCGTCAGCTCCTCGTCGATGGCGTAGGGGCAGAAGCCCTCTGCCGTCAGCAAAATCAGGTTCTTGTCCTTGAACATCCCGGTGTACTCATTCTCCATCGTGGGGGTGAGGGAGCCGAAATACTCGTCCATGTCCTTGAGCTTCCCGGAGGCGCCCGCCGCCAGGGCGGAGAAATCCACGGAGTCGATAACATTCGGCCCGTAGGTCTTCGGCGGCTCAGGGGGCGTGTCGGGGGGAGTATCGGGGTTGTCCGGGCCTTCGGGAGGGTTGTCGGGGTTGTCGTCGGGGGGATCGTCGGGCTTATTTGGATCATCCGGGCCGTCCTGACTGTCCGGGCCTGAGGGATTTTCCTCCTTATACTGATCCAGATCCTCCTCCGGCATACCGAAGAGGGTGTACTGAAGCTCCAGACGGGCGCTGGTGAGAAGGCCGAAGTGGGTGATGCCGTTGTTGGTGGTGAAGTTGTAGGTGTAGTAGGCCTTGTTCTCCCCGATGGAGGCGAACATGTGGCCGCCAAGCTGGGCGACGATGAGGATGACCAGGATGAGGCCCCGGGCCAGCCACTCCTGCCCGCGCTCATAGAGGACCCGGTCCCGGAGCCAGATAAAGAGAACCAGGGGGATGAGGGACAGGCAGATAAAGGGCAGCAGCCCCACCACGGCGCCCGCAAAGTTGTCGGCGAAATTCGTCACCGCGTCCCCGGCCGTCTCCGCCATAGCGAAGATGCCGTAATACATGCGGAACACGTTGACCATGCCCTGCTGGACGCACAGCAGGACGATAAACGCCATCATCAGGATGCCCCCGATCCACCGGGAGACCCGCTTGTTTGGAATGAGATCCAGGATCAAAAACACCACAAGGCCCCCGGCCAGGGAGAAGAGGAGGATGCACAAAAGGGGCAGGCCGAAGAAGCTCACGTCCTTGTTGAAGAGCCTGAGCAGTACCTCGTGATAGAAGATGGCGCAGGGGAAGAAGAGCATGGAGAAGAGGGGGGAGGCCTTCACATAGTGGGAGCGCTTTCCCCGCCGGTAGGAGGAGCTTCCGCTCCGCCGTGCCTGTCCGTCCCCCCGTGCCTGTCCGCCGCCCTGCCGCTGGGGGCTGCCCTGGGAGTAGGGGCGGGCGTTCTGGGGCGTCTGGCGGACTGTGCCGGAGCCGCCCATGCTCTTGGGGTGGTGGGGCACAGGCCGTTCATAGGGGGAGGGTTCTCTGGATATGGGGTTTGAGAATTCGTCCAGACCGTCATAGCCGCCGAAATTCTCAAACTCGCTGCCGTTGCTCAATTCAGCTCAACTCCATTCGCGCCGTAAGAGTACGGCGAAATCGTTTCAGGGAAAAAACCCGGCAATAAGACGTATTATAGCGCGGTTTGCCGGGGCAATAAACGAAATAAATGTAAATTTTCTTTTAAACCGGATATGCCCCGGGCTTAATCGAAGGAATAGCCATAGTCCGGGCGCACGTCGTAGTCAAAGACATCCTTGGCGTCAAAGAATTTCAGGTACTTGCCCCGCTGATTGCGCAGAGTCGTCCCGTCCGGGTGGAGCCTGTCGCAGATGACGGCGCAGATGTCGTTTTTGATGTAGCTGAAGGACTCCGTCCCCACGGAGGCGAAGATCCGGAAGCCCTGGCTCTGCAGGTACTTGAAGATGTCGCCGGTCTTGTGCCAGTCGTCCCCGTCGGGCCGTCCGCCGTGGGGGTAGAAGAGCAGCGTCGTGGGGCCGACGATGTCCCCCACGTCGCTCTTCCAGCGGTCCAGATCCGCCGCCACCTTCTCCACGGTGCGGCTGGAGCTGTCCAGGCGGATGTGGCCCCAGGTGTGACAGCCGAAGTACCAGCCGGTCTTTCTCAGCTGCTCCACAATGGGCTTCACCGCCTCGATCTCCGCAAGGCGCACAGCCTCCTGCTCCTCGGTCATGCCGGTGGAGAAGCAGTTGGTGCGGTAGCCGAAGATCCCCTCGTAGCCTGTGAGGGACAGGCACGCCTTCACGCCGTTGAAGCTGAAATCCGGGTGTTCCCGGACGAACTTGTCCAGGGCTGGGATGATGTCCAGATCCTGGGTGACCACCTCTTTCCCCTCCGGGTCGTGGCCGTAGGCCCAGATCTGCCCGTCCTCGGCCTGGATCAGCTTCTCCATAAAGCCGTTGCCGATGTAGCTCTCGTAGTAGCAGGTGTCGTCAATGGAAATGATCAGGGGCTTCTTCCCCTTGGGGATCATCAGGGTGTTGCGGCGCATGCGCTGCTGGCCGTTTTCGTCGGTGTACTCGCTCCACACGTCGTTCATGTTCACCAGGATGTAATTTTTCTCATAGAGGCTCTGCATGATCTTGTTGAACTCGCTGACCGTCACCATCCACTCGTCAAAGCCCTTCTCCTGGTTATCCCCGTCAAAGGCCAGCTCCGGATAGGCGATGATCTGGTGGAAAAAGAGATGCTCCACCGTGCCGGTGTAGGGGACAAGCTCCTCCTCCGGCCAGGTCATGTAGGTGTACTCGTATTCCTCGGGCTTGTCCGGCTCCACAGGCTCAAGAAGCTCCGGCGGGATGGTCTCCTCCGGCTCGTCCTGCTCCTGCTCCCCGTCCTGAGGTGTGACGGGCAGCTTGCCGGGGGGCACAGGCTTTACGTTGGCCGCCTTGCAGGCGGAGAGAGTCAGCCCTAAAAGCAGCGCCAGGGCAAGAAGAAGGCAGGTTCCCCGCATTTTTTTACTCATTTTCCGTACCTCCCGTACTGACGGACGTGTCCTTGTCTCCTTTTTCCGATTATAATCCAAAAAGGGGAAAAAATAAAGTGTCACAAATAAACAAAAGGTTACAATTCTCGGGAACAGTATGGTATAATACTTACACACATTGATTTTACATCCGAAATGTATCAAAACGGCATAGAAAGTTTACATAATCTTTTACGGAGACGGGGGCGGACGATGTGTTAAGGCTGTATCTGGGCAGGGCCGGAAGCGGAAAGACATCCTACATCTTGGGGGAGCTTGGCTCCCTGGCGGCCCAGGGGCAGGAGGGGAACATCCTCATCGTCCCGGAGCAGTATTCCCACGACTGCGAGCGGGCGCTGGCGGCCCTGGGGGACGACGTGTGCCTGTACGCCCAGGTACTCAGCTTCTCGCGCCTGGCAAGCCGGGTCTTTTCCGAGACGGGCGGGATAGCCGAACCCATGCTGGACGCCGGGGGGCGGACCCTGGCCATGAGCCTTGCGTACATGCAGGCCGCCCAGAATCTGAAGGTGTACGACGTGGGCAGCAGGAGGCCGGACTTTGTCAGTAAGCTCCTGGAGGCCTACGATGAGCTTCGCGCCGCCGGGACGGGGATCTCGGGCCTCTCCGATGCCGCCCGGGAGGCGGAGGGGACCCTGGGGGACAAGCTGGAGGATCTGGCGCTGATCTTCCAGCTGTTTGAAGGGGTGAAGGAGCGCAGCGGTATGGACACCCGGGACAGGCTGGAGCGCCTGGCCGCGGAGATCGGGAAAAGCTCCGTGGGGAACACGGGGCGGGTGTTCCTGGACGGGTTTACGGACTTCACCTGGCAGGAGATGCGGGTTTTAGAGGAGCTTTTGCGCAAGGGCGCGGACGTGACCGTGAGCATCGGCGCGGAGGATCTGACCCAGAGGGATCTGACCTTCCGCCTGCCGGTGCGGACGGCGGCGTCTCTGATGTCCACGGCGGGGAGGCTGGGGGTACAGGTGACCACGCGGCTCTTCCCGGAGACGGCCGGGCGTCACCCGGCCCTGCGGTACATGGAGCGGAACCTCACGGATTACGCCGCCCCGCCCTACGAGGGGGAGGCGCCTGTCCGGATCATCCGCGCCGGGGCCGTCTCCCAGGAGTGCGAGATCGCGGCGGCCAGGTGCCTGGAGCTTGTGCGCCGGGGGGAGAGGTTCCGGGATATCGCGGTGGTAAGCCCGGATTTTCAGACCTACGCCCCCATCCTGGAGGGGGTCTTCCGGAAATACGGTGTGGCCAGTACATACACCCACCGCAGCGACATATTGGAAAAGCCGGCGATGGCGCTGATCGTCTCCGCCCTGGACGCCGTGGAGAACGGTTTTGATTACCAGAGCGTCTTTAAATACCTGAAAACCGGCCTGGCCGGCGTGGATGGGGACGGAAGGGACCTCTTGGAGAACTACGTCCTGAAGTGGAACATCCGCGGCGAGAGCATGTGGACGCGGGAGTGGACGATGATGCCCGGGGGATACGGGCAGGAGCCGGACGAGGACACGGCGAAGGAGCTTTTGGAGATCAACGCCCTGCGGGAGAGGGTGGCGGGGCCGCTTGTGCGCCTGCGCGCCGCCCTGTCCCGGGGCGGGGACGCCCTGGAGTACGCAAGGGCGCTGTACGGCTTTTTGGAAGAGATCGGCCTTTACGGCCAGCTGGAGGAGAAGTCCCTGGAGCTTCAGACCGCCGGAAGACTGGATCTGGCGGGGGAGTACAGGCAGCTGTGGGACATTATCGTGGGGGCCCTTGAGCAGTTTTGCCAGATCCTTGGCTCCTCCCCAATGGAGCGGGGGGAGTTTGCCAGGCTGTTGAAGCTTGTCCTGGGCCAGTACACCGTGGGGGTGATCCCCGCCTCCGTGGACAGCGTCCGCACGGGGGATATGGGCCGCGTCAGGGCCAGGGGGATCCGGCACCTGATCGTCCTGGGGGCCGTGGAGGACGCCCTGCCGCCCCGGCACGAGGAGGCGGGTGTCTTCTCCCAGGCTGAGCGGCGCACCCTGATCCGCATGGGCCTTCACGGGCTTGAGGACCGGGAGGACGAGACGGCCAGGGATCTGGCCCTGGTGTACAACTCCCTCACGGTACCCACACGATCTTTGATGCTCACCTACCCGGATACGGGGCGGAAGTCCTATGTGGTCTCAAGGCTGGAGAAGCTTTTGAATATTCCCGAGGAGATCCCCAGCGATGCGGTTCGGGCCGCCGCGGCGGAGCCGGCCTTTGAGCTGGCGGCCTCCGGCGAGGGTGACTTGGCGGCGGCGCTGAGAGCCTGGTTCAAGGGCCAGGCGGAGTGGGGCGCGGCCCTGGAGGCCCTGGACCGGGCGGCCTCCGCCCCCAGGGGGCGCCTCACAGGCGCCACGGCCTCCCGGCTCTACGGCGGGAAGCTGCGGCTCTCGGCCTCCCAGATCGACAAATATTACGCCTGCCGGTACGCCTATTTCCTCCAGTACGGCCTGCGGGCCAAACCCCGGCAGGAGGCGGCGCTGGACGCGCCGGAGGCCGGGACATTCATGCACTTTATCCTGGAGCGGGTGGCCGCGCAGATCCGTGAGATGGGCGGCTTCAACGCCGTGGAGCGGGAGACGGTGTCGGCGCTGATCCCGCCTCTCGCGGAGGAGTACGTCAACACCCGCTTGGGCGGCCTTGAGGGGAAGGGCGGGAGATTCCGCTACCTCTTTACGAGGCTGGTGAACACGGCCCGGAAGGTGGCGCTGAATCTGTACGACGAGCTGAAGGACTCGGACTTCAGGCCCCTGGACTTTGAGCTGAAATTCGCCCCGGACGGGGACCTGCCCCCGGTGACTACCGGAAGCGGGGATTCTGTGGTGGGCGCGGTGGATCGGGTGGACGGCTGGATCCAGGGGGACAAGCTGTACATCCGGGTGGTGGACTACAAGACCGGGAAAAAGACCCTGAATCTCCGGGACGTCCTGTCCGGCGTGGGGCTGCAGATGCTGATCTACCTCTTCGCCCTGGAACGGGAGGGCAGCAGTAGGTACGGCAGGCAAGTGGTGCCCGCCGGGGTGCTGTACGCCCCGGCCAGGGAGGAGCTGGTCAAGTCGGATCGGGACCTCCAGGGGGAGGAGCTGGAGCTGGAGCGGGAGAAGCTGCTGAAATACTCCGGACTCGTCCTGGCCGACCCGCTGGTGCTGGAGGCGATGGAGCGGGGGACGAAAAAGCGGCTTCCGGTGTCGGTTTCCTCCAGAACAGGGGAGCTGCGCGGCTCCCTGGCCGACGCCCAGCAGCTGGGTCACCTGGCGGCCAGGGTGGATCAGCTGGTGTCCCAGATGGCGGACGAGGTGCGGCGCGGTTCCATCAACGCCAACCCCTACCTGCGGGGGAAATTCGACAGCGCCTGTCTGTATTGCGATTATTACGACGCCTGCCACTTTGTGGACGGGACGCGGGGGGAGAGCTACAGGCGCGCCCCGGCCGTGAAGCCCGCGGACATCTGGCAGAAAATTGAGGAGGCGGGGAAGAATGTCACTGGATGAGCTGACACGGGAACAGCGGATGGCCGTGGAGCATGAGGGCGGGCGGCTTTTAGTCTCCGCCGCCGCCGGAAGCGGAAAGACGAAGGTACTGGTGGAGCGCCTGATGCGAAAGCTTGCCCAGGGCGCGGACATCCGGGACTTTTTGATCATCACATACACAAATGCCGCCGCGGCGGAGCTGCGGGGGAAGATATTGGACGCCATTTTTGACCGCATCGCCCAGGATCCGGGGAATCTAAAGCTCCGGGCGGACGCCGCCGCGGCGGGGCGGGCCAGGATCGGCACCATCCACAGCTTCTGCGCGTCCGTCATCCGGGAGAACGCCCATAAGCTCCGGCTCCCGCCGGACTTCCGCGTGGCGGATGAGCAGGAGGCCGACGTCCTCAAATCCCAGGCGCTGTCGGAGCTTCTGGACAGCCTGTTTGAGAGCGGGGACGCGGACTTCCTCACCCTGGCGGACACCCTGGGCGCGGGCCGGGACGACAGGCAGCTCTGCCGGGTGATCCTGGACACCCATGTGAAGCTGATGAGCCACCCCTCGCCGGAAAAGTGGGTGGCGGCACAGCTCGCGGCCACGGATCAGAAGGGCGTCACCGACCTTGCCCGGACGCCCTGGGGCCGGGTCATCATGGACAGGGCCAGGGACGCTGCCGCCTACTGGGCCGAGCAGATGGAGTACCTGTGCGACGAGGCCGCCTGGGATCCCACGCTTGCCAAGGGCTACGGGAGGAGCTTTGAGGCCACGCTCTCGTCCCTCCGGGCCTTTATCCGGGCGCTGGACGGCACCTGGGATGAGGCGCGGGCGGCCAGCGATATCGCCTTCCCGCCGGGGCGCGTCAGCGGCTACGACGCCCAGAAGGCCGTGCGCACCGACTGCCGGGAGGCCATGAAGAAGATCACGGCCCTTTTCTGGGACGACTCGGAGAGGGCCTTGGGGGATATGCGGCGTGTGGCGCCGTCCATCCGCGCCCTGTACGCCGCCGTCCTGGAGTTTGACAGGCGCTACGGGGAGCTGAAGCGCCGCCGGGGCGTGCTGGATTTCGCCGATCAGGAGCATTTCGCCCTGCGCCTTCTGACCCGGGAGGACACGGGCGACCCCACGGACACGGCCCTGGAGCTGGCCGGGGGGATCACGGAGATCATGGTGGACGAGTACCAGGATGTGAACCGGATCCAGGAGGCCATCTTCAACGCCGTCTCCAGGGGCGGGCGGAACATCTTCACCGTGGGGGACGTGAAGCAGTCCATCTACCGCTTCCGCCTGGCCGACCCCTCCATCTTTTTAAAGCAGTATCTCACCTTCGCCGACGCGGAGAAGGCCGCCCCCGGGGAGCCTGCGCGGGTGGTGCTGTCCAAAAACTTCCGCTCCCGGCAGACCGTTCTCCAGGCGGTGAACTTCATCTTCAAAAACGTGATGAGCGCCGGGCTGGGGGAGCTGGACTACACTCCCAGGGAGTACCTGGTTCCCGGCTCGGAGGCCCAGCTTGGCGGGGAGAGCCGTGTCGAGCTGGATGTTATCGACATGTCCGGATGGGCCGATGAGGAGACGGACGGGGAGGAGGGTGAACCGGCCGGCGACAAGGCCGCGGCGGAGGCGATGTTCGCCGCGGGGAGGATCCGGGAGCTTGTGGATCACGGGACGCTGCCCGACGGGAACGGGGGAGAGCAGGCCGTGACATACGGTGACATCGCCGTCTTGATGCGCTCGCCCCGGGCCGTCCTGCCCCAGTGGCAGGCGGCCTTCGCCCAGCGGGGGATCCCCCTGGCCGCCGCTCAGCCCACGGACTTCTTCGCCGAGCATGAGGTCTCCCTTGTGCTGGCGATGCTGGAGGTCATCGACAACCCCCGCCAGGATATCCCGCTGATCTCCGTGCTGAGAAGCCCGGTTTTCGGCTTCACTGGGGAGGAGCTGGCCGGGATCCGCCTGTACGACAGGAAGGGGGACTTTTGGCAGGCCCTGAACGCCGCCGCCGCGGAGAACGGGAAGTGCGCCGCGTTTTTGGAGAAGCTCGCCGCCCTCCGGGCCGCCGCGCCGGACATGACCTCCGTGGAGCTGCTGTGGACCCTCTGCTCCCAGACGCGGCTCTTCGCCGTTGTCAGCGCCATGCCTGACGGGGAGCGCCGCCGGGAGAACCTAATGCTCCTCATGGAGCTGGCAGGGAGCTACGAGGCCGCGGGCTACAGGGGACTTTTCGGCTTCCTCCAGTGCGTGCGCGCCCTGCGGGAGAGCGGAAAAGGCCCGGAGACGGTGGGCCGCGGCGGGGACAACGCCGTTACGCTGATGAGCGTCCACAAATCCAAGGGCCTGGAGTTCCCCATTGTGATCCTGGCCGGCCTCACAAGGCGGTTCAACACCGAGGACACCAGGGCCAGGCTGCTGATCCACCCCCAGCTTGGGGCGGGGCCGAAGCTCACGGACACGCAGCGCGGCATCGAATACTACACCGCCGCCCGCAGGGCCGTGGCCATAAAGCTCAGCCGGGAGATGCTCAGCGAGGAGCTGCGTGTCCTGTACGTCGCCATGACACGGCCGCGGGAGAAGCTGATCCTCATCACCAGCCACGCCAACGCCGAGAGGGAGCTTTCCAAGCTTATGAACGTGTCCCTCCCGGCCCACCCGGAGTATCTGGCCGGGCGGGGGAACATGGGGGAGTGGATCCTGGCCCCGGCCCTGCGGCGGCCGGAGAGCGGCGCCATCCGTTTCGGCGCGCCCAACGTGCCCTGCGACACGGACGGGGACGTGTGGGATGTGCGCCTGGTGACGTGCCTGGCCGCCGCCCAGACCGACGCCCCGCGGGAGGAGGAGAGCGCCCCGGTCCCGGCGCCGGAGCTTCCGGACGACGTGCGGGAGGCCCTGGGGTATGTGTACCCCCACGCCGCCGCCACGCTCCTGCCCTCCAAGATCACCGCCACGGAGCTGAAGGGGACCTTTCCCACCCGGGAGGCGGCGGAGGAGGCCGTCTCGATGGACGACGCCCTGGGCGCGCTCCGGCCACGGCCGGCCCCGGAGAGACCCGCCTTTATGGAGGGGAGAAGCGGCCTCACCGCCGCCCAGAGGGGCACGGCGGCCCACATGGTGATGCAGTACGCCGACTACGAAAAATGCGTGACCCGGGAGGGGGCGGCGGAGGAGATCCGGCGCCTCGCCCTGATGGGGATCCTCACCCGCGAGCAGGCCGACGCCGTGAGACCCGGGATGATATCCGGCTTTTTCGCCACGGATACGGGCAAGCTCCTTCTGGGGGCGAAAAAGCTTCGCCGGGAGCTGAAATTCTCCCTCCTGGCCGACTCGGGCCGGATCCCGGGCCGGGAGCCGGGGGAGAAGGTGCTTCTCCAGGGCGTGGTGGACTGCTGCGTGGAGGAGGACGGCGCCCTGACGGTGATCGACTTCAAAACCGACGCCGTGACGGCGGATACCATAGCGGCCCGGGCGGAATATTACCGGGGCCAGATCGACACATACGCCTACGCGATGGAGCGGGTGCTGAAAAAACCCGTCCGCAGGCGGATCCTGTGCTTCCTCACCACCGGCCGGAGCGTGGAGCTGTAGGGCGGAAAAAATAAAAAATGTTGGTTTGTCAATGATGTGTTACACAAAAAGCAAACGAAGAAAGCACCTGAATTGGTGACTGCCAATTTAAA
>CANQFV010000009.1 GCA_947599875.1 uncultured Oscillospiraceae bacterium
GCCGCCGCCGTCATCGGATACCTCTTTGCGGAGGGGCTGACCGACGCCGCCCACTCCGTGGCCGGGTCTGACGAGACGGCCCCGGACGTCCAGGAGAGGGACAACTGAGCCAAATCCGCCCGGTACTTGCACAGGGTCGCCGGGTGTGATTGATCCTCCTTGCTTTGCCCCCTGCCGTTTTGGCAGGGGGCAATATTTTTTGAAAAAAATAATAAAATATACTTGACAAAGCATAAAATATGAGTATAATAATAATTGTAAGGGAGATAACCCCACAGCAAAAAACAAGGAGGATAATACCATGACGATCAAAGAGACTATGATTGCGATGTACAACGACGGTGTCTACGGGGCTGCGATGCTCCGGGACGGTGACAAGGCCAGGGAGGCCATTGAGCAGACCGAAAACTACTACAAGGAGAACCCGACAGACCCCTGGGCGGACGTTCCGGTAATGTTCCCGCTCCCGGAATCTGAGCCGAAGCTCACCTATGAGGAGGGGCTGGCGAAGGAACTCCACGGTAAGCTTTACAAGGTGGCGCTGGCCGCTTGGTGCCGTGGATATACCAGAGAGCAGATGCTTCAGATGCTGAACCTTCTGGCCGGCGGCGAGGCTGGAATCATGTACACCAATATCCGGATCTGCGACGGCGGCGAAGATGAGTCGATCGACTCACTGAGGAGAGCCTGGAACGACAGTAACCCGGACGCGGCCCCCATCATGCGGGCGGATCCGGACATCGGTTAAGGAGGGCCGGGATATGACAAACAGAGACGCGTATATTTTTGGCTGGGTGTTTGGGCGGACAAAGGCGGAGATTGAGAAAGCCGGGGGACACGTCAATGACGACCTCGGCATCTGCGCCTCCAATCCAAACCGCGCTTCTGGGAAAATCCTCCATCGGGCGTCTAACATGCGGTTGCTGCACTTGGGGAGCAAGTTTGACGAGGACATCGGCAAAGCCCTATGCCAGTTGGAGGAGATACCAGACCCGGATGAGGGCCTCCAGCCCATAGATGTGCGGAACAGTTGGACACTTGGGTATTACAAGGGGATCTATTGCGAGCCACTGCCAGCCGCTGAGAAAAAGCCGTTTGACATTGAGACACGCCGGAGGGAAAAGAAGCTGTCACAGGCCCAGCTTGCAGAGCTGGTGGGCGTGACACAGGCTCAGGTTTCACGGTGGGAGAAGGGCCAGGCCCAGCCGGGCGAGGAAAACAGGAAAAAGCTGATGGAGGTCTTAAGCTGATTATTTACCCCCGCCCGCAAGGGCGGGGGCGGAGGGAGAAGCAACACAAAGCCCACCTTGTTATTTGCAGGGTGGGCTTTTTTTGTTTGTGCAGTGTGTAGGTTAAGACTCGCTGTGCCCGCGTCCGTATGCCACGCCGTCGGAGTATGCTCTCTCCAGAAGGTCGATCATGTCCGCTATATGCTCCGCGCTGTAGATCGCCCACCACTCGGAGGGGATGCGCTCAACCAGCCGTTGATATGTGGCGGGGTATCGCCCCCACTTGCTGTACTCTTTGACTTGTTCGGCCTTGAGGATCGCCCGGCGCTCCGCCGGAGTGGTGCCGTCGTAGCCCTCCTTGGTCAAGACCTCTCTGGTGGTCAATAGGTGCGGGGTGGTGATACTGTCCATCGTGACGCCAAACACCTTAGCCAGCGCCCGCAGAGTCTCCACGCCGGGCTTGACCTGCCCGCGCTCCCACCGGCTTACGTCCTTCTGCGTGCAGCCGAGCTGTTCGGCCAGCTCAGCTTGAGTCATGTCCGCCGCACGGCGGAGATCTTTAATGGTAGCCATTGTGTTGTCCTCCTTATGTGATTATCAGCAATAGGGTTCGGCGTCGTCGTTCATGGCATTTAATACGGCGCGCCGGTTGCGCTGGTATTCGGCATCGGCCTTCTCGGCGGCGGCGGCCCGGCGGGCCATGTCGGCCTCCTCCTCGCCAAAGATGGCCTCCACCACGTCGGCGGGGAGGGCTGCCATGAGCGAATCGTACACGCGGCCGCGCTTGATTCGGTCGATGATAATAACGTGCTGGGAGTTGTAGTAGCTGAGTTCCTTCATGGCGGTCGGCTTGCCGTTGAGGGTCATGCGCTCCACGGTGCGGCTCCAACGATTGCACTTGGCCTCATAGCCGATGCCGTCCAGATCGCGATGCTCGGTGGTAATGTGGTTCACGGTGATGGTGGCCTCGATCTTTGCCCCATTGGGTGTTGTCCATTTATAAGTGTTAGTCATTTGTATGACCTCCCTCTCTTAAGATGTCTATATTATACCACTCATGGTATATATAAGTCAATAGGGAGGGCGAAAAAATATTGCACAAATTTGGACGGTCAAATTTGTGCAATATGCGCCTCAAGAAGAGGAAAAGCGGGCATCTGCCCGCTTTCGCTCACTTGTTACTGTGCATGTCTCTATTTCAACCCGTGGGCGCAGGGATCGGCGCGCCTCCGGCGCAGACCGCCTGTCTGTGCCGACGCTTACAATATACCACGGCAGCGACAATAAGTCAATACGCGTTTACGGGGAAATAATAGTCTATTGGTATTTGGGCCACCGTATTGCGAAATGATAAATTTTGCCAGCGCCGGATTGGGGTTGGCGATCTTCACGGGGTATTCCAGAGTTTTACTATAAGAGAACATACGTTATTTGCCCATCCTTTCCCGGTACTCCCAGGGCCAGGGGCCTCGGAGCCAGTCGTACTTGTCGCTCATTTCCAGATCCTCAAGCTTCAGCGGCCCGTAGAGCTTCACATACCGTTCCGCGCCCTCCCGCTTCAGGGCCAGCGTCTCCCGCAGGGCCTTGAAGGCGTCGGTGTCGTCCGGGTGGGTGTCCAGATAGAGCTGCAGCTCCTTGGCCATAAACGTCAGGGCCATCAGCTCCCCCAGGGGCGTCCCGGCGCAGGGGTTCGTCTTGTTGATCATGTTCCTGAAGGGCAAGTCAAGGCCGGGGAAGAGGGTTCCCCGGTTGAGGGCCTCCTCCGGCTCATACATGGGCGGATTCATGCCCTGGGGCGGTACCCAGGAGGTTGCCAGCGGCGCGCACATGGGAAGCGACCCGCATTTATATCCGCAGTTGCCCTCTATTTCCGTATCGGGCTTCTTGTTTTCCAAAGCGATATTCCTCCAAACAGATTTCCTCGTCTCCGTCCCCGTCCGGGCGGGGAGCGGCGGAGGTATGGATCGATGTCCGCCACATCCTATGCCCGGGTGACGCCGGGCGCCACGGCCCCAAAAAAGTTTTTTGAAAAAAGTGAGAGCAGGGGGTTGACATTTGTTATCCTTCATGATATAAATAGGATAACAGCTGTTATATATATATACGCGGAGGAGGAAACAAAAAGATGAAACTGTCGCTTTCAGACGGTGAATGGAAACTGATGAACCTGTTGTGGGAGGACAGCCCTCTGACCATCAGCGCTATGGTGGAGAGGCTTGCGGACGACACGGGGTGGAGCAAGGCCACGGTAAACATCATGCTGGGCAGGCTTTCGGAAAAAGGGGTGATCTGGGCGGACACCTCCGGAAGGGCAAAGCTCTTCTATCCCAAGGTCTCCAGAGATGAGGCGGTGAAGCAGGAGGCCAGAAAGACCCTGGCGCGCATCAAGACAGGCGGCCTGGGGCTTCTTGTCAACACAATGGCCAGGGAGTGCGAGCTTTCCGACAGCGACATTGAGGAGCTGTACCGGGAGCTGAAGAAGGGGAGGAGTGAACATGACTGAGCTGATGTGGATCATCACAAGCAGTCTTATGATCCTCGCGGTAATCGTCATCCGGAAGAGCCTCGGGCGGAGGCTTCGTCCGGCTATGCGCTACGCGCTATGGGGTCTTGTGCTGGTAAGACTGCTGTACCCGGGCACGCTGTGGCAAAGCCCGATGAGCATCCAGTCCGCGGCGTCCGGCTCCCAGATCGTCCGGGATATGGAGACGGTCTGGGATATGGACGATATCCGCCTGGAGGAGGACGGCTCCGTCACGGGTCTTCCCCGGCAGGAGGCGGAGAACGTTCCCCCGCAGTCCGGTGAGGCCATCCAGGCCGGGTCGGACAGCCGGGAGCCGGAGAAATACGTCCCCGTGGCCACGGATGTGACGCCGGAGCATTTCGCCCGAATGGAGCGAACCATCAACTTCCGCCAGATCTTGGAGACAGTCTGGCTGGCCGGTATCATCGTAATGGCGGCGATGATCGTTGTAACGAATCTCATATTGTACATGAAGCTTCGCAGGAGACGCACAAGGGTGCAGGTGGACTGCCCGGTGCGCGTGTGGGCCGTGGAGGGCTTAGATTCCTCCTGCCTCTTTGCCGGAGCCATCTATGTGAACGGGGAGACGGTGGGGAACCCGGAGCGGCTGCGCCACGTTCTGGCCCATGAGCTGTCCCACCGCCGCCACCTGGATCCGGTGTGGTCTGTGCTTCGGTGCGCGGCGCTGGCGATTCACTGGTATAACCCCCTGGTGTGGTACGCCACAGTCCTTTCCCGTCAGGACGGGGAGCTTTGCGCCGACGCGGGAGCTATCCGAAGGCTGGGTCTTGATACCTGGGACAGCTACGGGGAGACGCTCATTGAGCTTTCCAGAAAACCGGAGAGCCTGTCGCCGTTGAGCGCGGCGACAACAATGGGCGGCACCAAGCGGCAGTTAAAGGAGCGCGTGATCATGATCGCCAAGAAGCCCCGGGCCACCATCGCCGTGGCTCTCGCCGCCGCGCTGATCGCCGCTATAGCCGCAGGGTGCGCCTTCGCCGGAAAGGTGGAGGACAACAACCCAGACGTCCAGGGACAGGAAAACGGTGTTCAGGAGGAGTCGTCTACGCCGCTGCCTGACGCGTCCCCCACTATAAAGGGCAATGAAATTTTGCGGCAGCTTCTGGCTGAGACGGAGCCTGGGGATGTGACCCTCAGCTACTCCGAGGATCAGGGGCAGGGGCCCGTCCCGGGCGACGCGTGCGCCCTGGCGGAGGGGCACCTGGAGCTTCTCCGGTCTGCCTACTGGAACAACGCCGCGGAGACGTCGGCTTACGGCTTTGGCATTCAGCTGGAGACGGATCAATTTACCCTGACTGTTTACCAGAGCGGAACTGTCCACCTGGTGATGCCGGACGGAGATTTCTGGCTTGAAGTCAGCCCCGTATCCTATGGGCAGGGAATCCGCGGCTTCGCCGTCTACAGCGAGAGCGCGGGCTGGTATTTTGAGTGTGTCTCCGCAATGGAACACCGGGGGAACGGAACACCCCTGACGGCGCAGGAGCTGTCGCAGTGGAATGAGAGGTTTAGGGGCGTATACACGCTGGACGGCGTGGGCTATCCCTCCTCCGTCAACGGCTTCTTCCTCTCCGACTGGCCCGATCCCAGGGATCTGGATCTGGGCGAGTTTATGTACTACTTCGGCTGGCCGGAGTGGATGGATTATTTCCAGGATGACGACCTCACTGATGAGGAGCTTGCGGACGTATATAAGGCCGTTCAGGAAAGAAGCGGGGAGGAAGATACCGCCTGGCTGGATGCGCTGCCCTGCCACAAGATCCCCACTTCTGTGGTGAATGTTGTGCTGGAGCATTACGCCGGGATCACGTTGGATGATCTGCGCTGCGACTGGAGAAATGAGGAACTCTATTTGGAAAAGTATGATTCCTTCTACACCTTCTCCAGCGACTTTGGCCCCGGCAGCTTCTCCCCCTTGTACGGGGAGAGGGAGGGCGACATCCTGACCCTCTGGTCAGTAGATCACGCCCTGAGAATCCAGGAGACCTCCGAGGGGTGGAAGATGCTGTCCCACATGCCCATTGCGTAACCCGTGACTGTAAAAATAACTCCCCCGGCCGTGCCGGGGGGGGAGCTGAAGAAGGGGAGGAGTGAACATGACTGAGCTGATGTGGATCATCACAGGCAGTCTTATGATCCTCGCGGTAATCGTCATCCGGAAGAGCCTTGGGCGGAGGCTTCGTCCGGCTATGCGCTACGCGCTATGGGGACTTGTGCTGGTAAGACTGCTGTACCCGGGTACGCTGTGGCAAAGCCCGGTGAGCATCCAGTCCGCGGCGTCCGGCTCCCAGATCGTCCGGGATATGGAGACGGTCTGGGACATGGACGATATCCGCCTGGAGGAGGACGGCTCCGTCACGGGCCTTCCCCGGCAGGAGGCGGAGAATGTCCCCCCGCAGTCCGGTGAGGCCATCCAGGCCGGGACTGACAGTCGGGAGCCGGAGAAATACGTCCCCGTGGCCACGGACGTGACGCCGGAGCATTTCGCCCGGATGGAGCGAACCATTAACTTCCGCCAGGTCTTAGAAGTTGTATGGCTCACCGGTATCATCGTAATGGCGGTAATGATCGTCGTCACAAACCTGATCCTGTATGTAAAGCTTCGCAGGAGACGCACGAGGGTGCAGGCGGACTGCCCGGTGCGCGTCTGGGCCGTGGAGGGCTTGGACTCCTCCTGCCTCTTTGCCGGAGCCATCTATGTAAACGGGGAGACGGTGGGGAACCCGGAGCGGCTTCGCCACGTTCTGGCCCATGAGCTGTCCCACCGCCGCCACCTGGATCCGGTGTGGTCTGTGCTTCGGTGCGCGGCGCTGGCGATTCACTGGTATAACCCCCTGGTGTGGTACGCCACAGTCCTTTCCCGTCAGGACGGGGAGCTTTGCGCCGACGCGGGAGCTATCCGAAGGCTGGGTCTTGATACCTGGGACAGCTACGGGGAGACGCTCATTGAGCTTTCCAGAAAACCGGAGAGCCTGTCGCCGTTGAGCGCGGCGACAACAATGGGCGGCACCAAGCGGCAGTTAAAGGAGCGCGTGATCATGATCGCCAAAAGGCCCCGGGCCACCATCGCCGTGGCTCTCGCCGCCGCGCTGATCGCCGCTATAGCCGCGGGGTGCGCCTTCGCCGGAAAGGTGGAGGAGAAGCAGAACGGCGGAACCCCGGAGGACGAAAATCCAGCCGTTTTAGGCCCGGAGGCGCTGGTTGCAAGACCCTATAAGGGCGACGGCTGGACGATGGATGTGCCGGGGGCGCTTTCCGGCGAAAAGGGGAGCGTGGAGCTTCACCGCTCTGTCAAATCCGACTCTTCGGAAACCTATTACGCGTTTAACACCGATGAAGAATCGTGGCTGAATGTGTATCATCTGGACGGCTCGGCCAGGGACAATCTTCAGTCGTATGCCGGCGGCGGTCAGGTGGATTGGGAAGGGATGGTCTGCGTCGCCCAGGACGGGGACGAGATTTTAGAGACGTATTTCATTGACGACCCCAGGGGCGGGTGCTTTGAGATCCAAATCCACACGGTGGATTATCTGGACGCTCTCCACGCCATGCTGGAGACGTTTACGCCTCTGCCCAACGTATCAAAATACCTTGACGTGGACGACATTCTGCGGCAGCTTCTGCTGGAGACGGAGCCTGAGGATTTGACTCTCACCTTCTGGGTGGGGACCGATCATTCGGTGACGATCCCGGGGGACGGGTGCGTCTTTGCCGATGAACATTTGAAGCTCATCCAGTCCAAGCAGTGGGTCGCCCCCACCGATCCGGACAAGGACACCTCGGGCAGTCTCACGGTTCTTGAGACGGACCGGTATACCCTGAGCATTTACGCCTATGATAGATGCCATTTGGTGACGCAGGATGTGGATCTTTGGTTTGAACCCAGCCCCATAACGTACTATCTGGACAGGACCTCTCAGAGCGTCGTTGGGGCGTTAATGGAATGGTATTATGAGACCGTCACGGCAATGGAACACCGGGGGAACGGAACACCCCTGACAGCGGAGGAGATTACGGCGTGGCGTTTGACGCTGGATTCAGAAACCACCTGGAGGGACGAGAAGGGGGAGTATCTCTTCACCAGTCCATCCGCCGTCAGCGGCTTCTTCCGCTCCGACTGGTCTGATCCCAGAGATCTTGATCTGGGCGAGCTTCTGTACTACTTTGGCTGGCCGGAAGGCGTGACGCCTGTCGGGTATAACGATGCCACGGAGGAAGAGATTGACGATGTCTGGAAGGCATCCGAGGAGAAAAGTGGACGAGATTTAAGCTACATGAGGGATTACCTGCCCTGCAGCAAGATTCCAGCTTCCGTGGTGGACATTGTGCTGGAGCATTACGCCGGGATCACATTGGACGATCTGCACTGCGACTGGAGAAATGAGGTACTCTATTTGGAAAAGTATGATTCCTTCTACTCCTTCGCCAGTGACTTCGATCCCGGGTCCTTCTACCCCGAATATGGCGAGAGAGAGGGCGACATCCTGACCCTATGGTCAACAGGTCACGTCCTGAGAATCCAGGAGACCCCCGACGGGTGGAAGATGCTGTCCCACATGCCCACCGAGGGAATCGAGGAATAGAATAACCGTAAGAAAGAATCCCCCGGTTTGGCCGGGGGATTTCTTTGTAATGTGAGTGTTGTGAAAAGAGCCGCAGGCTTTTTCCGGCGTTTACCGAGTGAGGAGGATGAAGATCAGATACCCCATCGCCAGGCACAGGCCGATGCCGAAGAGCAGGAGGCAGAAGGAGATACTGCCGGAGATGCGCATGACGGTGTAGCTCTGCCGGACGTGGGGGGTGAAGTCGCCGGGTTCATAGTCTCCGTCATTCCGGGGTGGGATCGGCTTACGACGCAGGAGCGTGCGGTTCAGCGCCGCCACGGCCCAGTCGGTGAGATTGTCCAGCACGCGGCACACAAGGGCCGCCAGGAAGGGGAGGGCCTTCTCCAAAAGGGGCCGGTATACAAGCGTCTCCAGATCCAGCCACTGGGGCCACACGTCAACGTAGCGCTTCCGCCCGCCGTCCTCCCGGCGCATCAGCACCGTGCGGATGAAGAGGAAGTAGACCGCGGCGCCGATAGCGAGGGAGATGGCCGCGCCGCGAAGATTTGTCAGGGAGAACCACCGGATGGATACCTCCTGGGGATCCGGCACCATAAAGTCCTGCATGAGACGGGCCGCGCCGCCCATAAGAGGGGAGGGGAAAAGCCCCAGCACCGGCAGGGCCAGCGCGGGAAGGCCTATAGCCAGCGCGGAGTCCAGCCCCATGTACCGCCCGGTCTGTGGGAAGGGCTTGTCGGGCTTCTCCACAAAGACGGCCACATAGAGCTTCGTCATATACGCCGCCGTCAGCCCGCCGGAGAGGAGGAACAGCCACTCCACGGCCCGGTAGATCCCGCCGCCGGTCAATCCGATATATTCCACAATGGATTCGTGGAGAAGCGTCTTGCTGACATACCCGTTCCACAGGGGGAAACCGGCGATGCCCAGCGCGCCCATGAGGAAGCAGACGTTGAGCAGGGGCTTGTCCCTGCCCCAGCCCCGGATGGAGTTGAGATCCAGCTTGTGGAGGTTCATATACACCACACCGGCGCACAGGAAGAGGACGAGCTTGATAAGGGAGTGGCTCAGCATGTGCAGTCCCGTACCCCAGACGGCCAGCATGTTCTCCTCCCCCAAAAGGCCCTGCATCCCGATGCCCACCAGGATAAAACCAATCTGGGACATGGACGAGCAGGCCAGCGTCCGCTTCAGATCAACGGAGAACACCGCCAGCACGGCGCCCAGGAGCATGGTGATCACACCGAGGGCCAGAAGGGCGTTTCCCCAGATTTCATCCCGGAGGAAGACCCGCCCCGTCAGGACGAGGACACCGAAGATCCCGGCTTTCGTGAGTACGCCGGATAGAAGCGCCGACGCCGGGGCCGGGGCCACCGGGTGGGCCTTGGGAAGCCAGATGTGCAGGGGGAACATGCCCGCCTTGGCCCCGAAGCCAAAGAGGATCAGCGCCCCGGGGAGATAAAGCTCCTTAAGGTCGGCTTTTGCCGTCACCGCCTCATGGAGCCGGTCAAAGTTAAGCGTCCCCAGCCTGCTTTCCATGAGGAACAGCCCCATCAGCATCACCATGCCGCCTATGACGGCGACGGAGATATACGTCTCCCCGGCCCGCATGGCCCCGGGCTTTTCGTCCTGCACCACCATCACATAGGAGGTGAAGGACATGATCTCGAAGAAGACGAAGGTGGTGAAGAAGTCGTTGGACAGGAAGACGCCCACCGTGGCGCCGCAGGTCAGCAGGGTGAAGAGATAGTACCTGTTCCTGTTCCGGTAATGCGCCAGGTACTCCCGGGAAAAGACGGTGGTCATCATCCACATCAGCGCCGCGATCAACGCGTACAGCGCCCGGAAGCCGTCCAGCTTAAAGGAGAGGCCGTACCCGCACACCCCGGGGATCTCCAGGGAAAACACCCGCCCCGCGCACACATACGCCAGGAGCAGGGCGCAGACGGCAAATTCTCCGATGCCCAAAATATCCGCCAGGATATCCCGGGCCTTTTTGCTCCGGCGCCCTACGAGATACACGGCGGCGGCGGACAGCATGGGCAGGAAGACGGGGACAAGAAGCACAAAATCGCTCATTAACCGCACCCCCTTACAGCTCGCCCCAGGCGATGCGGGAGAGAAGCGTCAGCAGGCCCTTTGACCCCATCCCCAGCACGGCCATCAGCGCCGTCAGCACAAAGAACGGAAGCTTCATATAGAGGTTGGGATCCTCCGCCAGCTCCAGCCCGTGGGAACCCTCCCCGTTAACGGGGAAGAAGGCGGAGACCACGACGGTGAACAAATACCCCGCCGTCAGCACGGCGGATATGAGCAGCGCCGCCACGCCAAGCGTGGGGATGACGCCCCCCTCGGCCAGCGCCGCCGTGGCCAGATTCCACTTGCTCAAAAATCCGGGCAGAAGCGGGACGCCCACCAGCGCGGCGGACGCCACGGTGAAGGCCGTGAAGGTCACCGGCATATACCGGCCAAGGCCCGCAAGCTCCGGCACAAACTCCCGGTGGGTCTTGTACATCACCGCCCCGGCACAGAAAAACAGGGTGATCTTCATCACGCCGTGGAACACCATGTGGCTCAGCGCCCCGGCCAGCCCCGCCGGCGTCATCAGCGTCACGCCGAAGAGAATGTAGCTGAGATTGCTCACGGTGGAGTAGGCCAGCCGCCTCTTCAGATGCTGCTCCCGCAGGGCCATCGCCGAGCCGAAGACCACGGTGAAGACGGCGAAAGCCATAACCACTTCCTGCGCCCAGGTCCCCCGCAGAACTTCCGGGCCGAAGCAGTAAAAGGTGACGCGCATCACCGCGAACACGCCGGCCTTCACCACCGCCACGGCGTGGAGCAGCGCCGTCACCGGGGTGGGCGCCACGCCGGCGGAGGGAAGCCACCCGTGGAAGGGGAATACGGCGGCCTTCACACCGAAGCCGAAGAACGTCAGCAGATACCCGGCCAGGATCAGGGGCGTCCGCTCCTGAACAAATCCGCCGTACACGAAGGTCAGGGACTGATCGGCGTACACATACAGGATCATCATCCCCAAAAAGGCGCAGGCCGCGCCGCCGATGGAGTAGCCCAGGTACTTTTTGGCGGCCCTCACCGACCGCCTGTCGCCGGTGTGGGCCACAAGGGGCACCGTCGCCAGGGTCAGCAGCTCATAGAAAAGGTACATGGTGATAAGATTGGCGCTCATGGCGATCCCCAGCGTCACGCCGTAGGAGACGGTGTAGAAGGCGAAAAACCGGTCGTCCCCGCCCTCATGCTTGATGTACTCAAAGGCGTACAGGGAGGCGAGCGGCCACAGCACGGCCACAAGCCCCGCAAACACCCCGGAGAGGCCGTCAATGGCCAGGGAGATATCCAGCGTCCGGGTGAGGCGGATAAGGCGCAGCGCCCCCTCAGGCCGCCGCAGGAGAAGGCCCAGCACGATTAGACTCGTGGCGCAGACGGCGGACAGGACATAGATCTCCCGGCTCCGGCGCTTTTGAAAACGCCACGCGGGCAGCAGCGCCCCGGCCAGGATGGGCAGGGCGGCGGCGATCAGCATAAAGATCCGATTCATCGATACCGCCTCCTTCACATCAGCGCCGACGCAATGGCCCCGGCAAATTTCGTTATGGCCCCCGGCAGGATCCCCAGTGCCGCGCAGATGGCCGTCAGCGCCAAGAGCGGCCCCGTGATCCAAAGCGACGGCTCCCGCCGCTCCAGGGTGGAGTAGTCAAAATCCGCCCCGGGCAAAAAGGCCTTTATGGTTATGGAAAAGAGATATCCCGCGGTCAGCAGGGCGCTGAGGAGAAGCACCACCGGCCCCAGCCAGCTGAATACCGGGATGCCGGACTCCACCGCCCCCATCGCCAGATACCACTTGCTGGCAAATCCCCCCAGGGGCGGGATCCCCACAAGGCCCAGGGAACAGATGGTGAAGCACCACATGGTGACGGGCATCTCCTTGCCGATGCCGCCAAGCTCCGTCACGTCCTTCTTCCCGGTTTTCAAGATCACCGCGCCTGCCGTGAAGAAGAGGGCGTCCTTGATCACCGAGTGGACGGCCACATGGAGGATGGCCCCCGTGACGGCTGTGGAGTTCATTACCGCAAGGCCGAAGAGGATATACGAGACCTGGCTCACCGTGGAGTAGGCCAGCCGTTTTTTGAAGACCCGCTCCTTATACGCCAGCATGGAACCTAAAAACACCGTGAGCAGGGTGAGGGAGAGCCACGCCGTCTGCACCCATGTGCCCCGGAGAAGCCCGGCGCCAAACTGATAGTAGACCACCCGGATGACGCTGAGGACCCCGGCCTTGGTGATGACGCCGGAGAGCAGGGCGGAGGCCCCGGCGGGGGCCTCTGGGTGGGCCGCGGGAAGCCAGGCGTGCAGGGGGAACATGCCGGCCTTCGCCCCGAAGCCCAGCACCGTGAGGAACGCCGCCGTCAGCACAAAGCCCTGGTGTCCCGCGATCTTCCCGGGATCCATGACGCCGCCGGGGGTGAAGACCGTGGAGGAGCCGAAGGTATATACCGTGAAGAAGCCCAAAAGCCCCAGACACGCCCCAAACACGGAATACATCAAATACTTGACCCCGCCCTTCACTGCCTTTTCCGTCTGGGTGTGGAGCGCCAGGGGAGCGGACATAAGCGTCATCAGCTCAAAGCCCAGATACAGGGTGAGGTAATTTTCCGCAAAGCACAGGATCATCAGGGCCGCCTCGGAGAGAAGCAAAAACGTATAATACCGCCGCTGGTTTTCCTCCTTTGCCATGTACTCCCGGGAGAAAAGGGAGGACATCAGCCACATGAGGGCCACAAGCGCGGAGAAGATCCGCCCCAGCCCGTCAAGCCGGAAAGCCACCTGTAGATCCCGGCCCAGCTTTAGGATCGGAAGCTCCGATTTGATAAAAAGTACGCAGGCGGCCACGGCCGCAAGCTCCAAGACAGCGGCGATCACCGTCAGGCCGTTGAGTCTCCCCGGTTTTTGAAAAGCCGGGTGTGCAAGCGCCGCGGCGGCGAGACAGGGGAGAAGCACAGGGATCAGCAGGAAAAGTCCGTCCATAATACCGTCGCCCTCCTTATGCGCCGAACATGGCAAGCCCGCGGCTCACCGCGTCCACAATGGCCTGTGAGAATACGCCAAAGCCCAGATTCAAAAGGATAAAGGCCACCGTCGCCCCGGCGTAGGAGGGGGTGTATCTGGCCCGGACACCGGCGTATTTCCCGTCGTCCCGCCGGGAGAAGAGGGTGAACACCGCCGGAATATAGTACAGGGCGTTGAGCAGCGTACTGACGGCAATGGCCGCGAGGGCCATGATCATCAGGGGCGTGTGCGCCTGGAGCGCCCCCTGGGTGAGCGTAAATTTCGTCATAAAGCCGGCAAAGGAGGGAATCCCGATCATAGACATGGCCCCCACGGTAAAGGCCGCCCCGCCCAGGGGATCGCGCCGCCCGGCCCCGGTCAGGGAGGCCATATCTTTATTTCCGCCGGAGACATCCATAAAGCCCCCGGCGGCAATAAAGAGCATGGGCTTTGTCACCGCGTGGGCCAGGATCTGCACACACGCCGCGACCATTCCGGCCTGGGAGTGCATCCCGAGACCGGCGTAGATGTACCCCACCTGGGCCACCGAGGAGTAGGCCAGCATCCGCTTCAGGTCACGCTCCCGCAAGGCCCCCACGGAGCCTAAGATCATAGCCAGGAAGCCGAACAGGAACAGGAAGTTGGACACCCGCTCCGAGACGATAACGGACAGCCCGAAAATCCGGTAAAAGATCTTGATGAGGACGATAATGTAGCCCTTCAGGACAAGGCCGGAGAGAACGGCGCTGGACGCGGCCGTGGCGCTGCCGTGGGCGTCGGGAAGCCAGGAGTGAAAGGGGAAGAGGGCACTTTTCACCGCAAGCCCCACGGAGAAAAGCCCGATGATTACGGTGAGGGGCAGGGAGTACTCCCCGGAGGCGAAGATCTCCCGCACCTTCTCCGCGATGCTCTCCATCAGCAGCTCCCCGGTGATCCCGTACAGCATGACGATGCCCAGAAGGAAGAGACCCGACCCCAAAAGGCTCATGATCAGATACCTGGTGGTGGCCACCAGCGTCTTGCCGGAGCTTTTCAGCATCACCAGCGCGCAGGAGGCGATGGTATTGATCTCCACGAACACATAGGCGGTGAACAGGTCGTTTGTGTAGATGAGGGCAAAGAGGGAACTCATGAGCAGAGAGATCATAGTAAAGTACAGGTTTGTCTTCTCCGCCTCGCAGTCCTCAAAGATGTGGTTGAGTCCCCCCAGGACGGAGAGGAGCATCACCCCGGAGAAGGCCGTTGCCATCAGCGCCTCCAGGACCCCTACGCGGATCTCGTTGCCCCAGGGGGCATTCCACTTGCCCATGCGGTAGATGTAATACCCGTCGGATTTCAGGGTGTAGAGGAGTACGGACAGGCTCATAAGGAACGTGACCGTCAGCCAGCTCAGGCACAGCGTCCTGGCCCTGTTCCCCCGTAAAACCGCGCAGAAGACGCCGCAGGTCAGGCTGAAGACGATGGTTATGAAGGGAAAGCTCTGCACAAGCTCCATTCAGTCCCGCTCCTTTCGGGCGAGATATGTGATCTCGTCAATGTCGAGGGTGTGATACTTGTCATAGAGCCGGCAGGTCAGCGCCAGGGAGAAGGCCGTCACGGAGACGGACACCACGATCCCCGTCAGCACAAGGCCGGTGGGAATGGGGTTTACATACAGCCGGGGGTCGGTATTTCCGTCTGTGATGATGGGCGCCAGCCTCCCGGTGATGTAGCCCTTGGCCGCCAGGAAGAGATAGATGGCCGAATCCATAAAGTTAAACCCGATGATCTTCTTCACCAGATTCCGGTGCATCAGCAGGGAGGTGAAGCCGATCCCGAAGAGGATCATGGCCGCAGCCTCATAGTAGTTGGCAAAGAGATTCGTGAGAAATTCCCGGAGCTGAACCATCACAGGCCCCCCTTTCTGAACAGGGCATAGAAGCAGTACATGGTGCAGGCCACCTCAAAGCCCACCGCCACGTTGATGGGGAGGATCAGCCCGCCGCTGATGATGTTCCCCGGCACGCCAAGCCAGACGTGGTCGTCAAAGCCGTTGGCGCCCATGTAGATGAAATACGCCATCAGCAGGGCGTAGACCGTGAGGCACGCGGTTTTCACCAGGTGGTACATCTCGTCCCCGAAAAACCGCTCCGTCCGCTGAAAGCCGAAGGCCACGGAGTTTAAAATCAGCCCCGCGCCGATCAAGGCCCCGCCGGAGAAGCCCCCGCCGGGGGAGGATGTGCCGTTTAAAATGACATACAACCCGAAAATAAAGGCCAGGGGGACCAGGAGCTTTGCGGCCTTGCGGAGGATAAGGTCGCTGTTTGGCTCATAGTCCATGTCCTCCCCTAGAAGCTCCGGATCCACAAGCCTGCCGTGCTTGCGCTCCGAGGGATCCACCCGCAGCAGCGCGATAACGCTGCACGCCGCCACAAACAGAACGTGGGCCTCCCCCAGGGTGTCAAAGCCCCTGTACGCGGAGATCATTCCCGCCACGGCGTTGGTGGTGCCCGTCTCCTCAATGGCCTTGGAGACATACCGCTCCTCCACCTCGTTGACCGCCGGGTTGTCCGCCCCGCCAAACCGGGGGAGGAAGCTGACCACGGACAGCAGAAGGCTGATAAGTGTCAGGCAGATGAACACCGCCGCCACGCGGTAGAGATTGTCGAACACCTGAACGCCCCGGTGGGTGAACCACTTGGCGAGCCTTGCCCGGACGGGCTTTTCGGAATTTTGCACCGTGGTGAGCCACCGGTTTTCCGGATTGTCCGTGTCCAGCGTCTCCGGGGAGCGGGGGAGCTTCAGCTCCTCCTCCCGGAAGCTGCCGTAGTCCACAAAGCGGCGCAGCTTCTCCCGAAAGGAATTATTTTTCATCCCTGTTCCCGTCCTCCTCAGGCGCCCCGCTGTCAGGCTTGCCGTTTTCCGCCTTGATGGCGTGGATCTTTTTCAGCGTGGCGAAGAACAGAAGCCCCGTCACGCCCGCGCCGACAGCCGCCTCGGTGATGGCCAGATCCGGCGCCTCCAGCGTCAGCCAGATGACGCTCATGATCAGCGAAAAGCCCATGAAAATGATGACAGACGCCAATAGATTCCTCGTCACCGAGACGGAGACCGCGCAGATCAGCAAAAACGCCAGCAAAATTCCGTCAAACAGCGTCATTTTTCGTCCTCCTCCTTTTCCGGGCGCATGGCGCCCCGGTTCATGTCCACACTGTAATGCTCCAGCCCCTCCTCGTCGGAGGTCTCCTCGTGGCTTTCGCGGCTGAGACGGCCGGAGGTAAACTCCATGAGCATCAGCAGGTGACTGGCCACCGGGCTTGTGATCCACACCAGCGCCACGATCAAAAGGAGCTTCACCGTGGTCACGTTCACCCCGTGGTAGAAGCACATCCCCAAAACGATGCCCAACAGCCCCAGTGTGTCCCCCAGCGCCGCCGAGTGCATCCGGTTTAAGGCAAATTTGAACTTGAAATTACCCACAACGGAGGACACGATGAAGAACACCCCGAAGGCCAGAAAGCCGGTGCCCAGGATAAATCTTATCCACTGCCAGACCATCACCGAACCTCCTTTGTGTCCCCGCCCCGGGCCGCGTGGGCCTTCCGCAGGGCCTGGGTGTGTTCCCGGGAGCGCTCCCGGCTCTTTTTCTGATCCTCCCGCCAGCACTGATAGACCCCGATATCCATCTTCGTCAGCACCGCCACCGCCAAAAAGCTGAACATGGCGTAGACGATGGCGATGTCCACCAGCCAGTCCTCCCGCAGCCGCAGAACGAGGCAGGCGATCAGGCATATGGACTGCGTCCCGATCATATTGACCCCGATGACCCGGTCTGACATTCTCGGGCCGATAAACGTGCGAAACAGTGTGATGACGGCGGCGCCGGCCAGGATGATCATGGCCACCGTCAGCACATGGGGAGCCAGAACCTTCATAGGATCCATCACTTTTCCTCCCATCTCAAAATCTTCTTGACGAAAACCCCGTCCTCCAGTCCCTGACCCATCGACCGGTCAAGGCAGTGGACTAAATACTCCGATTCCTTCAGGCTCCCGGTGATGGTCCCCGGCGTCATGGTGATGCAGTTTGCCAGGAAGACCCTGCCCGTGTCGCTCTGAATGTTCGTTTTGAAGCGCACCACCGCCGGATCCGGCTTTTTTCCGCCGTAAATGTAGGGGAGAAGGGCAAATCCCGCCTTCATGATCTCCCAAACCAGCACAAAAAAGAGAGAAATCAGCCGGGGGAGGCGCTTTGCGGTCTCCAAATCCCGGGCCAGGGAGTAGTGCATGAAGCGGCAGCAGAACAGGTAGAGCAGCAGGGAGATCACCGCCCCAAACAGCGCCGTCTCCAGAGTAAACCGCCCGTTTAATAAAATCCACACAGCAAAAAACAGAATAAACATGCCCAATCCCTCCGAAATGAGGTTCTATAAACACCTATTTTAGTGATTTTTGCCACGTTTGTAAATCTTTAAAGTCACGATAAAATAAAAGGAATCCAACAAAAATTAGTGATTTTTTCAAATCATGTGCTATAATCAGTATAAAAGCGGCCCCGCCGGAATATTTTTTCCCGGAGAGGGGAGGGGCTTTTATGAAAAAAAGCTATGCGGCAAACACGTTTTTGGCGATTTTTATCATCTTTATGATCACTTTAGCGGCGTTTATTCTCGTTTTTTCCCGGGTGATCCGGGAAAATCAGAATGTTTCACGCGAAACAACTCTGACAGATGTGGGGCCGTCGGCGGGGAGGGTGCTTTTCATCGACGCCGGACACGGCGGGGAGGACGGGGGAGCCGTCTCCTTAACCGGACAAAAAGAGAGCGAGCTGAACCTGAAAGTGTCCCAAAAGCTCCAAATCTTAGCCTCATTTTATGGACTTTCTACAAAAATGACACGGGATTCCCAGGAGATAGCATACCCGGAGGAGCTGAAAAATGTCCATTCCCGGAAGGTTTGGGACACAAAACAACGCGTTTCGTTGATAAATCAGGAAAAAGACGCATTTTTGATCAGTATTCACCAAAATAAGTACACAACATCCGGCCCCAGCGGCTGTCAGGTTTTTTATACGGACGAGGAGCAAAGTAAGGCGGTTTCTGACCAGATTCAGGCGGAAATGCGGTATTTTGCCCCGGGAAACAGGAAGAATGCCGTAAAAATCAGCAAGGATATCTACCTTATGAACAACATCACCTGTCCCGGCATCCTGGTGGAGTGCGCGTTTTTGTCAAACCCCGCCGACTCCATGAAAATTGAGCAGGATTCCTACCAGCTTGACCTGGTTTGCGTGATTTTGGGCGGCTATTGTTCGGTTATGGGCCGGTAAACGGCAATTTATCGGTTTTATAGACAAGTTTACATAATCATAATTGTTAACATAACATTTCATAGTTAACATAATTCTTATGACCGATTTATGTTAACATTATGTTAACATAATGTGGAGGACAGAGAGATGAAACAGAAGAAGACCTTCTACTGCACCGAGTGCGGCAATGAGTTTCCCAAGTGGAGCGGACAGTGCAGCGCCTGCGGGGCCTGGAATTCCATTGTGGAGCAGACCTTTTCCCGGGAGGAGCGGATGCCGTCATCCGGCGGCGCCAAGGGGCACGGTCAGCGGCCCGTGACGCTGGATGAGGTTGACATAACGGAAGAAATCCGCTTTGAAACCGGCATGGGGGAGCTGGATCGCGTCCTGGGCGGCGGAGCCGTGGAGGGTTCGCTGGTTCTTGTGGGCGGCGCCCCCGGCATCGGGAAATCCACCTTGTTGCTGCAAATTTGTCAGTATATCGGTGAGGATCATAAGATCCTGTATGTCACCGGCGAGGAATCCCAGCGGCAGCTGAAAATGCGCGCCCAAAGGCTGGGGGTCAACACGCCGAATCTGCTGATTTTGTCCGAGACGGATATGGGCGAGATCCTCAGCGCCACGGACGCGGTAAAGCCGGAGATGCTCATCGTTGACTCCATCCAGACGCTGTTTTCCGCGGAGCTGACAAGCGCCCCCGGCAGCGTGGGACAGGTCAAGGAGTGTACAATGACGCTGATGCGGCTTGCCAAGAACACCGGGATCACCGTCTTTGTCATCGGCCATGTGAACAAGGAGGGCGCCATAGCCGGGCCGAAGGTTCTGGAGCATATGGTGGACTGCGTGCTGTATTTTGAGGGCGACGAGTCCGCCAGCTACCGCATTTTACGGGCGGCTAAGAACCGTTTCGGCTCCACCAACGAGATCGGCGTCTTTGAGATGGCCCAGCGGGGGCTTGTTGAGGTGCCTAATCCCTCGGAGTTGCTGCTGTCCGGGCGGCCCCAGAACACCCCAGGGACATGCGTCACCTGCGTCATGGAGGGTTCCAGGCCTGTCCTGGCGGAGATCCAGGCGCTGCTGACGGCCACGAGCTTTAATGTGCCCAGACGCACCTCCAACGGCTTGGATTACAGCCGTGCCATGCTCTTGCTGGCCGTACTGGAAAAGCGCGGCGGGCTTCGGATCGGCGGGGCGGACGCATATATCAACGTGATCGGCGGGCTGTACATCAACGAGCCGGCCGCCGACCTGGCGGCGGTGTTGGCAATGGCGTCAAGCTACAGGGATATACCGATCCCGGACGACCTGGTGGCCATCGGCGAGGTGGGACTTACCGGTGAGCTTCGGGCCGCGTCGCAGCTTGAGCTTCGGCTTTCAGAGATCGCCCGGCACGGATTTAAAAAGGCGCTGATCCCGAAGCTGCGCCGGAACAGCCTGACGGCGCCGTCCGGTCTCACCGTTTACGAGGTGAAAAACATCCGCGAGGCGATGGAGCTGCTGTTGGCCAACTGAGAAGCCCCGAGAGGGGCCTGCGGGAAAACATGCGCAAAGGGCGTTTCCGGCCCTTCCCCTGTTTTTCCCTCCCCCACATTGAACAAAATTTTTATTTTGTTCAATTGTGTGTGGATTTTTTCGGAGGGGTGTGGTATACTGGTTTTGCCACTTCCCTTTTACAAAGGAGATCTTTTTCATGGACTATCGCACCGAGGCCCCGGAGATCATCAGGAGCTTTCTCAATTATCACGAGAATATCGTAGGACACTCGCGGAAAACCGTGGACGAGTATTATCTGGATCTGCGCACCTTTTTCCGCTATATGAAGCTGATCAAATCCGGACTGCCCAGAAATACCGATCTTGAGACCATTTCCATTTCCGACATTGATTTGGATTTTGTACGCAGCGTTACCCTGTCGGACGTCTACGATTACCTGGGCTACATGTCCCGCGACCGGGTGAAAAATCAAAACGCCAGCGAGCCGGAGTACGGCCTGAATTCCGCCTCCCGCGCCAGGAAGGTTTCTACCATCCGCTCCTTTTATAAGTATCTCACGCTGAAGACACACCAACTGGAGGCGAACCCCATTCAGGACTTAGACTCCCCCAAGATCATGAAATCCCTGCCCCGATACCTGTCCCTCAGCGAATCCCAGCGCCTTTTGGACAGCGTGGATGGAAAAAATAAGGAGAGAGATTACTGCATCCTGACAATCTTTTTAAACTGCGGCCTGCGGATCTCCGAATTAGTTGGACTCAATCTAACAGATGTGCGCGCCGACCACCTCCGGGTGCTGGGCAAGGGCAACAAGGAGCGCGTGGTTTACATAAACGACGCCGTGGCGGAGGCCATCAACGATTACCTGAAAGTGCGGAAAACCGTTGCGCCCCTAAGCGAGAGGGCGCTTTTCCTCTCCTCCAGACGGGAGCGGATCAGCAAATCCACCGTCCACGCCCTGGTGAAAAAGCACCTGGGCGAGGCGGGCCTGGACGAGACGAAATACTCGGCCCACAAGCTCCGCCACACGGCGGCCACGCTGATGCTCCACTCCGGCGTGGATGTGCGGACGCTCCAGGAGCTGTTGGGCCACGAGCATCTGAACACCACGGAGATCTACACCCATGTGGAGAACGCCGGCCTGCGGGAGGCCGCGCAGCTCTCCCCTCTCGCCGGGCACAAAAAGCCCGCGGCCAGAGAACGGGACGGCCAGGAGGACGAGGAGGAATAACTTTTCGCCTATCAGACAAAGATGCTTTACGAAAGGAACCGGAGGGTATGAACGAGTTTGTCAAAAATCTCTCGCGGCTTGAATTTGTCCTGACAAAGGCCTGCACCGGCAGGTGCAGGCACTGCTCCCAGGGGGATCACACCGGATCCTCCGGATGCCTGGACGCGGCCCTCGCGGTGAGGGCCATAAGGGACGTGGCCGGGCGCTGGCCCATTAGATCGATGATGGTTTTCGGCGGGGAGCCTCTGCTCTACCCCGACGCAGCCTGCGCCATTTTCAGGGCCGGCAGGGACGCGGGGATCCCCAGACGGGAACTTATCACCAACGGCTTTTTCAGCAGGAACGCAGACCGGATCAGCGCCGTCGCCGGTACGCTGGCGGAGAGCGGTGTCAACAAGATCCTCCTCTCCGTGGACGCCTTCCACCAGGAGTCGATCCCCTTAGGCCCGGTGAAGTTTTTCGCAAGACGCCTCCGGGCCTTTGGCGTGCCGGTGGGGCTTAGCCCCGCGTGGCTGGTGGCCCGGGAGGACGAAAACCCGTATAATCAGAAGACCCGTGCCGTGCTGCGGGAGTTTGCGGATCTGGAAATTCCCGTTTGGGAGGGGAACGTCATCTTCCCGGAGGGGAACGCCCTGAAGAATCTGGCGGATTATTTTGACCCGGCCTCTCCCCCTCCCAACCCCTATGAGCAGGATCCCCGGGACATACGCGCCATCAGCTTTGAGCCGGACGGCCGCGTCCTGGGCGGGAATCTGAACCGGCAGAGCATTTTAGAGATATTGGACGGCTACAGGCCGGAATAAAAGGGCACATACTTGCGTGACAAAGGGGAATTATTCCGACGCGCATGTCGCCGCAAAAAAATGAAATCACATTTTTTAACAAACCGGCCCACCCGCCGCAGGGAACTGCGGCGGGTTGTTGTTTTCGAGAGGAAAATATGGTCTGACAGGAAAAAATTCGGGACTTTTGCGGTTGCTTATTTGAGAATGTACTGTTATAATAGGTCAAAACCCTTTCGAGTACGAAAGAAGGCTGGCTATGCGTTACGCAATTGACGGCTCCGTGAGGCCGACGAGACATTCTAACTATGACGTGGTGATCGTGGGGGCCGGGATCGCGGGGCTTTACTGTGCCCTGAACCTCTCCCCTTCCCTCACCTGCTGCGTTTTTGCCAAGGAGACCATAGATATCTCCAATTCCTGGCTGGCCCAGGGGGGAATCGCCGCGGTGACGGCCCCGGACGATGATCCGGAGCTTCACTTCCGGGACACGCTGGTGGCCGGGGCGGGCCTGTGCGACGAGGCGGCTGTCCACGTCCTGGTGGACGAGGGGCCGATGGATATCCGCACATTGATCAAGATGAACGTGCCCTTTGACCTGACGGAGAACGGGGAGCTGGACAGGACCCGGGAGGGCGGCCATCACAAGAACCGCATCCTCCACGCCGGGGGCGATGCCACGGGGCGGGAGACGGTAAAGACGCTGGCGTACATCGCCTCCCAGAGGGACAACATTATCTTCCGGGACAACACCTTCTTTGTGGACGTCCTCACCGACGATAAGGGCGTCTCCGGGCTTTTGGTGAAGGATGACGACGGGCAGTATGAGACGGTGGCGACGCGCCATCTCGTCCTCTGCACCGGCGGCATCGGGCAGGTCTTTCAGACAAGCACCAACCCGGCGGTGGCCACAGGCGACGGCCTCGCCGCCGCCATCCGGGCGGGGGCGGAGCTTCGCGGCATGGAGTTTATCCAGTTCCACCCCACGGGCCTCTGGTCGCCGGACAGGGAGAGCCGGGCGTTCCTCATCTCCGAGTCCGTCCGGGGCGAGGGGGGCCTTTTGAAAAACGCCAGGGGCGAGAGGTTCATGGTGGGCAAGCACGAGCTGGCGGAGCTGGCCCCCAGGGACATCGTGGCCCGGGGGATCTACAACGAGATGCGGCGCTCCGGCGAGAGCCACGTCTATATCGATATCACCTCCCAGCCCGAGGAGGAGCTGGCGCACCGGTTCCCCACCATCTACAACGAGTGCCTGCGGCGTGGGATCAACATCGCCCATGACTTTATCCCCGTCTGCCCGGTCCACCACTATATGATGGGCGGCGTCAAGACGGATCTGTACGCCAGGACGGCCGTTCACGGCCTGTATGCCTGCGGGGAGACGGCCTCCACCGGCGTCCACGGGGCCAACCGGCTGGCCTCCAACTCCATGCTGGAGTGCCTGGTCTTTGGCAGACGTGCGGCGGAGGACATCAACGGCTCCTTCTCCCCTGCCCTGTCCACCAGCCGGGAGCTGTGGCCCGATCTGCCTGTCAGGCCCGCGCTGGACATCGACTTCAGGGCCTTGCGGGAGAAGATGCAGGGGATCATGAGCCGGTATTGCTTTGTGATCCGCACCAAGGACGGACTGGAGACGGCCCTGCGGGAGATGCGAAAGATCCTGGATCTGCTGATGGCGGGCTTCTCCCCTGCCAAGGAGTACGACGAGGATCTGAGCCTGGCCATTATCTCCGAGTCCGTTATCCTGTCGGCGCTGGCCAGGCGCGAGAGCATTGGCGCCCACTACCGGGAGAATTGAGAGGGTTTGACTATGAACTATCTGGGAATCGACAAGCTGATCACCGACGCGCTGGCGGAGGATCTGGGCACAGGAGACATCACCACCGACAGCTGTATCCCCGCCGGCGCCTGGTCGGAGGGGCACTTTGTGGCGAAGATGGACGGCGTCTTCTGCGGGGTGGAGATCCTGCGCCGGGTCTTTGCCCTTGTGGACGGGCAGGTGAGCGTCACGCCTCTTGTATCCGATGGCGACCCGGTGAAAAAGGGACAGGAGATCGCCAGGATCTCCGGCCCCTCCCGCAGCGTGCTGTACGGCGAGCGGGTGGCGCTGAATCTCGTCCAGCACATGTCCGGTGTGGCCACAGCCACGCGCCGCGCCGTGGAGGCCGTGGCGGGCACGGGCGCCGTGATCGTGGACACCAGGAAGATGACGCCGGGCCTCCGGGTGCTGGAGAAGTACGCCGTGAAGGCCGGGGGCGGCAGGAACCACAGGTTCAACCTGGCGGACGGCGTCCTGATCAAGGACAACCACATCGTGGCGGCGGGGGGCATCCCCCAGGCCATCGGCGCTGTGCGGAATAACGCGCCCCACACCCTGCGGGTGGAGATCGAGACGGAGACCATCGGGCAGGTGCGGCAGGCCTTAGAGGCCGGGGCCGATATCATCATGCTGGACAACATGTCCATTGAGGATATGGCAGAGTGCGTCCGGCTCATTGCGGGCCGGGCCCTCACGGAGGCCAGCGGCAACATGGGCGAGCGGGACCTGCGGGCCGTGGCGGAAACGGGCGTCAAGTATATCTCCATCGGCGCCCTGACCCACTCGGTGACGGCCCTGGATATCAGCCTGAAATTCACAAAGTGACCCCCTCCCCGCCCCGGGAATCATAGCAGTCAAATCAAATTGAATCGCCCCGGCCGTTTTCCTTCGGCCGGGGCGATTCTTTTATTAAGGAGCAACTGATTTGTTGACGTTTTCAAAATAAGGGAATCCCGTCAGGCCCGGGGGTGGGCCTTGTTGTACACATCCTTCAGCTGTTTCTTGACCACCTGCGTGTAGATCTGGGTGGAGGAGATATCGGCGTGACCCAGCATCTCCTGAATGGAGCGGATGTCGGCGCCGTTCTCCAAAAGGTGGGCCGCAAAGGAGTGGCGAAGGGTGTGGGGGGTGATGTCCTTGTTGATCTTGGCCGTCTCCTGGTAGTGCTTCAGAACCTTCCAGAAGCCCTGGCGGGTCATGCGCTCGCCGTTCACATTCACGAAAAGCGCCTGCTCGGCGGGATCGGCGATCATCTGACCGCGCACAAGGTTGATGTAGTCGGAAACCGCCCGGATGGCCGCGCTGTACATGGGGATATACCGCTCCTTGCCGTGGGTGGTGCATTTGATGATCCCGGCGGAGAGCTTCACATCGTCAATGTTGAGGCTGATCAGCTCGCTGACCCGGATGCCCGTGGCGTACAGCAGCTCCAGCATGGCGCGGTCGCGGTAGCCCTTCATATCCGTACACTTGGGCTGATCCAGGAGCAGCTCCACCTCGGCGCTGGTGAGGATCTGGGGGAGCTTCTTCTCCGCCTTCTCCACGGAGATATCGTGGACGGGATTTGCGTCCGCAAAGCCCCGGGCGAGCAGGAAGTTGTAGAAATTTTTGAGAGAAGCCAGGGTTCTGGACAGGGTGGCCGGGGATTTCCCCGCCCCCTGAAGCCAGGCTATGTAACCGGAGATGATGTCGCGATCCGCGTTTTCCAGGGGGACCTCCATGTTCTTATCCAGATATTCAGAAAACTGCTTCACATCCCTGACGTAGGACATATAGGTATTGGTGGACACATGCTTCTCATCCCGGAGATATTGTTCAAAAAACCCGATATAGCTCTCTTCAGGCACATGGCCACCTTCTTTCGTTTAAGGGAGGGAGAAATCAATGACGCCGCTGGTGACAAGGGCGCGCTCCCCAAGTGATAGGAGAAAAAGCAGGATCAAAGCTGCGAAAAATCGGATAAAGGAGCTGCCGGAGCAGCACTCCGCCTGAACCGGAGAATGGGTCAGACAGGCGCGGAGGAGAGAAAAGCTGGCGCCCAGAGCGTCGGAGGCGATCAGAAAAAGGAGCGGAACCGCCACAAGGGCGGGAACGCCCACCAGCAGGCACCCTGCCGCCGCGCCGGAAAAGGAGCCGAGCCTTGCCAGAACCGCCAGGCTGAAGGCCAGGGTAAAGCCGCGGATGAGGCAGACCAGGGGGATCAGCGCCACACCCAGCATGGAGAAGCCCAGAAGGAACGCCGACGCATGATACAGGGAGAGCTTAAAAAAGATGCCGGCGGCGCTCCAATCCAGAGAGCCGGAGCTGAGGGCCGCGGAGAATCCGGAGACGTACCCGTCCGCCCCGCCGCCGTCCGCATACGGCCCGGAGGCCGCCGTACCCGCCAGGACGCCAATCAGAAAGAAGGCGGCGCAGACGGTAAAGGCCGGCAGGCGCGTGGGAGACAGCGCGGAGGCCCCCGTAAAAAGCTTTCTTTTGTTCATACATCATTCACCCGTAAGAGTCTATTCACCCGCGGCGCGAATGATGCCAATTCCCCTTTTTGGTAGGTTCTTATATAATAAACCATCAAAATTAAATAATCAAGTGAAAATCTAAATTTTGTGAATTATGCACATAAATTATGTTAACAGTATTATGTAAACTATGTTCCGGGAGGGCTGTCTCGCTGCGCAAAAGTGCCTGCAAATCCGCTATATTTAGATTGCCGGAATCATAACAACACAAGATATTGGTTATCGTCTGTTCCTTATGTTAACTTTGCCCCTTGATTACATTTTGTAATCAAGGGGCGTGTCAAAATGCCAAATTTTATCTGCGGCGCCTCCTTTTCCCGAACCGCACGGCGCCTGTGATAAGGCCCCCGGCCAGGATGGCGAGGCAGATGACCAGATCGCCGCCGTCCAGGGCGGAGCCGGACAGGAGCGACACCAGCATCCGAGTGGCCGCGGCGATAAGGCCGCTGACAACACCGGAGAGCAGAGCGGCGCCCCTATTTTTGATCCTGGCCGTCATGGCTCCGGCGCAGGAGGCGACGAAGGCCGCGGCGGCCGCCAGGGAGACGCCCCCCTCCTCCCCTACGCTCCCCGCGGCGATCATAGCCGAGGGAACGGCCAGTAGCGGGACGGTGAGGAGCAGCGTCACGGCCGCCCCCAGGATACAGCCCAGGGCAAATCTGCCGGGGTTTGCGCGTATATCCGTTTTGGGCATAGAAAATCCCTCCTTTTAAACAAGCCCTGGTAAGGCTTATGCAAAAGGAGGGACAACGATGACTGAATTTTAGGCCTCGCCTTCGCCTGCGGGCCTGTCCTCGGACTCGGTGGTGTCCTTGCCCGTGGAGGAGATGCCCCACTTGGCGATCTTGATGCGGACCCGGTCTTCGCCGGTCTCAAAGGTGATGAAATTGTCGGAGACGTTCACGATCTTGCCAACCATGCCGCCGATGGTGGTGATATTGTCGCCGACGGACAGGGAGTTGCGCATTTCCTCGGCCTTCTTCTTGCGCTTCTTTTCCGGGCGGATCATGAAGAAGTAGAAGACCAGAACGATGACCACAAGGTAGATGACCATTGTGCCGATGCCAAGCATTCCGCCGCCGGAAGTGCCGCCCTCCGCAGCCGTACCGTCGCCGGTGGCCGTGCCGTCACCGGGGGAGACGGGTACGCAGCCGGCGAGGGCCACGACAAGAACCACCGCGCTCAGGACAAGGCAGGCGAGACGGAAAATTGCCCTTTTATCTTTTGAAAACATTGCGTTACCTCCAAAATAACAGTTTATATGCAAGTATTCCTATTATAAACTCCTTTGATGCCAAATGCAAGAATATTTTTCCGCCGCTGTCATATTCTTCTACCGAGGATCTGGCGGTATTGGGCGTAAAATGTCCCGAAGGTCCCGCCGTCAAGGGCCTGGCGGATGCGGGCCATAAGGTCGTTATAGAACCACAGGTTGTGCATCACGGCCAGACGCAGGCCCAGGATCTCGCCGGAGACAAAGAGGTGGCGCAGATAGGCCCTGGAGTGCGTCCTGCACACAGGACAGCCGCAGGAGGCGTCCAGCGGGGCGGTGTCCCGGGCGTACCGCTCATTTTTGATGTTGATAATGCCGTCCCAGGTGAAAAGGTGGCCGTGGCGGCCGTTCCTGGCGGGCATAACGCAGTCGAAAAAGTCGATGCCCCGGTAGACGGCCTCCAGAATATTCACCGGCGTGCCCACGCCCATAAGATACCGGGGCTTGTCCTTGGGCATATGCTCCTCGGTGGCGTCGATGGTGTCGTACATCTCCTGGGTACTCTCCCCCACGGCCAGCCCGCCGATGGCGTAGCCGGGCAGATCCAACTGGGCGATGGCGTCCATGTGCCGTGTCCGGATATCCGCGTAGGTGGCGCCCTGGTTGATGCCGAAGAGAACCTGCCCCGGGTTTACCGTGTCCTCCAGGGCGTTGAGCCGGGAAAGCTCCGCCTTACAGCGCACAAGCCAGCGGTATGTACGCTCAGCCGACGCCTTGACGTACTCATAGGGGGCGGGAAGGCCGATGCACTCGTCAAAGGACATGGCGATATCGGAGCCGAGATTCGACTGGATCCGGATGCTGTCCTCCGGGGACATAAAAACCCGCCGCCCGTCGATGTGGGAGTTGAAGGCGGTGCCCTCCTCCGTGATCTTCCGGAGCCTGGCCAGTGAAAAGATCTGGAAGCCGCCGGAGTCGGTGAGTATTGGGCCGCTCCACTTCATAAACTGATGGAGTCCCCCCAGCTCCCGGATCAGCGTATCCCCCGGGCGCAGATGGAGGTGGTAGGTGTTGGACAGCTCGATCTGACAGCCGATTTTTGCCAGATCCCCGGCCTCCAGTCCGCCCTTGATGGCGGCCTGGGTGCCCACATTCATAAAGACAGGCGTCTCCACCGTGCCGTGGGGCGTGGTAAAGCGCCCCCGGCGGGCGCGGCCCTCTGTTTTTATCAGCTCAAACATTTTGGATATATCCTCCGTGCCATGATCGCTTGCAGCGGGTCTATTATACCCCACAAAAGGCCCTTTTGCAACAGGGGTTTTTGGTGGTATACAATTGTTAAATTTATGTTATGAAACGGCAAAAATGGAGAATTCATGTTGCATAATTCCACTGACTTTGCTAAAATGAGCGCTATGGAGAGAGAAACGAAAAACTCAATCGTGTTTGGCGGCTCCACAGGGGCGCACACGGCAAAGAAGCCGCGCAATAAGAAGAGCAGAGCGCGAAAATGGCTGATTGCCCTGGCGTGTGTTCTTGTCATCGGCGTTGCCGGGTATCTGACGGCGGTGTACTCCCAGATCCCCTTTATCCGGGACCTGAGGGAGATGTATATCCAGACCGCCATGAGTACCCTCCACCACCACTGGCTGGCCACCTCCTTCATCCCCGGCGACGTGATCGACCAGGTGATGGACAAATACAATAAGCAGCTGGAGGAGAACATGACTCCCTCCAGCGACCTCCCGCCGGATAAGTCCGACGAGCCCAGCGTTCCGGTCATTCCCGACAGACCCTCCATCAGCGATAAGCCGGGAAAACCGGATGAGCCGCCGGAGCCTGTGGACCCCACGGGGATCGAGGCCATGCTGGCTATGTTCCCGGAGATCGACCCGGAGACGATCCCGGATGAGATCACGGATTTTCACGATCTGCAGATCAGCGATATCGTGGACATGGGGATCCTGACTACGGCCGGGGATCAGGTCTGGGCCATTGACATGCCCAATCAGCTGCTTATCCTCTACTACAAGAACAGCGATTTCACCGGCAAGCTCGCCATTGTCCGGGATCCCACCCGGGTGAAGCTGGCCCTGAACAAGCGCACTAACAAGGGCTCCACCGTGACGGAGCTTTGCGAGCAGGAGGGCGCCGTTCTGGGGGTAAACGCCGGCGGCTTTTTGGATCCCGAGGGCAAGGGCCGCGGGAATATCGTTGAGGGCCTGCTGATCTGTGAGGGGGAGCTTCTCCACGAGTCGGACGGCGGCACATATCAGGCCTGCGCCCTGGACTGGGAGGGCAATCTGAGGCTGGGCTATGATCTGGATTACTCCCAGCTTCGCTACGCCGTGGAATTCCAGCCCATCATTGTCCTGAACGGGGAACTCCATGTGAACAGGTCGTATATGTCCAAGCAGCCGCGCACCTGCTTCGGCCAGGCCAGGGACGGCTCCATTCTCCTGCTGATCATCGAGGGACGGAGCGTCACCACGGGCCTTGGCGCGTCGGTGGAGACCTGCGCCAAGATCATGCTGAATTACGACTGCTATAACGCCATCAACCTGGACGGCGGCTCCAGCTCCTCCATGACCTACATGGGCAAGATGATCACCAAGTCCTCCAGCCCCATGTCCGGCGGACGGACGCTTCCCAACGCCTGGGTCGTCCTCCCCCCGCAAAACGGCGGAAATGCCCAGGGAGGCTCCGAGACCGGGAGCAATCCCCAGGACACGGGAACAGAATCCCAGTGAATTGATTTATAAAAAATCCGGAGCTTCAAGCTCCGGATTTTTTTAGCCTGTCGAAAAAGCCCGCAGGGCTTTTTCGACAAAGGGGAACGTGCGGCTAATTTTTCTGATCACCGAAAAAATAGAAGTTGAGTTTTTTTCTATTACCCTTTCGGCTGAACCGCGCATCCGCAGGACCCCTCCAGGGCCAGAAGGCGGGCCTTCACGGGGATCCCGCCGGCAAAGCCGGTGAGGTCGCCCCCGGAACCCACCACCCGATGGCAGGGGATCAGCAGCACGACGGGGTTGCGGTGACAGGCCGACCCCACGGCGCGGGCGGCCCCGGGACGGCCGATGATTTTCGCGATTTCCCCATATGTCCTGGTCTCCCCGTAGGGGATGCGCATAAGGGCGCGCCACACCTGCTTCTGAAAGGGAGTCCCGGCCAGACGGACGGGCAGGTCAAAGCTTCGCCGCCCTCCGGCAAGGTACTCCCCTATCTCCCCGCGTAAGCGCTCCAACAGGGCCAGGGAGGCCGGGCTTGGCCGGGGACTGTTCTCCCCTGCCCCGAAGCGCAGGGCGACGATCTGGCCCCCCTCAAGCCCGCAGGAGAGGGGCAGCCCGCAGATGCAGGCGGAAAAGAGATCCGGCAAAGAAAACCCTCCAATCGGAAATAAGTACCTCCCACACCGGGCATAATAGAAGAAAACGTGGGAGGCAAAGGATGGATACGATCTGGACACGGGGCGTGAGCCCCACAGAATATCCGGCGCTGGTGGGCGACACACAGACAGATGTGCTTGTTATCGGCGGAGGTATGGCGGGGATCCTTATCGCCCGGGAGCTTTCGTCACGCGGCGTTCTGTGCGCCGTGGTGGAGGCGGGGCGGATCGGCATGGGCGTCACATCCGGGACAACGGCGGTGGTGTCGGCCCAGCACAGCACCCCGTATTCCCGGCTTCTGGATGATCTGGGGCGCGACAGGGCCAAGGCGTACCTGGATGCCAATTTGGAGGCCGTGGAGGAGATCGCCCGAACGGCCCAGGGCGTGGACTGCGACTTTGAGCGGCGGCCCTCGGTCATCTACTCCACCCGGGATAAGGAGAAGCTCATCCGGGAGGCGGAGACCGTGAAATCCTTGGGGTTCCCGGCGTATTTCTCCCGGGACTTCCCGGCAAACACCGGGGCCGTGGGGGCGGTGATCTTCCCGGATATGGCCCAGTTCCACCCGCTGAAATACCTCTACGGCATGGCCTCCGGGCTTACGATCTATGAAAACAGCGTAGTCCGGCGGGTGAAGGACATGACGGCCTACACCGACGGAGGAAGCGTCCGGGCAAAAACCATTGTCATCGCCAGCCACTTCCCCTTCCTTGACAGGCGCGGGCTGTATTTCATGAAGATGCACCAGACACGGGAGAGCGTTGTGGCCGTGGAGGGTGGGCCGGAGATCGGCTATACCGCCGTGGAGGACGAAGAAAAGGGCTTTTTCCTGCGGGGGTACGGGAAGCTCCTGCTTGTTGGCTGCGGAAACCATCTTCCCGGCGAGGAGAACGACGACTTTGCCAGGATCGGGCTTTTCCTGGAGAAATTCGCGCCCGGCTCCCGGCAGGTGTGCCGCTGGGTGAATCAGGACTGCGTCACGCTGGACGGCGTGCCGTATATCGGGCGCTACTCCCCCGCCCTGCCGCATATCTTCTCCCTCAAGGCAAAAAAGCACCGGACGAACCCCGTTCGGTGCTTTTTTTTGCGTCAAAGCTCCAGCTTCCCCATGAAGTACGGCAGCTGCTTTTGCCACCAGCACCAGTCGTGGTTCACATCGAAGCCCCAGTAGTCAAACCAGGCGGGGATGGCCTTTTCCCGGCATACGGCGTCCAAGGCCCGCGTGCCGGCCAGCAGCTCATCCTCCCAGGCGCCCTGCCCCACGCAGAAAATCAGCTGCGACTGTCGGTAAAGCTCCATGTACGGGTGATCAAAGGGCATGTTGGGCAGGAAATACACCGGGGAGTTGTCGTAAATCAGATCGTCCATATACCCCGGGATAAAGTCGTTGGCGTTGTATGTGCCGCTGAGGGCCACCACCGTGTCAAAGAGATCCGGACGGCGGAAGAAAAAGATCCCGGAGTGGACGGCGCCCATCGAACAGCCGGTGAGCATCCCCTTGCCGTGCACGTCCCCCAGATCCCGGGCGCGGGGGTACAGCTCCAGCGTGATGTAGCGGAACCACTTCTCCTGCATCTCGATGCGGTGACGGGGAGAGTCGTTTTTGGCCGACCAGCTCTCCATATCTATGCCGTCGGCGCACACAAGCATGACCCGCCCCTCGTCGATCCAGGGGCGCATACACTCCACCATGCCAAAGTTCTCAAAATCCCAGAAACGCCCGTTCTGAGGCGGGAAGGCGAAGCAAAGCTTCCCCTTGTCGCCGTAGACCTTAAACTCCATGTCCCGGTCAAGCTCACGGCTCCACTCTTTGAAATAACGCACATCCATGATCGTCTGCTCCTGAATTTCCTCTTATTTGGTTTTTGTGGTCACGAATTTGATAAACTCTTTGGCGGCCTTTACATCCGGGACGTTGGCGATGAAGGTCTCGTTCCCCATCTGATCCTCCCAGAGGGCGGGCAGCCGCTCATACTTGACGATCTGGCCGCCGTATTTCTCAAAGATCTGGTCGTTTGTGTGGACGTAGCTGTAGATGTCGCGCCGGTCGGCGGTGACGCAGAAGTGGTCGTCCCCGCTCTCGGGGAGGCGCCGCTCATCGTAGGCCACCATCTCCGCCCAGATCTCGTAAACGTCCGTGGAATGGGCGTAGTTCATCATGTCCGGGGTGTAGCTGCCGGCGGGACGCATGTTCACCTCCAGCCCCACAAAATCCCCCACCTTTCCAAGGCCCTCCTTGGCCTTGCGGAGCTTGAAGAACTCCAGGTGGATAAAGCGGCTGCGGGCGCCGAAGGATTTGGCCGTGGCGCGGCCCAGCTTCCTGAGCTTTGCGGGCATACCGGCCTCCACATAGTAGGCCAGATCCAGCTTCTGGTTGACGATATCCATGATGGAGGGGGGCCAGGCGGTCATGGACTCAAAGAGCGGCTGGCATTTCGAGTCCGTGATGGCGTCATAGCTGAAGATATCCCCGGTGATGAACTCCTCCATCACATAGGGCACCGCCGGGAGGTTATCGAAGAAGCTGTCCAGATCTGCGTCGCTCTCCAGCTTGTATGTAGCCTCGGCGCCCACGCCGTTGTCGGGCTTGACGATCACGGGGTAGCCCACAAGCCCGATAAATTCCCGGGCCGCCTTCTTTGTAGTGACCTGGTGGCACCGGGCGGTGGGGACCCCGGCGCGCTTATAAAACTCCTTCATGCCCCACTTGGACTTAAAGCACTGAACCTCCTGGATATTCACCCCGGTGGTGACGTTGAAGTCGGTGCGCAGCCGGGCGTCCTGCTCCAGCCAGTACTCGTTGTTGGACTCGATCCAGTCGATCTTGCCGTATTTAAAGGCAAAGAACGCCACGGCCCGGTACATCTGGGCGTAGTCCTCCATATTGTCCACCCGGTAGTACTCCGTCAGGGAATCCTTGAGTCCCTGGGACAGGGAGTCATAGGGGCTGTCCCCTATTCCCAGCACGTTGACGCCGTTCCTCTTCAGCCTGTCGCAGAAGCTCCAGTAGATGGACGGAAACTGGGGGGAAATGAAAATGAAATTCATCTGTATCATCACCTTAGAAAATTTAGTAGGTTAAATTACGCCAACAGGTATTATATTCCCTTTTTCCCGGCTTGTCAACATCCAGCCGCCCCCCGTTCGCATTGAGAGAGCTGGATTTCCCTCACCCGGCGATGGAGCGCCTTCCGAGGGCATAAAACCGCCGCCCCGTTTTCGGGGCGGCGTCAAAGGCAAATATTACTTGATCAGCGTGATCGTCCGGATGACCGGGGCCAGGGTGTTGGCCACGGTGGACATGAGCTTAATGAAGATATCCAGCGCCACGCCCACCACGTCCTTGCGGGTATCGCCAATGGTGTCGCCGGTGACGGCGGCCTTGTGGGCGGAGGAGCCTTTTCCGTGTCCGGGGATGTTCTCCCCCTCGATGTACTTCTTGGCGTTGTCAAAGGCGCCGCCGGAGTTGCCCATGAAGATGGCCCTGGGGATGGCCACGATGGTGGCGCCCACCAGGATGCCGCCCACGAACTCCACCCCGAAGATGAGGCCGCCCACCACCGGGATGAGGAGGGCGATGACGGAGGGGATGACCATCTTGTGGATGGCCTCCTGGGCCGCCAGGCGGATCATCTTGTTGTAGTCGGGCTTGACGGTGCCCTCCAGGACGCCGGGGATGGACATCATCTTGTCCCCCTCGTCGGCCATAATCTTGGCGGAATCAATGGTGTTGTCGGTGAGCATAGCGGAGAAGTACTCCACCAGCGCGCCGCCCAAAATCCCCCCGGCCACGACAGTGAAGGAGGCGAAGTTCAGCACGGGTGTCAGCCCGGCGGAGTAGCTGCCCACATACGCCACGATCAGGGAGACGGTGGCGAAGGCGGCGGAGCCGATGGCAAAGCCCTTGCCGATAGCGGCGGTGGTGTTTCCCACGGCGTCCAGCTTGTCGGTGATCTTCCGGACATCGGGATCCAGATGGCAGGACTCCGCCAGACCGCCGGCGTTGTCGGCGATGGGGCCGAAGGCGTCAATGGAGACGGTGGCGCCCACAAAGGCCAGCATACCCAGGGCGGCGATGGCGATGCCGTATGTGCCGCAGAGGAAGCCGGACACCAAAAGGGCGATGGCGATGATGAGGACGGGCAGCAGGCAGGAGCGGGATCCGATGGCGTCACCCTTTGTGACGACAAAGGCCTCGCCCTCCTCGCAGATCTCCGCAAGCTCCCGGGTGGGCTTGTGGTCGGTGGAGGTGTAGTACTCCGTGATGACGCCGATGGCCACGCCGGAGACGATGCCCATAATGGCGGAGACCCAGGGGGAGGCCCAGCCGATCTTAAAGTCAGCGTAAAGCTCATCGGCGCTGAGCTTACCGAAAATCAGGTAGCTGGCAATGCCGCCGAGAATCACGGTGATCCCGGCGGAGATCCATGTGGACATGTCCAGCTCGTGGGAGGGGTTATCCCCCATCTTCTTGAAATTGGCGATCCCCAGGCCCACCAGGCACCCGGCAAAGCCGCAGGCGGCCAGGATGATGGGGAACAGCACCGTGGCGTTGAAGATGCCGTCGCCCATGCTGCTGTTGGCGGAGTAAAGCGTCACGGCGATCATAATGGAGGCGGACATGGTGGCGACAAAGCTCTCCAGCAGGTCGGAGCAATTGCCCGCGATATCGTTTACGTTGTCCCCGATGAAGTCGGCGATGGTGTTGGGCACGCGGCTGTCGTCCTCGGGCAGGTCGTGACGGATCTTGCCCAGGATGTCGGAGCTGATGTCCGCCGCCTTTGTGTAGTTTCCGCCGGCGACGCGGTTGAACATCGCCACGATGGAGCAGCCCAGAGAGTAGGTAGAAACCCGCATGACCGTGGGATTGCAGGTCATCCCCTGAAGCTTGATGAGTCCCTGGCTCACGGAGGTGTGATCCACGCCGCCCTGAAGGAGCATGATCAGGATGAGGCCCAGCATACCGAAGGCCTGAACCGCCAGACCGGAGACGGAGCCGCCGCACAGGGCGACCTTCACCGTCTCGCCGATGGACAGGCTCTCCCGCGCCCGGTTGGCCGTGCGCACGTTGGCGTAAGTGGCGCTCTTCATTCCCAGGACGCAGACCACGGAACTCATAGCGCCGCCCAGCAGAAAGCTGAGGCCCGATGTTTTCTCAATGAAAAGGGTGAAAAGAATGGCCACCACCGCCAGGACAAGGCAGATGCTCTTATACTCCGTGAGCATAAAGGTGTTGGCCCCTGACCGGATGATCCCGGCCATCTCCACCATGTCCGCTGTCCCCTCCTTCATCTTCCGCACCTTCATGTAATTGAAAAGCACATAGGCGATGCCGAGGATCACGAGACACAGCACAAGATACCATGCCGTCATAAAAAGGTTACCTCCTGATGAAATTTTTATGAACAGGCCCATTATAACGCCGGAGGGAAAATGTTGCAACATTTATCTTGCCTTTTCTCCCAGAATCCCGGGGAAGCTCCGAAAGGCCGGGCCTTTTCCGATTTTTTCTCGGGTTCTCATTGACAAGGCCCCGGGGAGTAGTATAATTTTATCTAAGAAAACCCGGCGGCCCTCTGCGGCTTTGCCGCCGGAAATGAGCATAAGGGGTCTGTGTGCCCGGGAGGGAATGTTATGACGGAATTTGAGGCGCTGGAAAAGAGGATATCTGTCCGCTCCTATGAAAAGCGGCTTGTGGATCCCAAGCTCCTGGGGGAGCTGTCCGATGCCGTCTCGGAAGGGAATGAGCGGTACGGCCTGAATCTCCAGCTTGTGAGTACGGGAGATCCGGACAAGCCGGCGGTGAAGCTGTCGGGGGCCATGTTCTCCGGCCAGGTGAACGCGGCGCTGCTGCTGGTGGGGCCGGGCGACGACCTGGCCGCAGAGATGCTGGGCTATTGGGGGGAGAGCCTTGTCCTGCGTGCCGTCTCCCTGGGGCTGGGCACCTGCTGGGTGGCCGGGACCTTTGACAGGGACTCCGTCTCCCCCGCCCTGCGGGAGGGCGACAAGTTGTGGGGTGTGATTCCCCTGGGATACGCCACGGAGAAGGTGCCCCTGAAGCAGCGCACCATTCGCGCCGCCATTCGCGCAAAGGACAGGAAGCTGGAGCTGTTTTTGGAGTCCGACCGCTCCGCCTCCTCCCTGCCAGCCTGGGTGCGGGCCGGTGTGGAGGCCGTGAAGGCCGGCCCCTCCGCTGTGAACCAGCAGCCGGTGAACATCGTCTACCGGGACGGCCTCGTCACCGCCAGACTCTGGAAGGAAAACGCCAATATCCTGAAATTCAACGATTTGGGCATCGCCAAGTACCAGTTCCAGGTGGGCGCCGAAAACGCCGGCGTCCGGGGCTTTTGGAATTTCGGGGACGGGGGCGAGTTTATCGTTGACTGACGCCGGGCCTGTCCCCGGAACGCCCTGATATCAATCAAAAATGATAGATTTGTTAGAGAGAATAAAACCGTTATTTCGGTGACGGCAGGGAAAACGCTGCGTACAGACCGAATAGTGTGATCACGCCAAGCTCAGCTTATAATAATGGGCGTCAAAATAGGTCTCTTCTCCCCACTTTTTGTAGCGCGTTTTTCTGTCCTCTGAAAAACCGAATTTGCGAAGGAGCGCAACCGACGCAAGATTGCTGTCCGCCACTTCTCCTGTGATGGACTTGCCGCCCTCCGCCCTGACCCAGCGAATGATGGCATCGACCATTTCGGACCCGAGGCCCTCCTTCCAATGGTCTTTTGCGACGCAATACCCGATATCGTAATTCCCGTTTTCAGGGAATATGCAGCAGGTGCCCACAGGCGTACCATCCGCCTTCCACTCCGCGATCAGGTAATATCCCTCGGGGTTGTCCTCCATCTCATCGACGCATTTGAGATACGCTTCATCCATGTTCTCACGGACAGGGTCGCTCATATACCTTCCGTTCTCTCTGTCCCCCCACAGAGACAGCGTGAAGTCCTTATCGGACTTCCGCCAGGAACGGATCGTCAATCTTGGCGTCTCCAGACTCTTGATAAAAAGCATTGTTTTTCTCCTTCAAGCGCGATTATTTCCCTATAATAACCCTTTACCCTTGATTTCGTCTTCACTTTCCATTTTCTTAATTATGACTTTTTCCATATCTGTTTCTCCTGCAAAGTCCGATTTGCCGGTCTGCCACTAACCCGACATTTGACATTATACCATCCAGATGTGAAGAAATCTACCACTTGATCGTGATATACGGCTTCGGCCGGGAACACAAAAGACCAATTGGGACTAACAAAAAGGAGCGCTTGAAATGACTGTCACCTACCGGGTAAAAAACGGGATCTATGTAAATATGACAAACCGCTGTCCCTGCGCCTGCACCTTCTGCATCCGGCAAAACGGGGTCGGGGTCTACGGCTCGGACTCCCTGTGGCTTGAGCGGGAGCCGACGGTCAAGGAGATCTGCATGAGCATTGACCGGTGGAACCCGGATCAGTTCCGGGAGCTTGTCTTCTGTGGCTACGGGGAACCTACGGAGCGGCTGGACGACCTCCTTGAGGTGGCCAGGTATGTGAAAAGCCGGTATTCCCTCCCCATCCGCATCAACACAAACGGTCTTTCCGACCTTATCAACGGGCGGGAGACGGCGCCGGAGCTTCGGGGCCTCATTGATACCGTCTCCGTGAGTCTGAACGCCACGGACGCCCAGACGTATGAGCGGCTTTGCAGGCCGAAGTTCGGGGTACGCTCCTTCCAGGCCATGCTGGACTTCACAAAGAGCTGTGTCCCCTTTGTGCCGAACGTGGTCATGACCGTCGTGGACGTGGTCACCACAAAGGAGGAGCAGGCCAGGGCCCGGCAAATCGCCGAAGAGCTGGGCGCTGTGCTTCGCGTCAGGGCCTACGAGGGATAACGGGCGATTAGATTGCGTCCAACACGCGTCGAAATGAGTCGAACGATTTTTCTGGAAATTTGTCACTGTTTGGTAGATAATAGAATTATCCAATCAAATACATTTCCGGAGGGAAGACAATGGACATCAGGTACACGGCGCTTTACAGAGGCAGTCTTAACGGTTCACCCATTACATACTCCCTGGCGGAGACGACGGTTGATACCGGGGAGACCGCCGCAGAGAGGTTCGGCGTGGCTGTGGAGTATTCCGGGCAGCACGCCAGCTACCCCGACGTATTCTCTGACAGGAGGAAGGCGGAGGCCTTTATTGCTCTCCTGTACCGGGGCATGGTCACTCCCATTACCCTGGGCGACGCGGTATACGACAGGGTGTATATGGAAGAATTCGCATAGTCTTAAAAATCCCCTGCCTTTTTCCAAGAAGGAAGAAAAACTCTCTGAATTTCGGAAAATTCAGAGAGTTTTTCTTTTGCCGCTTTTTGCCCGACGGGGCTGCGCAAAAATCATTTGGGCAGAAGCTCAGTCCATACTGATGCCGGTGTTGAAGAAGGACGCGGCCTGGAGGAGGGAGATGAGCAGGGCCGATACCCACAGGGGCACAGCGCCGAAAACGGCGATCAGCGCGATCAGAACGCGGACGGCGGCGGCGATGAGGAAGGTCGCGGTGATCTTCCGCTTTACCTCCTTGGCGATGCGAACCATCCTGGAGAGCTTGGACAGCTCACCGGTGGCGATAAGCACATCCGGGAAGGTCCCGGTGGCCTCCGGCCCCACGCCCAGCGTGACGCTGAGGTTGGCCGTCTCCAAAAGCTCCTGGTCGTGCCCCGCCTCGCTGACGAAGACGGCGCGCTCGCCCTTCAGCTGTGTCTCCTGGATGTACTGGAGTCTTGCCGCCTTGTCCTGGGGGCGGCAGTCGGAGTAGACTTCGGTGATGCCCAGCCGCCGGCAGATATTGGTGGCGGAGAGGGCGTTGTCGCCGGTCATAAGGGCCACATTGGGCACGCCCACGCTTTTCAGATCGTGAACCAGGGTCACGGCGTCGCTCCGGATGGTGTCGGCAAAGTCGATCCTGCCCACGCACGTCTTCCCCACGGAGACGAAAACGCACGTCTCCCCCGGGATATACATGTCCCCGCGCACGCCCAGCTTCTCCATGAAGTCGATATTCCCCACGGCGACGATAATGCCGCCGTCCATCTGGACGAGGCTGCCAAAGCCCGGCTGGACGGTGTGGTGGAAGATCCTGTCCCGTTCAGGCGTCAGGCCCGCGTATTCCCTCAGCGCCCGGTCAAGGGGGTGGTCGGAGTAGGCCCCCGCCTGGACAGCCAGGTACAGCAGCTGCTCCTCACTGATGCGGACGGGATCCACATGGATGACCTTGCAGTTCCCCTCGGTGACGGTGCCCGTCTTGTTGAAAAGCACGGAGGAGATCTCCGCGCAGGCGGACAGCGTCCCCGCGTCGGCAAACCAGATGCCGTTGGCAATGGCGGCCTCCGCACCGTTTAAGTAGGTCATCAGCGCCCCGGCCTGGCCGCAGTAGACGCACACGGAGAGGATCACCATCCCCCGTTCAAGCCATTTTAAGAAGTTAAAACCGTCAAACAGCGGCGGGATCAGGGCGATCACCAATGCCACACCCAAGGCCCCCAGCAGCGCCAGCCACTCAAAGCGGCTCAGCTCCACAACGGGCCTCACCCGGCCGGAGTCAAGCTCCCGGAGGGTCACGTCCAGCCGCTCCCCCACCGGCCCCTCCCCATCGGTGCGCAGGGAGAGAAGGCGGCGCTTGATAAATCCGGTCTCCCGGTTTTTCACGGAGTCAAAGGCGCTTTGGAAGATGTTATAGATCACCGCGGCGACGACGGCCTCCACCAGGTTGCCGCAGCAGCCATAAATCACCGTGGCGGCCAGCATCACCGCGGGGGTGGGTACCCCTCCCCTGTCCCGGAGACATTTGGCGGAGCCGATGACCATAGGGATGCACGCCACGGCGAGGCCGCCGATCACAAAAATACTCCAGGCCGGATCGTCCAGATCCGGGAAGACGGCGGCGGCCACAAGGGCCAAAGCCAGGGCCATAGCGGCCACCAGCAGGATGAACCCGTACCCAAAGGCGCTTGCCGGCTTCTCCCGGCGCGGCGTGGGATCCGGCGCCTGTGGGACATCCTCCACGGCCTTCGTCACACTGGCGGTGATATCGGCGGCGATCTGGTCGGCGCGCTCCTCCTCAGGTCCCGGGGCCGGGGCGACTCTCTTAGGCTCCGGCTTCCGGGCCGGTTCCGGCGCGCCGGACTCCTGCGCCGGCGCGGGATCCTCCCCGCCCGTCTCCGGGGCGGCGCCGCCCCCATATTCCCGGAGGATATCGTCCAGATCGTAGCTCTCGATCTCCCCCGGGCCCTTTTTTTCTATCATCTTATCACCTACCGGCAGATAACAGCTCGGGAAGCGCTCGAAGCAAGCGCTTCCCGATTCGGTGTATTTTCTTATGCCTTGCCGGCGCAGCCAAGGACGTCGATGAGCTTGTGGGTCACGATGGCCTTGATGTTGGCGCGGGCGGGGGTGAGATACTGGCGGGGATCAAAATGATCCGGGTGATCGGCGAAGTACTTGCGGATGCTGCCGGTCATGGCCAGCCTCAGGTCGGAGTCGATGTTGATCTTGCAAACGGAGAGGGTGGCCGCCTTGCGCAGCTGCTCCTCGGGGATACCTACGGCGTCGGGCATCTTGCCGCCGTTTTCGTTGATCATCTTCACGAAATCCTGAGGTACGCTGGAGGAGCCGTGAAGGACGATGGGGAAGCCGGGCAGACGCCGGGAGACCTCCTCCAGGATGTCAAAGCGCAGCGGGGGCGGCACAAGGATGCCCTGCTCGTTGCGGGTACACTGGGCGGCGGTGAATTTGTAAGCGCCGTGGCTCGTGCCGATGGCGATGGCCAGGGAGTCACACCCGGTCTTCTGGACGAACTCCTCCACCTCCTCGGGGCGGGTATAACTGGAGTCCTCGGCAGAGACGTTGACCTCGTCCTCCACGCCGGCCAGGGAGCCAAGCTCCGCCTCCACCACAACGCCGTGGTCGTGGGCGTACTCCACCACCTTGCGGGTGATGGCGATATTCTCCTCAAAGGGCTTGGAGCTGGCGTCGATCATCACGGAGGTGAAGCCGCCGTCGATGCAGGACTTGCATGTCTCAAAATCCGGGCCATGATCCAGGTGCAGGGCGATGGGGATATCCGGGCACTCGATAACGGCGGCCTCCACCAGCTTCACAAGATAGGTGTGGTTGGCGTAGGCGCGGGCGCCCTTACTGACCTGAAGGATCAGCGGGGCGTGCTGTTCCCGGGCGGCCTCGGTGATCCCCTGGACGATCTCCATATTGTTCACGTTGAAAGCGCCCACGGCGTAACCGCCGTCATAGGCTTTTTTGAACATCTCGGTCGTAGTGACTAAAGGCATGTCTACCAGCTCCTTAAGTGTAATAAGTGTAAAGTATGGACGCGGGAAACCATCCCGCCTTTTTCCATTATACCATACTCCCCGCCCAATTCAAGAGAAAATTAGCAGAACCTTTTTCAATACAGCAATATTTTTTCGGCGGCATGTACGTCAAAAAAACCGCACGTTCCCCTTTGTCGGGAAAAGGCCAAAGGCCTTTTCCCGACAGTTTAAGGCCCCCGGGATCAAACCCGGGGGCCTTTAAAAACTGTTATTTTCCTTGTTCCGAAGGGACGGTGAGATTTTGACTGGCTATCTCGGAGGGGATCAGCTTCTGTAGTGCCCGGAGCGTATTGTCGCACTGCTCATTGAGATCCAGGTAGATAACGCCGCCGGCCGAATTTTCATAGTACCAGGTACCCCACTCGATCCGGATACTCTGGCTTGTATGGCTGTCATAGACATCCGTCACGCGGCGCCGGATGCCGCCGGCCTCGATGTCCGCGTCAATGGCGTCCAGCAGCGCTACAATGTTGCTGTAGTTCTGGATGTTCAGGGAGTCTTGACCCGCGGTCTCCGGGTACAGGTTTGCGGGTGAGTCCCCGTCTTCTCCCCAGTAGCTGTAGTAAACAGTGCAGTCCCGTCCGCCGCCGTCCAGGTATTCCCGGAGACTGTCCAGCCCATAGGTGCGGCGCGTAAGCTCGGGGTCGGAGTAGATGCTCTCCAGCGCGTAGGCTGTGGAGTCCGGCACATTCAAAAGGGACTCGTCGTAATAGAAGGAATAGGTGCGGGATATGGTGCCGTGCTTCGTGTGGTAAGTGACCCGGAAGTTGGCGGTCTGGTGAAGAACGGGGGAATTGGCCTCCCCGGACTTATAGTCCCTGACGATGCTCTTATGGAGGGCGACGACCTTGGCGATCGTCTCCCCGTCTGTGACGGTGACGTCCTCGTGGCTGCTGTCATAGGGGTAGCCGGAGAATAGGTGGAAGGTGACGCTCTCCACATCTGCGCTCTCGGGTACTCTGGTCTCGTACCCCGTCAGGTCAAAGGCCATTACGGCCAACATACCCGCCAGCACCACGGTCATGACCAGGACGCTCTTCCACTTTGAAAAGACGCGGAAGGTCTTCTCCAGGATCATCTGCGCCGCAAAGCACCCAATGGCCGCCCACACAAGGATCGCCCAGAGCAGCGACCCGATCCCCAACAGCTCGGAGGTCAGATACCCCAAAAACATGCCCGCGCAGACAGCCACGCCGTACTTGAACACCGGCCGCATAAAGGGCACGGCCACAACGTCCCCGGCGCTCTCCAGCTTGCGGGAGCGGAACAGGAGGAAGGAAAGCCCCGCCAGAAGGATCCCCGCCAGGGCGTAGCCCCCTATGCTGACCCAGAAAGAGGATTCCAGCATCCGGAAGAGGAAGGTCCCGGAGCCTGGGGATGGCTGTGTATTCCAACCGACACCAAACAGCTTCTCGACGGGTGTCAGCCACGCAACGGCGTTGGTTACCCCGCTTCCGAACCCGGCAAAGCCTGTGTAGAAAATGCCCGCCAGCGCCTCCAAAAGCTCCATAAAGGCGAGGGAGATGAAGTTGAAGATCCCGTAAAACACGGGGACAGCCAGAATGTGGCCGGCGAACATAGCGCAAAAGACGGCGAAGGAGTAGAAGAACAGCATCTCCCCTCCCCCGATGATCAGCCAGGCGAGGACTATCTCGATGTTCAGGATCCCCCTGCACGCGCCGAAAAGGATCGTGACCAGCGTCAGGAGGATATTGGGCAGCTGAGTGAACAGGTACCCGGACACAAACTGGGTCAGGAAGATCCCCTCCCGGCGCACAGGCAGGGAACCGTAGAAGTTGGCCGAGCGGGGGGAATAGAGATAACTGAACACTGCCATCGCGCAGATCACCCCGTAGATCGCGGCGAAGAAGATGTGGAAGTTGCACAGATTCTGGATCAGCGACTCGAAGTCGAAATGGTAACCCGCCTGGGGATCCGGGAGGATCAGCACCTGTATGGGCATGACGAAAAACCATATGGTCAGATACGACGCCCAGATGGGCCACCAGCGGGTGAGATTCTTTTTGAAAAGAGCCATATCAAAGAACGATGTCTCGGACGGCATAGTCCTCGCCTCCCATCTCGTAAATAAAGATCTCCTCCAAGGTCAGAGGAAGGGCCTCCATAAAGAGGGGCATAAACTGGGCAAAGCGGTTCTGGATATCCTGGGCGTTCCCCCGGATGATGTAGGTGTAAATGCGCCCCAGGTTGGAGGTGTGAAGGATCTTCAGATCCCCGGGAAGCTCCGGGGGTTCCGCAGAATCAAAGGCGATCTGGAGCTTCACCACACCGCCCTGCAGCTCAGACAGAGAGCGCTCCAGCGCCACCTTGCCGTGGCTGAGAAGTCCCACATGGTCGCACACATCCTCCAGCTCCCGCAGGTTGTGGGAGGAGACCAGGACGGTGGTGCCATGCTCCGAAACGTCGCCCATGAGGATCGACCACACCTGACGGCGCATCACCGGATCCAGGCCGTCCACCGGCTCGTCCAGCAGCAGATAGTCCGGCCGGCAGGACAGCGCCAGCCAGAAGGCGGACTGCTTCTGCATCCCCTTGGACAGACGGCGCAGGGGCCTGCGCTCGTCCACCTCCGGGAAGGCGTCCCGGAGCTTCTTGTACCGCTCCATGTCAAAGGTGGGGTACATATCCCGGTAAAAGCGCATCATATCCCTCGTGGTTGCGGAGCCGAAGTAATACAGCTCATCCGGGATCACCGCAATGCGCCGCTTCACGCCGGGATTTTCATAGATGGGCTGCCCCTCCAGGGTGATCTGGCCGGAATCCTGCCGGTACGCGCCGGACAGATGCCGGAGTATGGTGGACTTCCCCGCCCCGTTGGGCCCCACAAGCCCGTAGACACCGCCCTTGGGCACCGTCATGGTCAGCCCGTCCAGGGCGTGGAAGCCGTCAAAGGTCTTTACCACATTTTTAACTTCGATCATTTTTCCTCCTCCCCCGCCAGCAGGGCCGCCATAAGCTCCTCCCTGCCGACGCCCAGGAAACGCAGCTCCTGGATAAGATTTTTAAGCTGTTCCATCAGCTCCCCGCGCCGCCCCTGGCTCACGTCCGTGGGCAGAGCGGCGAAGCTCCCCTTCCCCGCCACCGTGTAGGCGTATCCCTCCTGCTCCAGGGCCTCATACGCCCTTTGGATCGTGTTGGGATTGATGGCCAGGGAGCTGGACAGGGAGCGAACCGACGGCAGCTTGTCCCCCGCCGGTATGACCCCGGTGATAATGAGCCGTCGCAGCCCATCCCTCACCTGCTCGTAGATCGGTCTGCTGTCCCGGTAATTCAGCTGAAGCATCACATCACCTCCGTATCAGATAAGATGTGTTATCTGTATTAACTGTACTAACTGTGCTAATACAGATATACTACTCCATCCCCGCCCCGTTGTCAACTGTTTTTTCCGCCTTAATGAAATCATAAGAATTGTCCCGGGAAGGAAATAGTCCTTGCCTTGCGAAATCTGCACTCCGGGGAAAGGAAAACCCCGTCCAAGTCCCGGCAGCCGCAAAACAATTATCTCATAAAAAAGACCGTTGGCCTCCACCGGGGAACCGGTGTGCCAACGGTCTTTTTTTCGGTATTCGGTTGTGTTCAGCTCGACAGCGGGAATCTATAACATTATCAAACCAGTTGTTTATCCCTTTTTATCTTCATCAGAATGATCTTTCCTTGATATGGACTCGATCTTCGCAATAATAAGTCCCACACAGGTGACGACCACAACGCAGAGATACATGCCCATTCCTAAAACACACGCGCTGTCGAAATCACCCATGCCATTATAGAAACGTCCCCAAAAATAAGAAAAGATAATTCCGCCGATTGCAACGGCGCATCCAATCAAAAAGTAAAATCCAATTTTCTTCATACTAACCTCCACGAAATGATAGCTTTTTCGCTTCCTAAGATGCAAGTTTTATGTTTCCGAACTTATGATAGCGCGCCCTTTCGTTTCTACAGGAAGTTATTTATCCTTCCTAAAAAACTCAACAGTCATCAGTATAATTCCCAAAAGCACCAATAGGATCGAAACAGCAAACCACAGCGTAAGATTGGACTGTGAGATTTGTGTCAACAGCTTTCCGGGTGGGGTTGTCCACCCATCTATTGAATAGTTATTGGCAGCACTAATAACAGCAAGAGACCAGATGCTTCCAACCAGGGAAATAAAACCGCCAATCATCGCTCTTTTCATATGACCCGATCCTCCCATTTTTCTTCTCAGGCAAATCCCGATTTGTCGATCAGCCGCCTGCTCGACAGTTTGCATTTTACCACCTGAATGTGAAAAAATCAACTATCTATCCGTATACTGTTTTATGATAAGCCCCGCAATGAACGGGTTTTTGTTGGATTCTTCCCAAAAGAAAAAGCCCGCAAAGCGGGCTTTTTCTCAGTGTTTTTTACTCGTCGCGCATACTGTTGGCAGAGGTGACGGTCACGTCAAACCGGGCCTCGCCGCCCTCGGCGTAGACCGCTACGCCGGTGTTGGCCTCCACGTCGGGGTAGATCTGCGCGGCGCAGGCGGAGGTGTAATCGGCGGAGAACACCTCAACGCTGGACTTATCCACATAGATGTGGAGTGTCACGGAGCCGTCCTCCCGCTTCTCGGTGACGACCTGAGAGAACCGGACGGAGGAGGAGAACCCGCCCAGGGAACTCCTGTCCACGTTGAGGGTGTCGGTGGCAAAATCGTAGTCCACGCTGACGCCGCTCTCGCCATCGTAGCGCACCCAGACCCCGGCCTTGGCGGTGCCCTGGGCGGGAGTGATGGTCACATCCAGGAGGTAGGCGTCCCCGGTGTAGTCCAGAACCGTGGGGGTCTCGGAGACGGTGACGGTGGTGTCCAGGGCCACGTTATCCGCCGGGAAGGTGTGCTGGGCATACTCCTCCACGGGCTTTTGCCGGAGGATGAGTTCTCCGTTCTTGTCCCGAACCAGGGACATCTCCAGATTCAGGTTGTAGACGCCGTTGAAGCGGGTGTTGGAGCTTAAGTCGTCCACGCGGTTGCAGTAATCCCAGGAGTTCATCCAGTTCACTTCGATGACCCGGTCCTGATCGTCGGCGTTAAAGGAGGAGCCCAGGTAGTAGGACATAGCGGCGTAGGAGTCGTTGCCGAAGTTCATGGGCCGGACATCCCCCTCGGGGACAAACTCCCACTTGCCGCTGGCGTTTGTGAAGTCGCCCACCTGATACCGGCGTCCGCCGTAGCTCAGCACCCACTTATACCCATCCTCGCCCTGGATGGGGAGCCTGACAAGGTCGGGACACTCCGTCTCCACCCGGAGGCCGGAGGAGTTCTCGTACTCTCCCGGCTCGCCCTTGTAGGTGGACTCGATGTTCCAGTGGATGAGGTCGGTGCTGGAGTAGATGCGCAGAAGCCCGCCGGCGATGACCAGGAACCACTTGTCCTGATACTTAAAGACCTTAGGATCCCGGAAGGCCCCGTCCTTCAGGGGGTCGTCGTGCCAGTCGATGAGTACGTCCTCGCCGTTGAGGCGCCCGTCCTCGTCCCTGCCGCGATAGTACTGCCAGTTCTCGCCGTCCTCGCTGTAGGCGGCGATGATGCGCTGGCCGTTGCCGTTGTCGGCGCTGTTAGCGGTGATGTAGAGGATCACGCCGCCGCTCTCCCCAAAGAGCCCGGAGACGTTATTTTCATCTGCCACGGCGCAGCCGGAGAACATGGAGCCGAACTCGTTGGGATAGAATTCGATGCCCTTCTCCTCCCAGTGGATGAGGTCGGTACTCGTGGCGTGCATCCAGTGCATGGGGCCCCAGTCGGTGCCGCCGGGATACGACTGATAGAACATGTGCCAGGTGTCCCCTATTTTGATAAGACCGTTGGGATCGTTGCCCCAGCCCTCCGTGACGGAGTAGTGGTAGACGGGGCGGTATGGCTCGGAGTAGTACCCCTCCCCCCGGCGGATGACGTTGAGCCGGTAGGCCAGCATGTAGCGGCCGTCCTCCCCGGCGGTCTTAGTGAAGATCTGGAAGCTGTTCTGTCCCACGCGCAGGGGGGCGGCGCCGGTAATTTCCGTGCCCTCCGGGGAGAGAACCACGGTCTCAACCCCATCCGGGGTCTGGGCCAGGATGTTCACGGCCTCGCAGTCGGAGGAGACGTACTGCTGATAGATGTACCAGTCGTTGGCGAGCATGTTCCCCGGGGTCTCAACGCTGCCAGAGGAGGCCTCGATGGAAAGGCTCTCGATGACCGGGACCTTGCCCTCCTCGTAGACCTCGTACTTTGCGTCCTTGAAGGTGACCTTGCTGTCCCCGGCATAGAGGCCCAGCTTGCCGGACATGAGGATGCCGTCCTGCCCGTACTCAGCCCTGGCCATAAAGTCGCCGGTGCTGCAGATGAGGATGTCGTCCACAAAGTAGGCGATGTGGCTGTTCACCATGACGACCTGGAGTTCATAGGACTCCTTCTCGTCCAAGCCGAACTCGTTGCCCAGCTGCACCAGGGTCCCGTTTTCGTACTTATAGAGTTCCGCCCGATCCGTCATGGCGCTGACGCTGGCCACATAGCAGCTCTTGTGGTTGTCCCCGGACTGGAACACCAGAGCCGCGATGCCGGTGTTGGACTCGGAGAAGTTCACCTCCACACTGTAGCGGAAGTCCTCGTCGTACATGGAGATGTCGCTTATGTACCAGCTCTCCCAATCCTGGCCGTCAAAGGCGATACCCTCGCCCTCGGCGCTCCAGTGTTCCGGAAGATCCTTGGAGGGTAGCTCCCCAGAGGCCTGACGCCCGTCCTCCCCGCCCTGGCCGCCGTTCCCGCCGCCGCAGGAGGTGAGGAGCATGGTCAGGCACAGGATGGCGATGACCGTCAAAACAAAGCGGTTTCTTTTCATTTTGTTATCCTCCCTTAAAATTCCCGGTTTTTCTGGGTTATCGTCAGATTTTACAGAAAAACCCTTGAAATATCCCTGTATTCAGTATAAAATAGAGAACATATTCCCGTCAATCAAATCCTCTGCCGCCCCCGGAAAATGTGCAAATGCACAAATTTGCGCATTAAATTTGTGCATTTTTCTCCAAGGGTTTGGGCATTGGGGATTTCTGGTGCGAAATAGGAGGCCGCCATGAACAATTCCGTCACCATCCAGGACATCGCGGGGGCGCTGGGCCTCTCCCGGAACACCGTCTCCAAGGCCCTGAACGGAAAGCACGTCCCGGACAAGACCCGCGAGGCCGTTTTAAACGCCGCCATTGAGATGGGCTACCGGGGCTATGGGCTGGCGGCGGGCTCGGCCCCCGACGACGGCCCCAAGCGTTTTTTGGTTCTCTCCTCCCAGTACCTCATGAACATCAACTACTACGTCCACGTCCTCCGCGGCATTGAGGAGAGCTTCTCCAACAATCGCATCGACCTCATCCAGTTTTGCGTCACCTCCTTGGAGTCCTTTGAGCGGTTCAAGCGATATCTTGACCAGGCCCACATCCAGGGCGTCCTCTGCATCGAATTTTTTGAGCCGGAGTACATCCGGGCGCTTTTGAAGGCAGGCGTACCCGTAATCTTCCTGGACTTCCCGGTGGTGGACACGGAGATCAAGGGCAGCTACGACATCGTCCTCCCCGAGTGCCGGGAGGCCGTCGCCCGGTTTTGCCTCCGGATGATCCGGGAGAAGGGGGCCAGAACCTTCGGCTTTGTGGGGGAATACCTCCACTGCCGCTCCTTTTACGAGCGCTTCGCCGGGATGCGGGAGGCGCTGTTCCTCTCGGGGCTGCCGGAGGATCTGAGCTACTCCATCACGGGCCCGGAGGCTATCCCCTACGACGAGAATTCCCTGGAGCCCGCCCTCCGCAAGCTCCCGGCCCTCCCCGACTGCTTCGTGGCCGCCAACGACACCATCGCCATCTCCCTTTTGGAAGCCCTGCGGCGCATGGGGGTGGAGGTCCCCGGGGCGGTTCGGGTGCTGGGCTTTGACAACGTGGCGGAGTCAAAAAAGACCGACCCGCCCCTGTCCACCGTCAACATCAACAAGACCGCCCTGGGCCGCCGCCTCACCGACCTCCTTCTGGACCGCGTCTCCCAGCCCGCCCGCGCCAACCAGACCATCTACATCGCCTCCACCGTCATCACACGGGGTACGACGTGAAGAAACGCTCAAAATTCTTCTCTTCGGGTAATCCTTATGCTATTATCAGCGGTTGAAGATTTCGGAGGGATTTGAGATTTCGGAGGGATTTGAGATTTCGGAAGGAGGGGATCTGTGAAGGGGAACCATCAGGGTTCCCCTTCACGTTGAATAAATCCCCGGCGCTTCGCGCCGGGGCGGCCTTTGCCTCCGGCAAAGGCCGTAAGCTCCAAAAAAAGAACACCAGTCCACGGACTGGTGTTCTTTTTTTGGAATAAGTGGTTAAAAATCCTACTTTTCAAAAGCCTTGCGGCGCAACGGATTTGGGTTTTGGCTCATTCATCCAAAGAGTGCGCTCCAGTAGTTGAGCACCAGCATGGCTCCGCCGAGGACCGTCAGCACTCCACCGGTGGCAAGTCCCACGGTACGCGCGGGGACCCGGTTGGCAAACCGGGCGGACAGGAGGCTGGAGATCGTGGCCACGGCGATACACAGGATCATCACATCCCACTTTTCCAGAACGATGGCCGGGTGGATGAGGATGTGGCTGACGGAGGCGATCAGGGCCGTGAAGGTCATGATGAAGGTGCTGGTGCCCACCGCCGTCTTCAGCTCCATGCCCAAAAACGCCGTGAAGACCACCAGCATCATCATCCCGCCGCCGGTGCCCACGAAGCCCGTGCCGAAGCCGATGGTCAGCCCAAAAAAGAGGGAGATGGCGACGCCCTTCCAGTCCAGCCTCTGGCCCTTTGCCGTCTGGCGCTCCCGGCTGGTGTCGGGCTTCACCAGGAAGCGGATGCCGATGAAGAAGGTGAGAAAAAGCGTGAAGCTCCCCAGTACCACGTTCCCCGCCAGGTACGCCACATAGCTGCCGATGGTGCTCATGGCGAGGATGCACACCAGCATGATCCATCCGCGCCGGAGGTCGATATTTTTGTGCTTCGCGTATGTCCAGGTGGTGACGGCGGAGCCCAGTATGTCTGAGGCCAGCGCGATGGCCGTGGCCTGATAGACCCCCGTCTCCCCGGAGAAGGAGGGACACAGCACAATCAGTATCGGCACCATCACCGTGGCGGCGGACAGCCCCGCGAGCCCGGTCCCGATACCGGCGCCCAAGGCGGCGATCATGTACCAGATCCATTCCATTCCCGACACCTCGCTTCTTTGATAGTATATCACTGAATTTTGGAAAAGGAAAGATTGATACTCAAAATATTGTGAGATCATTTTTCCGCTTTGGGAATGACTACATCTTGGCTTATAAGTTCATGTCTTGCCGCGAGAAGGTTCGTCCACTTCGTATATGCCACCGTGGCCTTTTGAGAGTAGACCGTCTGATAGGCCCCTGATTTCTTATTTCTCATCTCTCAATGTTTTTCAAAATTCGGCAGTACTCAGACCTTAGTTTCCATGCCGTTTACCTCCACTGTGGCGCCTACGGGGATGAGGAGGTACTTCCGGCCGTCGATGACGCGGGATTCCAGGCGGAAGCTTTCCTCCTGGCTGACGGAGACGGTGAGTTCATTGGCCTTGACCACAAATTTCTTTTCATCGATGACGTTTTCAGGCTTAATGACCGCGCCCTCGCCAAGAGTTTCGCCGCAGCGGGCCTTGAAGCGCTCCACCGCCTCGCCGGAGACACCCATGTCCGTGAGCATATCCCCCACCTCTCCGGCGGTCATGGTCAGGGGTTCGGGGTCGTTCTCCTCCTTATGCTCCCGAATTTGGGCGGCCATCCGGTCGTTCAGCGCCTGGACTGTCTCAAAGCCGCACTCCTCGCCCAAAGCGTCGCTTAATGCCGACTCAAAGGCTTCCCTCTGTTCGTCCGCCGACATGGGCAGCTCCACACGGAAGAGCGCGTCGATCACGTCGGAGTGGGTGTCGGAGGCGTTCCGGGTGTAGAAAATGGCGTTGTAGATGTTAGCGGCCCTGTCGTCGAAGGCGGGGAAAAGGAAGCCGAGCTCCGTGGGGGCGATCACCTGACTTGCGGCGGAGCTGTGGAACTCGTTGTCGCCGGGGAAAAACTGGAGCTCCGGCTTTACGTCCTTGGTGGGGCAGACGGCGCAGAGGATGTAGCTATATACGTCCTCGGAGTCCGCCTCCGAGCCGTCCTTATTCTTCCGAGGAATGTCGTAAGAGTCGTAGGCCAGAAGGATCACATAGTTGGAGTCCTCCATGTCCAGTGCGGCGATGATTTTATCATAGAGCCTGTCCCGCGCCTCCTTATTCTGGAGCTTGGAGGCGCGAAGCTCCATCAAGAGCCCGTGCTCCTCACTGCCGGCCACCTGCTGGGTAGAGAAGACAATGTCGATGAGGTTCCGGCCCAACGCTCCGGAGAGGCTCTTTTTCAAAAGCCCCAGATATTTCTCTTGCTCGTTCTGAGCCATGGTACTCAGCGGTTCGTCTATGTAGGCGATGATCTGTCTATTGGCGTTCACATAGCAACCGTATATCCGCTGGACCGCCACACGGTCCGGCCTAAAATGCCGCCTCAGCTCCGCCAATTCTTTGCGTGTCATGGTTTTTACCTCCTGAAATGCGGTAAGGGTAATGATACCACAGAGGGCGGAAAACCGCAAGAGGCGATTCTACTAAATCGCCCGGACAAAAATCGTGGGATCATGCCCCAAGAATGCTTGTCCACTTCGCAAACGCTGACATGACCTTTTGGGAGTAACCCGTCTGATAAATCCCCTTGTTCCAGAGCTTCTTGGCACCTGTCTGACCGTTGTTGTAGGCCATCAGCGCCAGCTCCGGGTCGCCGTAGGCTTGGAGGTGCTGGGCGATGATGTAAACGCCGGATTCGATGTTTCCCGCAGGAGTCAGAGGGTCCATACCCATATCGCGGAGCCAGTCGAGGTTGATGGCGTTGATCTGCATGAGGCCAAAGTCGTTGGTGGAGCTTTTGGCGTCCGGGTCAAAATGGCTCTCAACCTCGGCGATGGCCAAAGCCAGAGCGTAGGGCACATTGTATTTCTCACAGCAGTCTTGCATGACTTCCTGAAGGTCAAAGCTCAGAAGCCGGCCTTCGCTCGTAATATCATCACGGTGGCGAACCGGCTCCGGTGCGGGGTCGGCTGCTATTGGAGCGGCTTCATGGGCCGGGCTTTCATCGGGCGTTGCGGAGGCTTGCTGGACTGTCTCAACGTGTGAGACATCATCGGATGCCGCCAGCGCCGTCGTTGTCGGCCTCGTCACCAGCCCTATTGTAATGCCGAGCAGAAAAGCGGCGAGTAAAGCCAGCAGAAGGAGGGAGGGCCGCACCGCGATTCTGTGCATCCGGAGATGCTTCGGCGAGTATCGCTTCTTCTGGCTTGAGACGTGTCCCACGGGTCTGGTTGTCCTTGCACCAGTGGCGTTGTTGGCCGTATGCCGAACGGTCATACCCTCATGGTCGAGTGGGATATCGAATTCCCACGGTTTTTTCATTCCCCGTAGGTTGCCGGTACGAGAGCGTATTTTTGTTGCCGTCATATTTTCATTCCTTTCGCAAAAACGGAGCCGCTCTTTGTGGCTCCGCTGTTATTTGGTTTCCTTATTTCTCAATATGTTGCGTGATCTCCGTCCCGTCCTTGAAGCGAATTTGGAGAGTTTCTTTGTCCACTACCTTGATGGTGCTGATGAGCTGGCGGGTGCGTATATCGTCATATTTGGTGATGGAGGCATCCATCTGGTCGATGGCGGAGCTGATTTGCTCCATGCGCTGGTCGAGTTCACTGGTGGAGGGCTGTTCCAACTCCATCTTGGTATGTAGGAGCTTGAGGTCATTCCACTCCTCACCTATTTTGCTGAACTCGGTTTCAACCGCCTCGAATGTAGCATCCCCGCAGGAGACGAGGGTCACAAGCTCATCCTGACGTGCTTTCAGCTCTCTCATACGATTCTCTATGGCAGGAAGGGACATTTTCGGCTGCGTGGATGCAAGCACCGTAGCCACGCTCTCCCGTAGCACGTCTCTGGCTGCCTGTTGGGAGAACATTTCGTTCATGGCAGCGACAATGGCGTTGTGCAGGACCTCCTCTCTGAAGGTGGGAGAGTTTTTACAGATTCGCTTGCCGTTTTCCATACGGTTGAGGCAGCGCCACACATATATCTTCTCGCCCTTTGGCATATAGGTCTGGCGGCGGTAAGGGCTCCCGCACTCTCCGCAGATCAATATCTCACTGAGGGCGTACTTTCCGCTATATTTGCCAAGCTCCGTCTTGGCTCTGGAGGATGTTTTTCGCTTTCCGGCGCGGCGGGCGATCTCCTCCTGCACCTTCTGGAAGGTGACCCGATCGATGATGGCCGGGTGGCAGTCGTGGACGTAGTATTTGGGGAGCTCGCCCATGTTCTTCTTCGTTTGGTGGTTGAACAGATCCGCCACATATGTCTTTTGGAGGATGGCGTCGCCTATGTACTTCTCGTTCCGAAGGATGCCCTGGACGGTGCTGTCGTGCCACTCCGATGTACCACGTGCCGTCCTGATGCCGTCGCCCTCTAATCCTGTGCATATCTTTCGCACACTGTAACCCATCAGGTATTGGGAGTAAATGCGTCGGACGATCTTGGCCTGTTCCTCGTCCACCACAGGCTGGCCGTCCTCCCCTTTTCTGTATCCGAGGAAGCTGTCGTAGTGGTAGTAGACCTTGCCGTCCTGGAAATTCTTCCGATGGCCCCACTTCACGTTGCCACTGAGGGACTCGCTTTCCGCCTGGGCCTGCGTGAAGAAGAAGGTCAGGAGCATTTCGTTGTCCATGTTTAGGGTATTGACATTCTCTTTCTCAAAATAGACACCAATTCCAAGGTTTTTGAGCTGTCGGACCGTTTGGAGCCCCTCCAGCGTGTTCCGGGCGAAGCGGGTGACGGACTTGGTGATTACCAAGTCTACCTTGCCCTTTTTGCAGTCGGCAATCAGCCGCAGGAATTCCTTACGCTTCTTCATCGAGGTGCCGGTTATGCCCTCGTCAGCGTACATACGGACCATGGTCCATTCCGGGTTGTCCGCGATTTTGGCGGTGTAGTATTCGATCTGCGCCTCGTAGCTGTTGAGCTGCTCATCGGAGTCGGTGGAGACGCGGCAGTATGGGGCCACCCGGAGACGCTTTTTGCGGATATCCCGCTGGACGAGCGCCGGGTCGGGCGGCATGATGGTGACGTTCTTTGCGACGCGCTGTTGGGTGATCATTGCTCTGCCTCCTCCTTACTGGATATAATTTTTCCGTTTATGAGCTCTATGGAAACGCCGGATTCTCTGCCAAGGAGAATCCGGCGAACGACTTTTTGTTCTATCTCTCTGCGGTTATCTTCCGTGATGCCCTCGGCGGCAATCCTGTCCTGAAGCTCTTTCAGGGTGTGAATGAGACTCATATCCGGCAGGGCGTTGTACTGCTCGGCGGCCAGGGCGAAGATGAGGGAGCGCATATATTCGGGGCTCTCCGTGCCACGGTTAAAGGCGGCTGTGAGCTCGTTTTTGAGCCGGAGGACGTCCGGGCTTACCTGCTGTTCATCGTGGGCACACGGGGCCAACAAGGCGGGTGACATGGCGAGTTGTGTAATGCAATGGTCCAGCTTGGCACGGAGAACTTCATCCGGCATCGTGATTGATTTACTACATTCTTTGTTTACACAATCCCAACGTACCACACTTGCCTTGGTGTGGCGCTGCATCATCATTCCACATTCTGAGCATACTATTTTATTCCCGATTTCCTTTAAACTTTCCAATCGTGGTTTCCGTTGGCTTTGTTTTTCTTGTATCAGACATTGGACCGCTAAATAGGTCTTGTCGTCAACGATCCTTGGATAATCAGAGGTTCCAATGTAACGCTCATTTTCCAAAATACGCTTGATCATATTCTTGTTCCACACACAAGTTTCATCGTGGTAGTGGGCACCATATGCCTCCATCCGCTCGGATATGCATCGCAGTGAGTTGCCCTCCAGGTACAGGGAGAAAATCTGATTGACTGTGTCGGCCTCCGTTTCGTTTGGAACAATCTTAGCATGCTCCATTTTATATCCGAATGGGATGGTCCGATTCTGACTCATTTTCTCACCGTCCTTCCCAGACTTTCCGTAAACGTCATACCATTTATAGCGGTAATCTGAATCTGACCATTGGGAGCGAGGTGCATTTTCTCAATTAACATTGTAAAGATATTACTATCGGTTGGATCTGGTAGGTTTTCACTTTCCAAATATTCAAGCATCATTTCGGTCTTGCGGATAGTTTCATCCTCCTGACTGCTTTCAAGGATGTTGCGGCGAAGTTTTCGGAGCTCCCAGGTCCTTCTGTTGATCATGCTCCGTTCCGATATATAAATAGCGGGATCCATGTACCCTTTGGTCTTTAGCTTTGTGAGTACAAGATCCCGCTGTGTAAGTTTTGCTGTTTCCTCATCGATATCCGCAACTTTTCTGTTCTTTCTTACGCTCAGTTCCCGCAGTTCTCTTAAACTGTCCATGGCAGGAATGAGAATCGTTCCTTTACCGGATATCATTTTTAAACAGAAGTTTTGGATGGCATTTCTTATTTCCGCATCAGAGACCTGTGGAACTTGGCAAAATTGTTTGCCTTGGTCACGCCTCCGACATACCCAGTACGTTTTTTCGTTTATGATTTTTGTACGGCACACGCATCCGCATTCTGCACAATATATATGTCCTTTAAAGGGGTTAGGACAAATATTTTGAGTTTTTCTTTTTCCCTCTCTCTTGCGTATCAACTCTTGTGTTAAGTCGAATTCTTCTTGGGTGATAATGGCAGGGCAACATTTTTCAACGTAATATTTCGGTTTACTCCCTTTGTTCCGTACCTGTCTGAATGGTATCACATCCGTTCTATTGTACTTCTGCCATATTTGATTTCCCGTGTATGTAATGTTCTTGAGAATGTATCCGATACTGCTTGGATACCAAGTGTCGCATTCCGTTTTCTTTTTGACACCGCGATTATTGAGTTCCCTGGCGATAATATCCCTCCCGCTCCCATTGAGGAATGCGTGAAAGATGTATCGGATTACCTCAGCCTCCTCCGGTATAATAACAAGCTCCTTATCTTTCAACCTATATCCGTAAGGAGCAGTTGGCGGGGTGAACAGCCCCTTCTCCATCCGAATCCGGTTACTCACCCGCATATTCTGCGAATGCCCCGTGGTTTCCATCTGGGCGAAAGCTCCGTAGATGTCGGCGGCCTGTTCATTGGACATTTTCCCGGTGTCCAGATTCTCCTTCTCGAAGTAGATGGTGACGCCTAGCCGAAGAAGCTCCCGCATATAGAGGATGTACTCCTGGGTGTTCCGGGCGAAGCGGGAGACGGACTTGACAAGGACGCGGTCAATCTTTCCGTCACGGCAATCCTGGATCATACGGTTGAAATCGTCCCGGTGCTTCGTTTCCATCCCCGTCAGACCCTCGTCGGCGTAGATGTCCACCAGCTCCCAGCCCTCATGGGTGGTGATGTACTTGGTGTAGAAGTCCACTTGGGCGATGTAGGAATTGAGCTGGTCCTCGGAGTCGCTGCTGACGCGGGCATAGGCCGCCACACGGAGCTTGACCGGCTCTGTATCGATTTTGTCGATCACAGTGACGTGAGTGCCATATGCCACATTTTTTACGTTTTCCATAGTGTTTTTAACCTCCTTTCAGCGACCACAATACCAAAACAATTCCTGAAAAGCTATCACCAAACCCAACGAAATAAGGGGTCTGGATCTGTGCGGAAAGCTAATCCATTGTGCCGGTCAGAACTTTCGCAGGTTCATGTGCATTCAATCAAGTTAACTCATGCTCCGCCAGCGTTCCCGGATTTTCCCCGCAGGAAAGCGATGCCGCCGTCATCAACCGCAGGAATGTGTTTGTCCCGGTATCCATATTTTCTTTTTCAAAGAAGACGGTGACGCCAAGCCGGAGAAGCATCAGGATATAGTTGATACACTCCTGAGTGTTCCGGGAGAAGCGAGACATGGATCTAACAAAGATGCGGTCGATTTTACCGTCTTTGCAGTCCTGAATCATCCTGTGAAAAGACTCCCGATGTTCCGCATCCGTCCCCGCAGGTCCAAAGTCGGAATAAACATCTACCAGCTCCCAGCCATCATATGCTGTGATAAATTTGGTGTAGTGGTCCACATGGGTATCGAGAAGATCAAATTGATTCTGAGAACCGTTGTCCATTCGAACATAGGCCGCAACGCGGAGCTTCGTTGGCTCCGGCGTTACCTTGTCGATTACGGTGACGTGGGTGCCATATGCCACATTTTTAACATTTTCCATAGTTTTTTTATTCTCCTTTCAGCGACCACAATACCAAAGCAATCCATGGAAAGCCATTACCAAACCCAACGAAAAAGAGGGCTTGGATCTGTGCGGAAAGCTACGTTATATGGTGGGGCGGAGCCTTCGCACAAGCTCCGCCCGTACCTTCTCCGCCTCGGCCTCTGTAAGCACATTGTCCTCCGTAAGATGCCGAAGCATCTGGACGGCGGACACGAAGGTCAGGTTGTCAGTCAGTTCACTGCGGGTCATCCGACCTCACCTCCGTGCCGGTGTCCCTGATTTGAACATACTGCGCGTCCTCAAAAGAGTTGCGTCCGGATTCCTCCTCATACCTGTCGCTGTCCTTGCCCGCGGTCAACAGACAGAAAGCAAAAAAGCCGACGATGCCGCCGACCATCATTCCTATGATAAATGTAAGCATATTCTCCTCCTTAAATGTCAATCGCCGCCGACGCTGATGGCGAGGGCGGCATCCACTTTGTTCATTATTTCCGGGCTTGCCGCACAGATGCGGTCAAGCAGGCGGCTTTTATCTATCGTCCGGATCTGCTCCAACAGCACTATGGAGCGTTTCCGCATTCCGGGCAGTCCGGCCAGCGACACATGGGTGGGTAACCGTGACTTTGTTCGGCTGGTAGTAATTGCCGCCGCTATGACTGTGGGGCTGTGCTTGTTGCCCGTGTTGTTTTGAAGGATCAGCACGGGACGGACGCCGCCCTGCTCACAGCCACGGACGGGGCGCAGGTCTGCGTAGAAGATGTCCCCGCGTCTGATCTGCCGTCCTCCGTTTTGCTGGCCCTGCTCCATGTGTCAAGGGGCGAGACTGAGGACGGCGGGGCCGTATTGGGACACCATGAGCGCTGTCAGGATGAGTTGGAAGGCCGCGTCGTCGATGGGATCTCTGCCGGTAAGGTCTGTCAGGAGCACTTGGTCGTTTCCGTTGTATATCTTACACGCGGCGTTGAACAGCGCCCTGTTGTGAGGCGAGATATTCCGAAGTTCAGCACGATTCAGATGTAGGCCCTCCTCGCTGAAACAGCCGAGGATGCGAGCGAACAAATCAAAGCTCGACGTTAGCAGATACATGACCGCGTGGTAGCGCGAAGTGTCCTTTTCGGTGAAGCACCGGGTCATTTTCCTGGCTGTCTGCATCCGCGGTATGTGGCCGATGTTTGTCCACGGCCCCTCATACTTATTGACTGCCTGATTGACGCGGGGACGAAGCTCCTTATAGCGGAAGAAGTGCTTTGTGGCCGCCTCGCCGTATGTGACGCTCCCCATCGGAATCTGGTTTTCAAGCCAGGGACATCTGTCCTTGGAGCATCCTCCATATAGACGGCGGTCGGCACAATCCTCGCAGTCGATTTTGATGAGGGGCTGTTCTTTTTGCTTTCTGCCCATGACTCTCCTTTCCGAGACAACAAAAGAGGCGAAAGCTCCGCCCCATGTCCCTTTTTTGTATGTTATATGACCTGCACGATGTTCTTGTACAAGACAGTGAATTTGCTGCTAATCTCCTTGTTTTCGTGGTAATGTCCGCAGTACCAATGGCGGAACGTGACCGTGTGATAGACCTCCTCCAAGAAGTCCGTCAGGCGGTCGTGAACGTATGTAGATTTGCCGATGATGTCTTCGATACTCGACGGAGCGCAGTGGGTGATGATGAAGTCCACCTGATAATTGACTCTCGCAAGATTCCTTCTGGCCTCGGCGTACTCCTCATCGGATGGCAGTTCCTCCTTCCACCAGCTTTCATGGTTTATGCGGAAACGGGCGTGTTCACGGCGTAGGTAGTAGAACTTGAGGTCGAATTCAGGGTCGTCCCTGTCCAATATCCCGCCCTGCACGTCGTGGGAGCTGGCGCCGCCCATGGTGAAGAAGGTGTGGCCGTCAATGTTGAAGACCTGTCCGCGCATGAGATGGAGCACATGGGGCCGAAGCCGATGGATTTTGCCTCCGTTCCAACGCTCCACAGGGAGCTTATAGAGGAGGTCATAATTCTCATGGTTACCGTCTGCGAAAAGCGTGGTGAAGGGCAGAGCCTCCAGCCAGTCGAGGGCCATGTCGTCCAGCACCGTGCCGGACCACAAGCCGCCGAAGTCACCGCAGATGAGGACATAGTCGCTGCGGTCCATGGTTTCCCGCTCCGGGAAGAACCGCATTTTGAAACGGTCAAAATCTCCGTGGGTATCTCCTGTGCATAATAGCATTTTTCTCCCTCCGTTCGTGCCTTTTGACAGCAACACACAATACCACAGTTTTTTCGGATGAATACGCCGCCTCCCGTTGCGCACCGTGACCGCTCGAATTGCGCAGGCTGACCGGCTGGATTGACCACCTTTTCCGGCGGCGTTGACCACCCTCCTGTATAATGGGTCCAGCATCTGCGGATGCGAATCCATTATGAGGAGGTAGTCGAATGACAGACTACAAAGAGATCCTGAGGCTCCAGGCACTGGGGTTCTCAAAGCAGGCCATTGCCACGTCTATCGGGTGTTCCCGGAACACAGTGCGGTCGGCTCTGGCGGCGGCTGAGGCAAACGGCGTGACCTGGAAAAACAGCCGTGGTACCGGCAACGAGGCGCTTCGCAAGAAGCTCTATCCCGGCAGCGCGGAACGTCCGGAGTACAGGATGCCGGACTATGAGAAGGTCCACCGGGAGATGCAGAAAAGCGGCGTCACGCTGAGCCTGCTTTGGGTGGAATACTGCGAGGAGTGCCGCGCCGCGGGAGAGCTGCCGTACCAGTCCACGCAGTTCAACAAATACTACGCGGACTACGTCCACAAGACGAAGGCCACCATGCGCCTGGAGCACCGGCCCGGCGAGACGATGCAGGTGGACTGGGCGGGAGATACCATGGGGATCGTGGATACGGACACTGGGGAGTTCATCCCCGCGTACCTTTTTGTTGCCGTCCTCCCGTACAGCGGCTACGCCTACGCCGAGGCTTTCCAGGACATGAAGCAGGAGGCCTGGATCACCGCCCACGTCAACGCCTACCGCTTCTTCGGCGGCGTCACGCGCATCCTGACCCCGGACAACCTCAAGACCGGCGTCCTCAAAAATACAAGAGATGAGACCGTCATCAACCAGGCGTACCGTGAGATGGCCGAGCATTACAACACCGCTATCCTTCCCGCGCGGCCCCGGAAACCCAAGGACAAGGCCTTCGTGGAGGGCTCGGTGGGCGTAGTATCCACATGGATCATCGCCGCCCTTCGCAACGTCCAATTCTTCAGCTTTCAGGAACTGAATGAGGCGGTCCATGAGAAGCTGTACGCCTTCAACCACAAGCCGTTCCAGAAGAAGGACGGCAGCCGTGCCGCGCTCTTTGAGGAGGAGAAGCCATTCCTGTTTCCCCTGCCGCCAGCGCCCTTTGAGCTGGCGGAGTGGAGGACCGCCACGGTGGCGTATAACTACCACATCAGTGTGGACAGGCAGAACTACTCCGTGCCATACGAGTACATCAAGCAGAGGGTGGATGTGCGGCTGACGCGCTCCGCAGTGGAGGTGTTTTTTGAAGGCACCCGGATCGTGTCCCATCTGCGTCTGTATGGCCGTCCGAACCAATACAGCACCGTGGAGACCCATATGCCGCCGGATCACCAGAAGTATTTGGAGTGGAATGGCGACCGTTTCCTCCGATGGGCCGGCTCTGTTGGGCCGAATACGCAGGCGGTGGTCAGGCAATACTTGACGGCGTATAAGATAGAGCAGCAGGGGTACAAGGCGTGTATGGCGCTGTTGAAGCTCCAGGATAAATACCCCGCCCAGCGGCTCGAGGACGCTTGCCGCAGGGCGCTCACCTTCACACCCAGGCCCGGCGTCAAGGCCGTACAGTCGATCCTCAGGTCCGGTCAGGACAAGCTCCTGAGCGAGGACAAGGAGGAGAGTCCGAAGGCGGCCTCCCAGTACAGCTTCACCCGTGGGGCGGACTACTACAGGAGGGACAAGTGATGCTGACGAATCCCACCGTTTCAAAGCTCTATGAGCTGCACATGAGCGCCATGGCCGCGGCCTTCACACAGCAGATGGAGAATCCGCAGTTCAACGAGCTGTCCTTTGAGGACCGTTTCTCCCTGCTGGTGGAAGCGGAGTGGAGCTCCAGGAAGAGCAATCATCTGCGCAGGCTCGTCAAGAAGGCCGGGTATGCCATCCCAAGCGCCTGCGTGGAGGATATCTCCTACCACGCCGGGCGCCAGCTGGACAAAGGGCTGATCCTGAAGCTGGCCTCCTGCTCCTACATTGAGAACACAAACAACGTGATCGTCCTCGGGGCTACGGGAACGGGCAAGACCTACCTTGCCTGCGCCCTTGGCATCGCGGCGAACAGGAAGTTCTACGAGGTGAAATATGTCCGCCTCCCCGACCTGCTGGTGGAGATCGCTCTGGCGAGGAGCGATGGGACATACCGCGACGTGATGAAGAAGTACAGGAAGCCCCGGGTCCTGATCCTGGACGAGTGGCTGCTGTATCCGCTGAAGGAGACCGAGGCCAAGGACCTTTTGGAGATCATTGAGCTCCGGAACCAAACCGCCTCCACGATCTTCTGCTCCCAGATAGACATCCCCGGCTGGCACGAGTATCTCTACGACCCGACGCTTGCCGATGCCATCTGCGACAGAATTAAGCACAACTCATATGTGATCACCTTGAAGGGCGAGTCCATGCGAAAGCTCACCGCGACGGTAGACTGACCGCAAAGGGGTGACTGCTCAACCAGTGCGGTCACCCCGCTCAATCTGAGCGGAGGGGCTGCTCAATCCATCGCGGTCAGGGGTGGGCAACGGGGGCGGAATATTCATTCGGAATTGCTATTAAAAGATGCGGAGAAAGGATAAAATTTTGAAAGGGGCCGTTCAGATAGAGCGGCCCCTTGGCTGTGTTTTGATGCTTTCTTCTTACGGCTTCCATTCGACACTACTTCCCGAAGCCAAGGGCGCACAACTGGACCGCGTCTGGCGACGCGCACCGGGAATCTCACCCCTCCGAGGATCTCTCCGAGCTGCCCCCATTGCTTGAGTCTGTGGCTGGGCAGGGGTATCATTGTAGGCGGACGGGGTCATGGCGCGGCTTGCCAAAGCCGGTGCGGTTCGGATGGGTTGTACGCTCGCTTCCTTAAAGGCCGTCTTTTTATGCAGAAGTCTGCACAGGAAGGTCTTGGCGCATCCGCCCGCCGCTGTCCCTTTCGGGGACCGTCCGCTAAAGTTATCCAGTTGCCGGATATGAAATTTTCAAAGAGCGGTGAGGGGGCGTATAAAATACCCCCTCACTACTTATCCGGATTTGGAGGGCGTCTGCACGGAAAAAATTTCAATTTTCCAAAAAATTTTTCAGCTTTTCTAAAACTCTCGTCTTCCAATCATGTATGGTCATATGCGGAATACCAATTTTTTCGGAAAACTTGCGCTCACTGAGGCCATCAAAGAACAGAGCTTGAATCAACTGCCGGTCAGATTCGTCTAAGCTCGAAATGCCGGCCCGCAGCTTTTCTACCATCAGCTTATTTACGACCGCATCCTCCACAGATACGCTCTCATCTGCCAATGCTTCGATTCCTACGATTTCTTTTGTATCAAGGTCGTTATAGTGCAAGGTCCCGTTGTATTTATCCTTTTCAAGAAGTCCCAGTTCTTGACGGCGCATCTTAAAATAGGCCAGATACAGATCCTTAGGCACCTCCACGGCCTTCCCCATAGCTCGGATGTAATATGTTTTCTCCTTTTCTTCTGCCATCAGGCAGACCTCCTGTCATTTGAGATTCGGTTGGAAGCAAATCTCAAACGTGGAGGAGCCCTGGGGCGATAATACAAACTGGCAGTTTTCTTCGTTAAACTTCCAAATTTTACATTTTTAGAGTGGTTTCCTGCCGCTTTGTTTAAATCCGACAGAAAAATTCGACACCGTTCTCCAACATTTCCTATTTTTTGATAGGGAACATTGGGGGACGGTGTCGAAAAAAATATGGGCGCAAGCGGCGGAATGTCGCTTGCGCCCTTTTTTGAAGGCGGTGATATTGAGTTAGGCGGCGCCCTCATCTCTCATGGAGGGTGGTTCCTAATGCACTCACATTTCTCGCCAGCTTCTATGCGATAAACCTATTTAGAATACTACTCTTTCCGTTACACTCCTGAATACGCCGCGAAGCCGGCGTCGATAGGCAGGACCACGCCGGTAATTGCGGAGGCGGCCTTATGTCGCAGAGGAAGAAGACGCCGTCCAGAAGCCCCCCGCATCCACGAAGCAGGCTAGGGGTGCCGTTCAGGATCTTCTCGCTACGGGACATAGGCGTTCCGTCGTCGTTGAAAAGGAGTCTGCGGTTTTGATTGCTCACCAAAATCCTGGAGCGATGGCATTGTAGCGAATGCCGGACATGGCCAAGTGGGCCGCCAGCCACTGGGTGAAGTTCGAAATAGTTGCCTTGGCCCCGGAGTAGGCGGGGATTTTTGTCAGCGGAAACGACGGAGCGCATACCGGGGACCTAGCAAATCTCCTCCAGGGTCACGGGGTCTGAATCACCGTACCAACGAAAGGAACTTTTCATGAAATCTTATCCTTATATCTCGGCGGCGAGGTCGATGTTCTCACCCGCAAGCCCGACATGGGCGCCGTGCTTGGCCTCGTCGGACTCCGGGTGGGCCAGGAGCCATTTGTTGCGGGCGGTCATGTAGGTGTCCTCGGCATTTTTGGGGGCGATATTGGGCATCGGGAAATTGGTGCCTCTCGGCAGGACAATAGCCACGCGGAAAGGCTCGCCGGGGGCCGGGCCGCAGGGGGCGTAGTGGAGAGTGGTGGCGTAGACCTCCACCGGGATGCCGCCGGGGGCGCGGAACGCCTTGACCTTGGCGGTGTCCAAGACGCCGTTTTCCACCTCGTCCAGACGGGCCACCAGCAGGATATACTTCCCCTCGCCGATGTTCAGCTCGCTGTCCCGGTGGTACTCCAGGCAGTTGAGCTTGCTGTTCCGGCCCCAGCACATACCGATTTCCACGGGCATCCCGCCATAGAAATTGTTCTGGAACTCGGCATAGTTGCAGGTGGCCTCCAGCGCCGGGATACTGGGCTCGTAGGCCGTGCCGCTCTCCGGGAGGGGGATGGTTTTGACCGCGTTTATGAGGCAAGTGGTGTCGTAGCCCTCCAGAACGCGGCCGTAAGGCTTAAATTCGGGGTCGTAGACGGAATAGATTTTCATATTTCGCACCTCACATCAGCTTCGGGAACAGGGCCTTCATGGCGGGGTAGATTTCCCTGAATCGCTGATACCGTTCGTTATAGAGCCTCGTCAGCTCCGGGTCCGGTTCGGTGGTGGAGGCCACCGTCACGAGCTTGTCGCAGGCTTCTTGGACAGAGCCAAATTTCCCGTCCGCCACCATTGCCAAAATCGCGCCGCCGTAGCCGGGGCCCTGCTCGGTGGCCACCATGTCCAGCGGGATGCCAAGCACATTGGCTAAAATCTTGCGCCACAGGGGAGATTTGGCCCCGCCGCCGCAGATGTTGGAGCGGGGGATGGAGATGCCGAGGCTCTTGGCCACCTCGAAGCTGTCCCGGATGGCAAAGGCCACGCCCTCCAAAACGGCTTGGGTCATGTCCGCGTGGGTGGTGTCCATGGTCAAACCCGTGAAGGTGCCGCGGGCGTTTACGTCGTTGATGGGGCTGCGCTCACCCATGAGATAGGGCAGGAAGTAGACGTGGTTGCGGCCCAGCTTATCCGGGCTGATCTTCGCCTGCTCGCCGGAGTAGTCCGTGTCGCCGGAGACTTCGTCCATCCACCACTTGTTGCAGGAGGCGGCGGAGAGCATACAGCCCATGAGGTGCCAGCCGCCGTCGGCGTGGGCAAAGGCGTGCAGGGCGTTGTGGGGGTCCACGCCGAAGCGGTCCGAGGAGATGAACACCGTCCCGGAGGTGCCGAGGCTGATGTTGCACCCGCCCGCACCCACGGTACCGGTCCCCACCGCCGCGGCGGCGTTGTCCCCCGCCCCGACGCAGACCTTGACGGAGGCGGAAAGGCCAAGTTCTCTGGCGATTTTGGGCTTTAAGGTTCCCACACATTCCCAGCTCTCGTGGAGCGCGGGGAGCTGGGATTCGGAGATGCCGCAGATATCCAGCATTTCCTTGGACCAGCGCTTGTGCTCCACGTCTAAGAGCAGCGTCCCGGAGGCGTCGGAGTAGTCCGTCGCGTGGACGCCGGTCATTTTGTAGACCAGATAGTCCTTCGGAAGCATGATCTTCGCTATTCTTCGGAACTTTTCCGGCTCATTCGCGCGCATCCAGAGAAGCTTCGGCGCGGTGAAGCCGGCGAAGGCGATGTTGGCGGTACAGCGGCTCAGCGTCTCCCGACCGACCACCTCATTGAGGTAGTCCGTCTCCCTCACCGTCCGCCCGTCGTTCCAGAGGATGGCGGGGCGGATGACCGAATCGTCCATATCCAGGGCCACCAGACCGTGCATCTGACCCCCCACTCCGAGGGCCCTGACAGCCCCCTCGGGCACCCCTCGGAGCACCTCCCGAACCCCCTCGGACACCCCTCGGACCCACTCCGCAGGGTCCTGTTCGGACCACCCCGGACGGGGAAAACGGAGGGGGTACTCCTTCGTGGCCTCCCGGACCACCCTCCCGGCCTCGTCCACCAGCAAAATCTTCACCGCCGAGGTGCCCAGGTCGATACCGATGTAGTACATATAAGCTCGCCTCACGATCACTTTTGTATTGTCGTCCGCAAAGCTATTGTAACCTTATTCAACCACAACGCGGACACGGTCTTGATTGAAGATTTGTGTAAATTCGTCTCCGGGATGGCGGTTGGATGCTGCCTTGATGACCGGGAAGTAAACTCCCGGCCTTGTGAACACATGGGAAGTTTCCGCCATGGCTATGCACCCGTTGTTTTCAAAAGCTACTGCGCCGCAGGGGGTAAAGCTGTCGGTAGTCTCAAAATCCCAGCGGACGCTCTCCACTTTGCCGCCCCCTTCGGGGACGGATATGTTGGCCGTAAAGGCCACGCTCTCACCCGGGCGGACCACGACCTTTTTCGCGCCGTTGGCCAATAGTTCCACCACGGGCTGTATGCCTCTCCGGGCCTTGGCGGAGGCCGGTACCGTGACCTGCGCTCCCTCCAAACTGTAACGGCTGCTCTCCGGCGGTTCAATGCCGCGCTCTACCCAATCACTCAAATAGAGAAGGGCCTGCCAAAGCGCTCCAAGGTAGCTGATGATATGCTGATGGTCTCCGCCATTGCCCTCCTCACAATCGGTGTGCATACAATTATCCATATACCACAGGCGCAGGTTTTCGTCACCGCCTAATTGTTTTATGACCTCCTGGCGATACCAGTCCGCCTGCCAGGGGAACGCGCTCTCATCCATGAGGCTTTCAATCACGATCATCTTGCAGTTGGGCCGCCCATTCTGGATGCTCCCCGCCCCGGATGTACTGATTTGCGGCCCGATGATCACGCCGCGCTGGGGATAGACGGGCTCCCCTTTCTCTCCGCGGAACTGGTCCCACCCGTGATACCCCGGTTCCTTGGGGACCTGATGGCGGTGATACGTCTGGAGCGCGATGTAATCGGAGTTATCCAGCACCACTTGATCGCCCGCTGAAAGTGCCGCCAGAATTCCGACTGCATCATTACCCGCTAACGTGGCATCAGCTTTAATGGCTCCGCCCTCCACTGCCACGGCAAGGCTTTTGCCCTCCGCCGCGCCGGAAAGGACCTTGAGCCGGAGTCCCTTGAGATACGCGCCCTTTTCCGGCATATCCCGCAGATAGATCAGCGTGTCCCCGGTGTGCTCCAATTGATTTTTCCATGCCTCGTCCACGCCATAGGCATTCCTATCATTCGCCTCGCGGCGCGTCGGCGCGGCGGATACGACCCTTTCCACACGCGTTTCCAAAAGCACTCTGTCACGTCTGGCGCTGCTATACTCCTGCGCGCCAAGATACCCTGTGACGGTCCAAAAATCCCGATAGTAACTGGGGTCCCGGTATCCGATGGCCGGGGACAGCACAGGCAGGGCACCGTCCCCCAGCGTGGGGTAGACGCACCAGGTCCGAAGCGGAAAGCCCATAAGAGTCGCCTCTCGAAGGGCTTCGGCCTCCTCGTCGGTGAGACTTTCATACGGGTCTCCGCTCCCTCCCGGCTCCAGGGCGTCCCTGATCGTGTCCAGCTTATTTCTGAGGAGCCTCATGGCGTGGGCGCGGACGGTAAAGACATAGGGCATGGCCATTGGCGAGCCAATCACAAAGGGGACCGCCCCGTCCCACACGCCAGTTGTATTTTCCACGCAGCTGATGGTCTTGTACGCGCCTCCGCTTCCGCCGAAAAGATAGCCAAAGGGTCTGCCGGTTTCGTACATCTCCTCCGCGAGCTTGCGGGAATAAAGGGCCGCGGAGGCGTTGGCTCTGTACACCAACGTCGTGTCCCCGCCTCTGTTCACGAGCCCGCCGTGGTTTGTCTCCACGAAGTAAGCCCCATGGGAAAGGGCGAAGAGGAGCTTGTCCTCCATGCCTGTCTGCCGCTGGGCCTCCGTCTCATCCCCCACCACCGGCGACAGAAAATGAAAGAAGCGGCCAAGGAACTGCTCCTTTGGAGGAAAATGAAAGCTGAATTTCGTATTTGTCCCCTCAAAGCCGCCGTGGATATACCGATGCCGGGAGGGCTTATCCCGCCACTCATCCACATCAATGAAGGGTCTTTCAAATTGCCTGTCGTTTCTGCCTGTATACAGCTCTCTCTCCATGCCGACCTCCATGTTAAACCCCGGAATACGCCGCAAAGCCGGCGTCGATGGGCAGGACCACACCAGTGATGGCGGAAGCGGCCTTATCGTCGCAGAGGAAGAAGACACCGCCGAGAAGCTCCTCAGCGTCCACGAAGCGGCCCATGGGGGTGCCGTTCAGGATCTTCTCGCTGCGGGCCGTGGGCGTACCGTCATCGTTGAACAGAAGCTTGCGGTTCTGGTTGCTCACCAAAAAGCCGGGGGCGATGGCGTTGCAGCGGATGCCGGACTTGGCGAAGTGGGTGGCTAGCCACTGGGTGAAATTGCTGATGGCGGCTTTTGCCCCCGAATAAGCGGGGATTTTCGTCAGCGGTATGTAAGCATTCATAGAACTGACGTTGAGGATGACGCCGGAATAGCGCTCCACCATGTCCTTTGCGAAAATCTGCGTGGGCAGGAGCGTACCCTGGAAATTGAGCTTGAACACGAAATCCACGCCGGAGGGCTCCAGGTCGAAGAAGGTCTTTTGGCCCTCCTTGGCCTCGTGCTGGTACTCGTTATCGGTAGTCGCGCGGGGATTGTTGCCGCCAGCGCCATTAATGAGGATGTCCACCGGCCCGAGGTCGGTCAAAATGGCCTCGTGCGCAGCTTTGATGGAGTCCGGCTCCAGGACGTTGCACTTGTAGCCGTTGAGGGTGAAGCCCTCGGCCTTTACCTCGTCGGAGAGCCTCTTCACGGCCTCCTCGTTGAGGTCAAGAGCCGCAACCTTTGCCCCCGCCTGGGCGAAAGCTCTTGCCATGACGGAGCACAGCACTCCGCCCGCGCCGGTGACGACCACGGTCTTGCCGGTAAAATCTACATTGAGAGGGAGATTCAGCATTTAACTCATCCTTTCCTTTATTCAATCGTACCGCCGTTGGCCTCGATAAGTCCGTTGAGATAGGCGCTGCCCAGGGCCCGGTCAAAGAGGCCATAGCCGGGTTTGCCCGTCTCCCCCCAGATCATGCGCCCGTGGTCCGGGCGGAAATAACCGTCAAAGCCCGTCTCCACCAGCGCCTTCACAATGGCGTTCATGTCCAGAGAGCCGTTTTTGGTGAGATGTCCGGACTCCTCAAAGGAGGTATCGGGAAGGATTTTCACATTGCGAAGGTGCATAAACCCGATGCGCTTCATGGCGGAGTACTTGCGCACAAGCTTGGGAATGTCGTTCTTTGGCGAGCACCCCAGCGAACCGGTGCACAGGCACAGCGTGTTGGCGGGACTGTCCACGATGGAGAGGTAGCGGTCGATGTTCGCCTCATTTGTGACCACCCTCGGAAGCCCGAAGATGGGATACGGGGGATCGTCCGGGTGGAGGGCCATCACGACACCGCATTCTTCCGCCACGGGGATGACGCGCTTTAAGAAGTACTCAATATTCGCCCAAAGCCCCTCCTCCCCTATCTCGCCGTAGGCGCGGATGAGGTCCCGGACCTCGTCCTGGGTGTAGCTGGAGTCCCAGCCGGGAAGGTGTATGTCGTCCTTCAGGGGGTCCAAACCCTTCATCTGGTCCCAGTACATGACGAGGCTGGTGGAGCCATCCACGCCCTCTTTGTCCAGCTGCGTCCGGGTCCAGTCAAACACGGGCATGAAGTTGTAGGTCACGCATTTGACACCGTACTTGGCACAGCGGCGGATATTCTCGCAGTAGTTCTCAATGTGCCGGTCCCGCTCCGGGCGGCCCAGCTTGATCTCTTCCGTCACAGGAATGGATTCAACGACATCAAAGATGAGGCCGTGTTCCCGGCACTCGTCCGCCAAATGCTTGATAGATTCCTCCGGCCAGACCTCTCCGGGCTTCACGTCGTAGACCGCAGACACAATGGAGCGCATACCGGGAATTTGCCGGATCTCCTCCAGCGTCACGGGATCTGAGTCGCCGTACCAGCGAAAGGAACTTTTCATCTTATTTGCCTCCCCGATTTAGATTATCCATAAATTCAGCCGTCTTTTCCTGCCCGTACTTCTCATATTCGCCGGAAACAAGGAGGTTTACGGCCAGCGGAAACTCCCGCCAGCTCTCCGTCTCGCGGCGGACGAGAATCGGATAAAAATAGACGCCGTTTTTCTCTGCCGCATCCCGGTCACCGGGGGCGTCGCCTACCATGAGGATATTCTTCTCCCCATACCCCTTTTTTTTGAGTTCCTCGATGCAGTGGGCTTTACTTCCCACGTCCTGACAGAGGACCAGGTCCACAAGCTCCATAAGGCCAAATCGCTCCCACTCCTCCTCCACCGCGTCCCGGTTGGCGCTGGAGACAACAGCGATGTCCGCAATCTTCCCGGCGGCCTCAAATCCCTCCCGGACGCCCTCAAATGCCCGCTTGACCTCCCAGGGCAGCGCAGCGATGGAGGCGTTGACGGCCTTTGACCACCGTAGGGCCTTTTTCAAAATCGGCGCGTCGTTGCGGGCGATCTCGGCCTCCAATGCGGGATTGGAGAGCTCCTTTGCCTCCCCTGCCCATTTTTGCAGGGCGTCCAGGCCCTCTATGGGTGTAAAAACGGCGTCGGTGTCCTCCAGAGACATGGCGAGGGCCTTGAAACGGTTGATGCCGCGGGTCATGCTGTATAGATTGATCTCGTCCCAGCGGGTCAAAACAGCCTCTCTCCACGGCTCCAGGCCCCACTCCTCCACCATGCGCGGTCCGAAGCACTGCTTGTGCTTGATGTCCATGGTGTCTACCGCGCAGCCGTCGGAGTCCACGCAGATGAGAAAATCCCGTTTCTTTGTAAAGTCAGACAGTGTGAAAGACATAGTAATCACCATGCCGGTGCGGCACCGGCACAAATAGGGATGAAAACAGATGCCGCAAAATTATCTGTTTTCAGGTATAATAGTGGCAAGAGAGGCAGACTACAAAGCACGGTAGGAGGAGTTGTACGCAACTCATCAGTCGCAAAGGCAGTATAGTAATCAGTGTAAGCGCTGCTTTTCAAGCACAAATAAGAGGGTCGTTTGAGTCCGCACAGTAAGAATTGTAAAGTACTTCTGTATTTTTGTGTGGCGGCGCAGTCACTGCCTCTCCCTTAATTTGGAAGGAGGCACGGTATGAAACTCACTTACCCCATCTGCTGTGGCGTCGATGTTCACAAGACCTTTCTCGTCGCTACGGTCATCACAAGCGATGGTATCATTCCCCATTACCATCAAAAACGGTTCTCTACCTTCTACAGCGGCCTTGTCGCTTTCAAACAGTGGCTGCTCGACTACAACTGCAAAGATGTCTGTATGGAGAGTACCGGCAAGTATTGGGTCCCCGTTTGGAACGTCCTCGAGGGGGATATCCATGTATGCCTCGCGAATCCCAAATGGGTCTCCGCTGTAAAGGGCAACAAGGATGACAAGAAGGATTCCAAATGGATCGGCGATCTGTTCCGTATGGGCCTTGTTCCGGGCAGTTACATCCCCGTCAAGGACATCCGTGTTCTTCGCGAGTTCACCAGATACCGCAGCAAGCTCGTATCCATGCGTTCCAGTGAGAAGAACCGTTTTCAAAACGCTTTCACTGTGTGTAACCTGACGCTGGATGCTGTTGTTTCGGATATGTTCGGCAAATCCGCCACTGCCATTGAGAATTATCTGCTGGAGGCAGATACCGTAGACCCGGAACAGTGCCTTTCTTTGCTGCGGGGTTCTCTGAAGAAGAAAGCCTCAGATGTAGTTGAAGCCGTCCAGGGCTTCAATATGACCCCGGAGCAGAAGGAACGGGTGCGTATCGTACAGGGCCATTTCGCGGACATTGACCGTCGTATCCGTCAAATAGACCAAATCGTTGACCGCCTCCTTGAGAGGTATGAGGGGCAAATCGCCCTGCTCTGCACAATACCAGGGATCGACCGCCGCATTGCCATTACGATCCTCTCGGAGATCGGTACAGATATGTCCCAATTCGGCTCCTCCAAGCGTTTGTGTAATTGGGCTGGGCTGGCTCCGACCAACAATCAGTCCGCCGGCAAGAAGAAGTCCGTCAGAATCTCCCGCGCCGGAGTTTACCTGAAGCCGGCTCTGGTGGAGGCCGCCCATGCCGCCGTCAAATCTACCGAGAAGCAGCCATATTACCGCCTCAAGTATGAACGCCTTATGAAGCGCAGGGGCAAGAAACGTGCTGTCGTCGCCATAGCAAGGATGATCCTGACCGCCATCTTTGCGATGCTTCAAACCGGCGAGGTATTTGATCCCTCTGACCTTAACAAATTTGACATGCCCGAAAACCTGCGGCATAAACGACTCATTTCCTCTGCGAAAGAGGCAGTCTCTCTCCTGGTTTCCCTTGGCCTTGTATCAGAGGGCTCCATTTCTTTGGAACCTTTATCCGCTTAACTACGTTCGTTTCCGCCCTCCCCACTGGGGGCTTGCTTTGCTATGCCTTTTTTCTGGCCTGCTCTATGTTTTCTGCTCGGTATTTGTTTTCACAGTATCCTCCTAAATCTCCAGTAAAATTGAAAATGTGACTGCCGTGAGGAGTCCCGCCAGGGTCAGGGAAAAGCCGC
>CANQFV010000010.1 GCA_947599875.1 uncultured Oscillospiraceae bacterium
CAGACACTGAGCCAGTATGTAACATGGCTCATAACAAAATTCTACGAATACGAGAAAGGAAGTGTTAAAATGGAAAACGGCGAGACAAGGACTCTGGCGATCCAGATCCCCGCGGAGCTGTTCGACGAGCTGGACGAGTATCTGGCATCGCACAAGCTCAAGAAGAAGGCATTTCTCACCGAGCTCATCCGCAAAGCGCTGGACGAGGCCAAACACACCGCAGGATAAAGCATATTCCACTCAGGAAGAAAAGAAGCACGGGGCTGGAGATACTTCCTGCCCTGTGCTTCTGAAATTACGGGTGTATTATCCCCCGGTATCAAGGGGACAACCTTCGTACCCGATCATCAGCCCTCCCCGTTCGGCATAGAAGGAGCAGAGGGCCGTGCAGGGAACGATGGAGATGTCCGAGGCCCCAAAGCGATCCCTCACCGCGTCGGCAAACCTCGCCGCCAAGGGCTCGTTGAGGCAGTGAGCCACACGCACCTTTCCGCCGCGAAAGCCCTGGTGCGCCATCTCGTCTGTCAGTTTTCTGATAGCAACAGCGTCATAGCGGCACTTGTGGAGAAGCTCCAGCGTACCCTGGGCGCTGGCCCTACCCACAAGGCGTATCCCCAAAAGCCCTGCCAGCTTCGCCGCCACCGGGCTCACCCGCCCGTTGGCGGCCAGATTTTGCAGAGACTGAAGGGCGAAAAGGAGGCGCGTGCTTTTACTGTACGCCACGATACCATCCCGAATCTCCGCGAAATCCTTCCCAGCCAGCACAAGCTCCCGAAGCTTTTCCAAAATGAGTTGGAGCTCCGGCCCCGCGGAGAGACTGTCCAGTACGAAGATATTGGCCTTCGGGTGGAGCTGTATATACTCCCGCCGCGCCTGATCAGCGCAGGCAAAGCTCCCGGAGAGGGCCCCGGTGATCGTGATGGCGAAAACTGTGTCCGCACCCCCGAAGGCGTCCAGCCACTCGGCGGCGTTGGGGCAGGAGGTCCCGGACTTCCCGCCGTATTCGGCCAGTTCCCGGAGCATCCTCTCTACATCAAGGTTTGGAACGTCCACATACTCCTTATCCCCGGCGACGATTTTCAGCGGCACCACGGCATAGTCCACTCCCTCCAGCTTGAACAGGTTGGAGGAGGAATCAGATACGATCCTGACAGGCATGAGAATCACCTCGTATAGCAAATTCAAAAACGGGGTTTTCAAAACCCGTTTCGCCTATCACTATACAAAGTATCAATTACCTTGTCAAGAGATATTCAATAATAGTACACGGCACGGTTGAATTGTTCAATAAGGTGTGATATAATTCATAAAAAATGTCGGGAGGGTGAAAGCGTGGACACGGAGAGAAGGGCGCGGATCGCCGGGACGGTGGAGGGCTTCAAGCTGCCCAGGTACGAGGAGATCCCGGACGTGGGGCTTTTTTTGGAGCAGACGGTGAAGTATGTGAATTCCTACCTCTCCGCCCTGCCGGGAGCCGCCATTACGGGCTCCATGGTGGGCAACTATGTGAAAATGGGGCTTGTGGCAAACCCGGTGAAGAAGCAGTACGACCGGGAGCGGATCGCGTACATCTTCTTCATCGCCGTGGTAAAGCCGGTGCTGAGCCTGGATCAGATCAAGCTGTTTATGGGGCTCCAGAAGCGTACCTATCCGGCGGACGTGGCCTATGGGTATTTCCGCGAGGAGCTGAAGAACGTGCTGGATGTGGTATTCGGCCTGAAGGATAAGCTTGACGCCGTCGGCTCGGACCGGATGACGGATGAGAAGGACATGCTCAGGAACACCATCATCACCGTGGCGCACAAGATATATCTCGACAGATTCTTCGAGGCTGTGGCAAACGAGGACAGTCGCGGGGAGGAATCGTAAAACCCACAACACGACAGATGAGGTCCATCTGTCGTTTCACATATCTGTTAATCTATCCAGCCCACCGCGAAAGCGGTGGGCATTACTTTTTTAGGAGGCATCAATGTATATATACCCTGAAAACCTGAAGGCCAAGGCGAAGCTGTGGCTGTGGGAGCTGAAGGACGTAGGCATCATCGGCGGGGCGCTTTTGCTCTCCGTCTTCGCGCTGGCACAGCTGGGGACGTTCACGCCCCTTCTCTGTACAGCTGTCTTCGCCTTCCTGACCATCCGCATGGACGGCATGAGCGTGCTGGACTTTTTGCGCTACGCCGCACGATTCCTTTTCCTTGTGCCTCAGACCTTTGAATGGAGGCCAAGAGATGAGCAGTAAACGCAAAGATAAGCAGGAGCTTCGCCGGCTCCGCTCCACCCGGCAGCTCATGGGGATAGACGAGCTCACCGACTGCGGCGTAAAGACCGCGAAAGGTGAGTTCGTCTTTTTCCTTGTCCGCCCGGATAACCTCTCCGTGCTGTCCTCCGAGGGCATCACGGCCAGAGTCCGCGCACTCATGGAGCTTTTGCGCGGCACGGACACCGTCACGCTCCGTGCCCTTGATTCCAGAGAGTCCTACGAGCAAAACAAGATATGGTACCAGCAGAGGCTGGAGGAGGAAACGAACCCGGCCATCCGGGAACTGCTTGTACGGGACCGGGCCTTCCTGGACCAGATCCAAACCACAACGGCATCGGCGCGGGAGTTTGCCCTGATTTATCCCGTGGAGCGGCACGCCAACGAGAGCATCCAGTCATGGATCACCACCCGCGCCAAGACCATCCGCGACCGGGGATTCCACGTCCGCCTCGCCGGGGAGCAGGACATCAAGCGCTTGCTGGCCGTCTATTACCAGCAGGACGTGACAACGGAATATTTCGAAAGCTATGATGGAGAAAGGGCGGTGATGGACCGTGAGTAAGAAAAAACACTGCGGAGGCAGGACCATCCTCTACGGATGCAGGAAGCGAAAGCCCATAAACAGGACACGCCCTCCGGAGCGGCAGACCAGGGAGGGGCAGCGCGTCGAGCGGCCGCCCGCGGAGAGGCAGGCTAGGGAGGAGCGGAGCATTGAGCGGCCTCCCGCGGAGAGGCAGAGGGAGAAAAAGCCCAGGAGGGACACTGTCCCCGAACCTAAAGACTTTCTGGACATCATCGCCCCCGGTGCAGTGAAGTTCAACACGGACAGATATGTCCTCGGCAACTCCTACCGCACCGTGTTCGCCATCCGGGGCTATCCCACCAGCACCGAGGAGCTGGCCCTTTTACGGCATTTGGGGGACAAGAGCGGCGTTACCCTCTCGGTGTACGCGCGCAGGGTTGACCCCATGGAGGAGAACAAGATCCTCCACAACGCAAGCAACAAAAACCGCATGAGCCGGGCCAATACGAACGATGTGAAGCAGGCGGTCACAGCGGAGATGAACCTCCAGGACGTGACGAACCTCATCGCGTCCATGCACCGCAACAATGAACCTCTTATGCACTGTGCCGTGTTCATCGAGCTTGCGGCGCGGGACCAGGAGGGGCTTCGGAACCTGACCAACGAGGTCATGGCGGAGCTGGTGCGCTCCAAACTCAGCGCGGACCGTATCCTTCTGCGCCAGCAGGAGGGCTTCCAGTCCGTGAACCCCGCGGGGTCCAACTGCTTCGGGAGCCAGTATGAGCGTGTCCTGCCGGCATCCTCGGTGGCGAACCTCTTTCCGTTCAACTACTCCGGCAAGACGGACCCCCACGGCTTCTACATCGGCAAGGATCGGTACGGGAGCAGCGTCATCGTGGACCTTGACCGCCGTGCCGAGGACAAGACCAACGGCAGCGTCCTCATCCTCGGCAACTCCGGCGAGGGCAAGAGCTTCCTCCTGAAGCTCCTCCTTGAAAATCTTCTGGAGTCCGGGAAGAAGGTCATATGCCTTGACCCGGAGCATGAGCTTGTGGATCTGGCCGCCAACCTGAACGGGTGCTTCATTGACCTCATGAGCGGCAAGTACATCATAAACCCGCTGGAACCCAAGGTGTGGGATGTAGACGGGGACAACGAGGACGATGCGGACACGCCGGAAGCTTTCAGAAAGAGGTCGAGGCTCAGTCAGCACATCTCCTTCCTCAAGGACTTCTTCCGCGCCTACAAGGATTTCAGCCAGTGGCACATCGACACCATCGAGCTGATGCTGGAGCGGATGTACCACAAGTTTGGCCTCAACGACTACACGGACTTTTCCAAGCTCAGGAGCGAGGACTATCCCACCCTGTCCGATCTGTACGCCGTGATTGAGGAGGCGGCGGACAACTTCGACCGGGAACAAAATCCTCTCTACACAAAGGAGCTTCTCCAGCAGGTGAAGTTGGGCCTCCACTCCATGTGTGTGGGCGCGGAGAGCAAATTCTTCAACGGCCACACCAACATCACGTCAGACAGATTTCTTGTGTTCGGCGTGAAGGAGCTGCTCAACGGTAATGTGAACGTGAAGGACGCGCTTTTGTTCAACGTCCTGTCCTATCTCAGCGACCGGCTTCTCACGGAGGGCAACACCGTGGCGGCGCTGGACGAGCTGTATATCTGGCTCAGCAACCGCATGACCATCGAGTACATCCGCAACACCCTCAAGCGTGTGAGGAAGAAGGAGTCCTCCCTCATCATGGCCTCGCAGAATCTGGAGGATTTCAACGTGGACGGCATCCGGGAGCTGACGAGGCCCCTCTTCGCCATCCCCACCCACCAATTCATCTTCCACTGCGGTGCGGTGGACAAGGATTTCTACATGGGCAACCTCCAACTGGAACCCAGCGAGTATGAGCTCATCCGCTACCCGCAAAATGGCGTCTGCCTCTACAAGTGCGGCGCGGAACGATTTCTGCTGGAGGTCCACGCCCCGGAATACAAGCGGGCGCTCTTTGGCTCGGCGGGAGGACGGTGAAAGGAGGATTTATGAAGCCTATTGATCTTGCAATATGGGAACCCAACCCGGAAGATCCCAGGTACCTGCGCTATGTGGGCCAGCCCGTGGCAGAGGATGTGTTCAGAGAGTTAGAGAACAGGCTGAAGGAGTCCGGCTTCCTGCCCGACGAATACTTCCTCATGAGCATGGATTGGGAGAACGGGAAGACAATTCCCAAGGGCGCGGAAATTTTCTGCACCGCGGACTACGGCGGAAGTGAAGGCGTCTATGTGGACGTGTACCTTAAATGGTATGAAAAAGATAAATCCATCATCCGCAACTTTGCCACAGGCAAGACCCTGGGCGAAACGGGGTACGACATGGACAGGATGTTCCTGGTCGGCTCCGCCATCACGAAAGCCTTTCACGGCGAAGGCTGGCACAACGAGCAGGCGGGGACCGTACTCTGCCTTAACGCCGAGGAAAAGAACGCCCTCGCGGAAATGCTCTCGTCACAGGAGCCCCGCCCGGAGCTGAAAGGCGTCATGGAGAAGCTGGGCGTCTCGGTGCAGCAGGAGCAGACAGAGACTGCGCCTCCCACCTCCCAGCCTATGGCCGGAATGGAGATGAGCTTATGACCGAGGCATTGGTAAAGGTGGCCGCCGTCCTGCTCTCCAGTGAGAAAGGGCGGAAGGTGTTGGGCTGGGTGGCGTTGGCGATTTGTTCTCCGCTCATCCTCATTATTTTGCTCCTCTGCTCTCTGGGTTCCGGGACGGCCAGCCACAACAATAACGCCGTGGACATCTGCTTCTACGGCGGCTCCATTTCCTCGGATACGCCAGCGGAGTATAGGGACCGCATATCCGAAATGCAGGATGCGTTTGCTGTTCTGGACAGCGCCATCAATACGGCCAACGGCATGATGGAGGACAACAGCCTTGACTCGGTCCGGGTCAAGGCTGTTTTTTATGCCCTCTGCTTTGACTCGGACTCTCCCAGCCAGCAGGCGGCAGATAACTTCGTGGAGTGCTTCTACAGTACAGAGGAGAAAACGAGGACCGTCCCCGTGGTGGACGAGGCGGGAAACCCGGTACTGAACGAGAACGGCGAACAGGTCACTCAGGAGGAAACGTACACGGTGGCCACACCGCGCCCACTCAGCGAGGCGTACTCCCTCGTAGCCCAGCGGCTTGGCCGGGAGATCACCGAGGATGACCAAAAGAACATCGCCCAGATCTACGCCAGGATCGCCGGCGCGTTGGACGGCGGGATCTCCCTGACGGGGGATATCCAGCGCGGGACAGGAAGCTCCACGGACATAGACATCTCACACTTCACCGACCCCACAACCAAGAACGCCCATGACCTTGCCGCCTACGCTGTGCAGGCGTGGGAGAATGGCTGGGGCTATGTGTGGGGTACCAGCGGGAAGGTGATGACGGAGAGCCTCCTCCAGTCAAAGCTGGAACAGTACCCGGATAACGTGGGACCCTACGAGGACTTCATCCGGGCAAACTGGCTGGGGCGGCGCACAACTGACTGCTGTGGACTCATCAAGAGCTACGGCTGGCTGAATGCCGAGACGATGACCTTCGGCTACCAAACGAACGGCGTCGCGGATATGGGAGCCAACGGTATGTACCACTCCGCCACGGTGTCCGGGACCATAGACACCATCCCGGAGATCCCCGGCCTCGCCGTGTGGTGCAACGGGCACATCGGCGTCTACATCGGCAACGGTGAGGTCATAGAGGCCATGGGTACCAAGTACGGCGTGGTCAAAACGATACTCGCCGAGCGCAACTTCACTCACTGGCTCCAGGTGCCGGGGATCATATATGAAGGAGGTTGACCATGAGTAAGATAGATCTGACTATCCCGTTTGAGGATGAGAAGCTGGACGCGCTGGCGCACTTCCTAAAGAAGAAAAGCACCACACCGCTGAAGGAGCTGGCCAAGGCGATGGAAACTCTCTATGAGCAGAACGTCCCCAAAGAAGTGCGTGAATACATCGAGAGCCGCAGCGCCCCCGCCTCCCGCCCCAAACCCAAGCCCACGCCAAAGCCCGCGACGGCTGTGACGACCGCGAAGGAGGTGAAGAAGGATGGCGGATGAGGCGAAAGGACGCCCCTCCGCTCTGTGCGTCATGGGGGAGAGGGAGAAAACCTATCTGCTCATAGATAGGCCCCTCACCTTCCTCGACGTGGCGGACGCGGTGGATAAGCATCTGCGAACGCCCGACAGCGTGATCTTCGGCGATACGGAGCGGATCGACGCGGAGAGGTTCCAGCAGCTCGTCATCAGCCATGTGGAGGCGGCGGGTGAGATGGCCGGGATCTACCGGGTAGACTTCGTCGGCGCGGTCGCGTCCGTGCTGGACGCTGATCGCGGCTGGAAAGTGTACAACCTCGACGATGTCTGCCAGGCCGCACAGTCCGCGGGACCGTCTGAGTCCGTACCCTACGAGGAGCGGCAAGAGAAATTTGACCGGGCACTTCAGGAAGGTGCCTTCACCGCCGCGCTGCCTGTCACGCTCTACGCCAGCCGGCCCATCAACGAGAGAGATTTTATTCTCAGCGACAGTATTGAGGAGATGGACAACCACCTCAACTTCTACCTCGGCATCAACTGTGATGTGGACGCGCTGTTCGGAACACACTTTGATAGAAGCGACAGCTGGCTGAATGTGTACGCCAACTACGATCTGGACACCGGCGAGGTGATGGGCGTTCTGGAGTTGACCCTCTGCCGCTATGACGGCGTGGACATCCCCATGAGATGCCGGCTCTCCGACAGCGAGCGCACCATGCTCCTCACGAAGATGCGCGACTACTGCCAGCAATGCGGCACACCGCTGGACGAATGGCGTGCGGAGTATCTGGTCGAGCGAGAAGCGGAGGCCGCGTCCACGGTGAGAAAGACTACGAAACAGGAAGGTGAAAACAAAATGTCAAGCAGAGAAATATCCCTCTGGATATACGAACGCTGGGCAGACGCTCTGGAGGAGCATCTGCCCGGCCACGACCTCCAGAAAAAGATGGAGGAGTTGCTTAATGGGCTCACAGAGCAGCTCCCCGAACAGGTCCGCGAGGACATCCGCCGGGAGATCCGCGCCGAGGATGAGCGCATGGAACGGGAGCGTGAGGCCGGGCGTCGGTTCTCCGCTCTGAAGGTGACAGAGGATGGGCGGGACTGCTTCCTCATCAGTGAGGATAGGATGGATCTCCTGAACCTCGCCGGGTGCATCCGGAACTACCTCAGTAGAGATACGGGCTCGTCATTCGCCTCCACGCTCTTCAGGGTACGTGAGTGCGACGTCGCCGAGTTCAAGACTGCCCTCGCGGAGCGTGCGGATAACACGGGCCGGGTGGTGGGCGTGTTCATGGTGGACGTGGATGATCAGAAGGTCTCCACCCTCGACGAGTGCGGCGATTGGCATGAGTACAAATTCCACGACCTCTCCGTCGCCGCCTACGCCGCCAACCGCAAGACACAGCAGCGCCAGGAGCGGCGGCAGGAAATATTCACCGAGAAGCTGCGCGGCAAGGATCTGACGCCCGTGGTCGAGACGCACAGTCCCGCTCCCATGATGGGGCAGACGATGTGAGGTGGTACGGATGGAACGAGCAAACAGTGAACTGCCCGTGGAGCTCATCGAGGAGCTCCGCGCCCAGCTCCACGAGACGGTAGACAGGAGGATCGACGCTCTGCTCTCCGGGCAGACTACTCAGACGGAGAGACGCTCTCTCCCTCTGGACATACACCCCTCTGTCTTCAAGGGCAAGCGCCCTCTCTCGGTGAGCTTCCCTGACGGAAGGACGGTCGAGGCGACGACATGGAAGAAGGCCGTCTCCGCTATCCTCGCCGACTGCAACAGCGACCCTGCCATGCACGACAGGCTCATGAGTATCTCCGGGAAGGTCTTCGGGCGGGACCGGGTACTCCTCGGAGATAGAAACGGCATGGACTCGCCAGTGAAGATAGACGAGGGCCTCTACATGGAAACCAAGTTCGACACCGAGTCCCTGCTCTATGTTCTCAAAGAACGTATCCTCAAGCCCGTGGGCTACAACTGCGAGGGCATCCGCATCCAGTGCCGCGACCCAGAGCAGACCATGAGCGGGCAACAGCAAAGCGGCGGTCCCACCATGATGGGCCAGTCCATGTGACCCGCCCTGTCGCGGCGCTGTTCGCCCCGTGTGCCGTTTTCGCCCTCTGCGTAGGGCAGGCGCACCACTCAAAAAATGAGCGGCTTTTTGAGCCGCTGTCGGGCGAGGTCAAGAGCCCGTTTTCAGGCTTTTGGCCCCGTTCGATTTTTGGACAAGATAAAGAGCCGCCGTCGTGCGCGACGGCAGCTCGCCCACAAAGCCCCGCAGTGCGGGGCTTTTCCGGGTTTGGAGGGCGCAGTCGGTTTTGACCGGTCTGCGCTTTTTCCGCAGTCGGAAGTGGCGGAAATGCCCGTGTTTCCAGCGGTTTTTCCGCCGTCAGAGAGGAGGTTTGCGCATGGAAGACGAAACAAAGAAGAAAACAACGATTTGGCTCCATCCGGGGACCATCAGCCGGATGGATAAGATGCTGTCGCCGGCCAACTGCCAGAGCAGGAGCGAGTTCACCGAGAAGTCTCTGAAGTTCTACATGGGCTACTTGGAAGCGAACGACGCCTCGGAGTTCCTGGGGCCTGTGCTGGCAGCGACCATCAAGGGCATCCTGGAGAACAACAATAACCGGCTCCGCTCTCTGCTCTTCAAGTGGGCGGTGGAGCTCAACATGGCCTGCCACACCATCGCCGCCCACTTCCGAGTGGACGACATCGACCGCAAGGCCCTCCGGGCGTTCGCGGTTGACGAGGTGAAGAAGACCTGCGGTCAGGTCAGCTTCGACCACGCGCTGGATGTACAGAGACGGATACCCGTGAAGGATGATACCAAGTGGCCCGGCTGATTTTTATCTCCCCCTACCTCAAGGGCGGCGAGGATAAGGCCCAGCTCATAAACCGCACCAACTACATCGCTACCCGTAAGGGAGTGGAGCTGTTGCAGTCCGAGCACAGGGATGAACCTGCCTCACAGAAGCAGCGCGAGTACATCTCGCGTCTGGTCAAGACCTTCCCCCAGGCGAAGGAGCTGGCGGAGTATGAGGACTACCGCTCGGCTCCCACCAAGGATACCGCGTCGGAGTTCATCGACCAGGCGAATGAGCAGTTCGTCACCTCCATGGATGAGCGTGAGAATTTTCTGGACTACGTCTCTCACCGCCCCGGCGTCCGCAGTGACGGCGACCACGGACTGTGGGACAGGGACGGGAAGGTGCAAAATCTCAGCAAGGCCGTGGAGGAGGTGGCGAATCACCCCGGCATCGTCTGGACTCCGGTGGTGTCGCTGCGGCGCGAGGACGCGGAGAGGCTGGGCTACACCGACGTGGATAACTGGCGGGCGCTGGTCAACGCCTGCTCTCAGGAGATCGCGGAGGGGTACAAGATTGCGCCGGAAAACCTGCGGTGGTACGCTGCCCTCCACGAGAAGGAGAAGCACATCCACATACACATGGTGGTATTCTCCGCGAACCCCAAGGAGGGCTACCTGACCAAGGAGGGTATCCGGGACATCAAGTCCGCCTTCGCCACACGCATCTTCGAGCAGGACCTGCTTCACACCTACGAGCGCAAGACCGAGTACAGAAATACGCTCCAGAGGTCGGCCCAGGAGCGAATAGCGAAGCTGGTGACCTCCATGAACAGCGGCTCCGCTGTCAGCGAACGGCTGGAACAGCTCATTGGCGAGCTGGCGGAGAAGCTCAAGACCACCAAGGGGAAGAAAGTCTACGGTTATCTGCCGCCGAGGGTCAAGAGCGTCGTCGACGAGATCGTGGATGAGCTGGCGAAGGACGAGAGAGTCGCGGCGGCGTACTCGCTCTGGCATGATATGCAGGACGAGGTGGTCCGCACCTACACCGACGACCTGCCGGAGCGTGTGCCACTCTCTCAGCAGAAGGAGTTCAAACCTGTGCGTAACATGGTGATCCGCGAGACGCTGAAACTGGCGGAGGGGACGGTCACCTTCGACGACGAAGGTATGGACGAAGGTATGGACGAAGGTATGGATGATGAGGGTGCTTATGACCAGGACACGGATGATGCTCCGGAGGAAGGCGCAGAGGAAGAAGTAGAGGAAGAAGAAGCGGAAGCAATGCCGCCTCCGGTCTTCGGCTCACACAGGTTCCGCGAGCTTCTTGGGCGATACCGTCAAGCAAAGGAAGTCCTCTATGACGAGGATACCGACATAGACGAAAAGCTGCCCGCTATTGAAATGCTGGAACATTTGTGGAAGGAGGGGTTCACCCTCGCCGCCCATCAGCTGGGCAAGGTGTACCGTGACGGGCTGGGCGTCGACGCTGATACAGAGAAAGCTATAGAGTGGTTTAGGAAAGCGGCGGAGCGCGGTGAGGTGTGCTCCGCCCATGCCCTTGGTAAGCTCCTGCTGTCCACCGACACGCCTGACGATGGTGTCCGTTGGCTCAAGTATGCCGCCGGCAAAGCCTACCACTATTCTCAGTATACGTTAGGCAAGCTCTATCTCAAGGGGGAGCACGTGAGTCAGGACGTGGACACGGGCCTCGAATATCTGAGAGCATCCGCTAGCCAGGATAACCAATTCGCCCAATACACATTGGGAAAGCTCTACCTCAAGGGAGAGTATGTGAGCCAGGATGTGGACACGGCTCTAAAGTATCTGAGAGCTTCCGCCGAGCAGAGAAACCAGTTTGCTCAATACACGTTGGGTAAGCTCTATCTCAAAGGCGAGTATGTGAAGAAGGATGTTGGTGTCGCCCTCGGATATCTGAGGGCTTCCGCTGGTCAGAAAAACCAGTTTGCCCAATACACATTGGGCAAACTCTATCTCAAAGGTGAGTATGTGAAGAAGGATGTGGGCCTCGCACTGAAATACCTGAAAGCATCCGCTGAACAGGAAAACCAATTTGCCCAGTACGCGCTGGGTAGGATATACCTCTGTGGGGAGTATGTGAGTAGGGACGTTGACACTGCCCTTGAATACCTGAAAGCGTCCGCTGAACAGAAAAACCCATTTGCTCAATACACGCTGGGCAAGCTCTATCTCGGTGGGGAGTATGTGAAGAAGGACATAGACACTGGCCTTGAATACCTGAAAGCATCCGTTGAACAGGAAAATTCATTCGCCCAATACGCGCTGGGCAAGCTCTACCTCAAAGGGGAGTATGTGTCTAAGGACGTAGGCATTGCACTGGAATACCTGAAAGCATCTGCTGAACAGGAAAACCCATTTGCTCAATACACACTGGGCAAGCTCTATCTCAGTGGGGAGTATGTGAGTAAGGAGGTAGACACTGCCCTTGAGTATCTGAAGGCTTCCGCTGGGCAGAAAAACCAGTTTGCCCAATACACATTGGGTAAGATTTATCTCAGCGGTGAGTATGTGAGTAAGGACGTTGACACTGCCCTCGAATACCTGAAAGCCTCCGCCGAGCAGGGCAACCAATATGCGCAGTACACCCTCGGCAAGCTCTACCTGCTGGGCCGGGAGGTACCGCCTGACAGAGAAGCGGCGGTGGTCTACCTCACCCAATCGGCGGCCCAGGGGAACCCTTACGCCCAATTCTTCCTGGACCACTTAAACGATATGTACAACTCGTCGGTCGGTCTGGCGGTGCTTCGGATGTTCCACCACATGGCGAACATCTTCCGCGACTCCACCGCCCAGGACTCCACCCACATGGGCCTCCGCATCGACCGCAAGCGGCGGCGCGAGCTTCAGGAGAAGCGCATCGCCATGGGCCACAAGCCCGACGACCATGAGGACGAAAATATGAATCAGAACATGAGGTGAAAAATTTATGGGAAGCTATATCTATTTCACAGACGAACAAAAGCTCCGTGCCGGGGATGTGGATCTGGAGGAATTCCTGCTCCGGCGCGGGGAGAAGCTCATCGTTTCCGGTCGGGAAAAGCGGATGGCCAGCGACCACAGCATCACCATTCGAGGCAATGAGTGGTACGACCACGCTACCGGCAAGGGCGGCGGGCCGGTGTCCTTCGTGCGGAGCTACTATGGCCTTTCCTACCCGGAGGCGGTGACGATGCTGTTGGGCGGCGACGCGAAAATTGCATATCCCTCCGCCAAGGAGCGGAAGTCGGCGCAGCCGAAGGAGTTTGCGCTGCCGGAGAAATACGAAAATATGCGCCGGGTGTTCGCGTACCTTGTTAACACCCGGCACATTGATCCCACGGTGGTGTCGTACTTCGAGAAACGGAATTTGCTCTACGAGGACGCCAAACACCACAACTGCGTGTTCGTGGGCTGGGACGAAGAAGGCGTCCCCCGGCACGCCCATGAGCGTAGCACAAACACCTTTGCAAAGCCCTTCCGCATAAACATTGAGGGCAGCGACCCGCGGTACAGCTTCCACCACATTGGCACGGACGACAAGCTCTATGTATTCGAGGCCCCCATAGATATGCTGTCTTTTATAACGCTCTATCCTCGTAACTGGCGTGAACACAGCTATGTGGCCTGTTGCGGGACCTCCATCCAGCCGGTGATCCAGACCGGGGCACAGATGGGCTGCCAGAGGGCCACGGTGTTCCTGTGCATGGACAACGACAAGGCCGGGAACATGGCCTGCGAGCGGATGGCGGAGGAATTCGGCAAGGCGGGCATCCGGACCGTGCGCGTTGCTCCTCGGCTCAAGGACTGGAACGATGATCTTGTGACACCACAGCAAAGTCAGGAGGTGAAACCGTCATGGCCGGTAATGTGTGGCCCCTGATAGCGTCGGTGGCCGTCATGGTATGTGTCCTCGGCGCGATATTGTTTTTCAGTCACAACTACACTCTGGACGGCATCAAGTCCCGCACCGTAGGCGACGGCCAGCACGGGACGGCGCGGTGGGCGACCAAGGGTGAGATACTGAAAGCCTTCCGCCACGTCGCCTTCCGGCCCGCCCTCTGGCGTAAGGGGAAGGAGCTCCCCACCGATGCCCAAGGGCTCATCCTTGGGAGCGAGGGCAAGAAGAACGCTGTCACCGCCATGGTGGACTGCGACGACGTTCATTGCCTGATGATCGGCGCGTCCGGTATAGGCAAGACGGCCTTCTTCCTCTACCCCAATTTGGAGTATGCCTGCGCCAGCGGGATGAGCTTTTTGGCTCTCGACACCAAGGGCGACCTTGCCCGAAACTACGGAGCCGTCGCCACGAAATACTACGGCTACAAGGTGGCCGTTATTGATCTGCGCAACCCCACACGGTCAGATGGCTTCAATCTGCTGTCCCTCATCAACCATTATATGGACGTGAGCCGAGCTGACCCCAAGAATCTGGCGGCAAAGGCCAAGGCGGAGAAGTACGCCAAGATACTCGCCAAGACCATCATCAACCCGGATGGGGATGCCTCGACCTACGGTCAGAACGCTTTCTTCTACGACGCCGCAGAGGGGCTGTTGACCGCCGTGGTACTCCTCCTCGCTGAGTTCCTCCCTCCCGCGGAAGACGACCCACGGGAGCGGAGGCACATCGTCAGCGTGTTCAAGCTCATACAAGATTTGCTGGCGCCGGTGGGACCGAATCAGAAGAACGGGTTTGCCCAGCTCATGGATAAGCTCCCCGGCACCCATAAGGCCCGGTGGTTTGCCGGAGCTGCCCTCAACAGCGCGGATCAGGCCATGGCCTCGGTCATGTCCACAGTGCTGTCCCGACTCAACGCCTTCCTGGACTCCGAGCTGGAGCAGGTGCTGTGCTTTGAGAGCGCCATCGACGCCGAGACCTTCGCCTCGCAAAAATGCGCCATCTTCCTCATACTGCCGGAGGAGGACAGCACCAAAAACTTCATGGCAGGTTTGCTCATCCAGAATCTGTCCCGCGAGCTGTTTGCCATCGCGGACGAGAACGGCGGAAAGCTTAAAAACCGCGTGGTCTTCTACTGCGACGAGCTGGGTACCATGCCGCCCTTCGACATACTGCCTTTGTTCTCTGCTGGTCGTTCTCGTAAGCTGACGCTGGTGCCAATCATCCAGTCGCTGGCGCAATTGGAGAAGAACTACGGTAAAGAAGGCGCGGAAATTATTGGCGATAATTGCCAGGACACCATCTTCGGCGGCTTCGCACCCAACAGCCAGACAGCCGAGGTGTTGTCCAAGGCTCTCGGTAGCCGCACGGTGATGAGCGGGAGCATCTCCAAAAGTAAAAATGACCCCAGCGAGTCCCTCCAGATGATGGAGCGGCCGCTGATGACTGCTGACGAATTGAAAGCCATTCCCAAGGGGAGTTTCATCGTTATGAAAACCGGCTTCCACCCCGTCCAGACACGGCTCCGGCTCTATCTCGATTGGGGCATCCGCTTCGGTGAAGCATATATTCTCCCGGAGAAGTCCGCCAGAAAGGTGGCCTATGCGGACAAGTCCTCCCTCGCTTGGAGCATAACCGAAAGCTATCCCCGCCAAAACCAATCTGAGCGTAGGGCGAAGGAGCAACAGAAAGCTGAAAAAGAAGCTCCGACCCATACAGATAAGGCCGCAGAAATTACGGCTGACGCTGAAACAACCGATTACACAGAGGATAAAAACCCCACCCCTTACAACTTGGACGGCGGAGGGGACGGACCATGAGCTTGTTTGGGACGATCTACGCCGACACGGAGCTTTCCCACCGCGCCCTCTCCGTCTATATTTACCTCCGTGACCGCTCGGACAAAGAACGCAAGTGCTGGCCTGGCCTCAATACCATCGCCTCTGACCTCCGCCTCTCCCGCTCCACTGTCCAGCGGGCCATCGCGGACCTGGAGAAAGCCGGTTACCTCCACAAGGACCACCGCAACCGTGACAACGGAGGTTGTACATCCAACCTCTACACGATTATTGAAAAAGCCAGGCCACCGTAAAAAAGCGCAGTCTCCCGCCAAGGGGAGAGTGCGCCCTTCTCCTGAACAGGGGCCCTGTTCACCATGACCCCCCTTGAAGGGCCCACTCTAACGGAGAATATAGAACAGAGGAAGAAAGAGATTCTCCCTTTTGACAGTCAGGTTCTTCTCGACTTTTCCGCATCTCTGCGGTATTGTGTGTTGCCAAAGGGGGGCTGAAAATGGACAGCATCATAAACGAGCTTTACTACGGCAATATTTGCCCTGTCGAGCAGATGGGCAGGTTTACCCCAGAGCAAAAGGCCATCTTGAAGCGGATGTATGAAAATGAGGAAAAACTGGAAATGAGCCTGAACGAGCAGGAGAAAGCCCTGCTCCATGCTATTCAGGATGACCGCCTTGAGCTTGCCGCCAGCGTCGGAGAAAAACGCTTCCGGGAGGCATTCACGCTTGGCGCGAGGTTGGCGATAGAAATATTCACGACGGAGCTGGGCAATCAGTATTCGGACAATATGGAATAGATCCGTTGTAATAGAGAGTCCAAAGCGTCGAGGACGGCGGTTCTTTGGCGCTTCTCGGTATAGATTTTTCTCCACAAAAACAGACTTCACGCTATCGACAACGGCCCTCAAATGACGTATAATTCAACCATACGAAGGGAGGCCGGGGCATGGACGTGAGAACGTATATCGCCATTGATCTGAAATCCTTCTATGCCTCGGTGGAGTGTGTGGAGAGGGGCCTGGACCCGCTGACCACAAACCTTGTGGTGGCGGACGAGAGCCGGACGAAGAAGACCATCTGCCTTGCAGTGTCTCCATCCTTGAAAGCATATGGCGTCCCCGGACGGCCCCGGCTCTTTGAGGTGATACAGCGGGTGAAGGAGGTCAACGCCCAGCGGCTCCGTTTCGCGCCGGGTCACACGCTGGGCCAAGCCGAGTCCGATGATACCAAGGTTCGGGCCGACCCCTCCCTGGCTCTTGGGTACATCGTGGCCGTACCCAGGATGGCGCACTACATGGAAACCAGCACCCGCATCTTCAACACATACACGAAATACGTCTCGCCGGAGGACATTCACGTTTACTCCATCGACGAGGTGTTCATTGACGCCACCCGGTATCTCAAAACCTACAAGCTGGGTGCCCAGGAATTTGCCATGAAGCTCATTCTGGACGTGCTTCAGACCACCGGCATCACCGCCACGGCGGGGATCGGCACGAATCTCTACCTCGCCAAGGTCGCCATGGACGTGATGGCAAAGCACATCGCGCCGGACAAAAACGGTGTCCGCATCGCGGAGCTTGACGAGATGAGCTATCGTCACCAACTGTGGAATCACCGGCCCCTGACGGACTTCTGGCGGGTGGGCAAGGGCTATGCACGTAAGCTGGAGGCCAACGGGATGTTCACCATGGGCGACGTGGCCCGATGCTCTGTCCAGGACGAGGAGCGGCTCTACAAGCTTTTCGGCGTCAACGCGGAGCTGCTCATAGACCACGCTTGGGGCTGGGAGCCATGCACGATTGCGGACATCAAATCGTACAAGCCGGAGGCCAACTCCATCGGCGCGGGGCAGGTCCTCCAAAGCCCCTATGAATTTGAAAAAGCCAAGCTCATCGTGCGGGAGATGACGGAGGGGCTGGCGCTGGAGCTGGTGGACAAGGGCCTCGTGACGAACCAGCTTGTGCTGACCATCGGCTATGACACAGAGAGCCTGAATGGTGAAACAGGCTATGAAGGCCCCGTCACCACGGACCGGTATGGTCGCAAGGTCCCCAAGCACGCCCACGGCACGGCCAATCTGGATCGCCGCACCGCCTCCACGAGACTCTTGACGGACGCGGCGGCGGAGCTTTTTGACCGCATCGTGGACAAGCGCCTTCTTGTGCGCCGGGTCTATATTACGGCGACCCATGTGATCAGCGAGCGGGAAGCGGAAACCGACACCCCTATGGAGCAGTTGGATCTCTTTTCCGACCCGGAAGCCCAGCGGCAGGAAGAGGAAAAGCTCCAAAAGGAGCGCCGGATGCAGGAGGCCATGCTCCAGATCAAGCGCAAATACGGAAAAAACGCCATTCTCAAGGGCATGAACTTCGAAGATGGCGCCACCGCCCGTGAGCGCAACCGCCAGGTGGGAGGGCATAAGGAATGAGCAGCTACGATGACATCATCAATCTGCCCCACCACGTCTCGAAAAAGCACCCGCAGATGTCCATGCTCGACCGGGCGGCGCAGTTTTCCCCCTTCGCCGCTCTGACCGGCTATGGCGATGCCATAGACGAGGCGGCGCGTGTGACGGAGGCGCAGATCGATCTTGACGACAGCGAGCGGCAGGAGATCGACCGCGTTCTCCGAGAGGCGTATGAAACGGGATGCCCCGTAGAGGTCACCCACTTCATCCCGGACGAGCGTAAGGCAGGTGGAGCATATGTGGTGACGGCGGGGGTAATCAAGGCAATCGACCCGGTGAACCGCATGGTGGAATTACAAAGCAAGGTGAAAATTCAGATAGATACAATTCAGAGCGCTGTGCGGATGTAGTATGCATCTGATTCCTTTTCCGGGAGTGAAGACCATGTCAAAAGATAATCTAAAGAAACTCCTTTCGGCAGACAAAACCATTTTGACAGATTCATTCGGCACTGCGACTGTAACGAAACATTTTATCGGAAATCTTGCGCTCCCGACCGGCAGGATCATCATGTGTGATCCTTACGAGAAGTACAGCCTTTCCGACATTGACCGTAAGCGGGCTTTTGAAGTTTTGGACAAATTTGGAAAATTTTTTGGAAACCCACGAACCCACGACTTTGGAAGGGGAGAGGAAAAGTATAAAAGTTAGTAGTCAGAAGGAAAAATCTCTTGAAAAGATTATTCTTTTTTTCAAGCTTAGTCATCGCTTGGCCTCGTTTGCGTCCATTAGCTCCAGGCATTTGTCACCAGCATCAAACTCGCTCATGAAGCTCTGCTTTCTCGTTGTTCTGCTCTGTGGTAGGGAAAATGTCTCCAGACAGCGCCCGAATATCATCCTGACAGACGCTTGTGATGTGAGTGACGGAGATAATATCCATCTCCTTTTTCCTACCAAAAACCGTTCTATCTTGACACTTTCACCCATGCTGTGGTAAATTTAATTTAACTAAAAACTTCCAATAATACTGTTAGGAGGAGCGCGGATGGAAAGGGCAGAGAAGAACGTATATATGACGGTGAAACAAGAACACGAGGTCCGCTATACCGATTCACTGGGACGGGAGATCACACTTTACGGAGAGCTGTGCGTCCCGGAGAGGGATGGCCGGAGCCCCGCGGTGATCCTCTGTCACGGCTTCAACGGGCATTATACCGACTTCCTCGCGGAGTGCGCCCGGTGGGGCAGGGCGGGGTACGTTTGCTATGCCTTTGACTTCTGCGGGGCCCAGTCCGGCGGCAAGAGCACCGGCAGGACGGCGGAGGATTACACACCCATGACCATGGTGGAGGACGTGAAGGCCGCCTTTCGGGACATCGCCGCCCTCCCAACTGTGGACCCGGCGCGGATTTTTCTCTTCGGCGGGAGCCAAGGAGGGCTCGTGGTAAGTCTCGCCGCCGCCGATGAGGCGCTGCGGGACCGGGTGGCCGGGCTTGCCATGTACTTCCCGGCCTTCTCCATCCCGGAAAACTGGCGCGGCGCGCCGGAGCGGCAGACGCCCCTGATGGGGTACTCCATCGGCGAGGCGTATATCCGTTCTGTGCAGGAGCTGGACCCCTACGCGGCCATCCCGGCCTATCCGGGGGACGTGTGCATCGTGGCTGGCGACATGGACACGCTGGTGACGGGGAAGACCGTGGAGCGGGGCGTCCGGGCCTACGGGGAGGAGCGGGTCGCGCTGACCATCATCCCAGGCGCGGGCCACGGGTTTATTGGAGAGGCGCTGAATACGGCGGTGGAGAAGGTCTTGGATTTTTTGAAGGTCCACAGCTAAGGTCAAGAGAAAACTGGAATTTAAAAGATTTTTGGAGGTGCCATATGCTCAGAACGGTTAAAGTCAAAAACGGACTTCTCCGGGGACTGGTGGGGCGGGACCCGCGGGTGGCGGTGTTTCGGGGCGTGCCCTACGCCAAGGCGCCGGTGGGGGAGCTTCGCTGGCGGGCGCCGGAGCCCATGGAGGACTGGGAGGGTGTCAAAACGTGCTATGAGTACGGGGATATGCCCATGATGCGGGTCCATCCGGGGTATGGGGAGGACTTTTACACCCGCGAGCTTCACCCGGTGGCGGCCAGCTACGGTATGAGCGAGGACTGCCTTTACCTCAACGTCTTCACCCCCGCCGTCACCGGGGAGGAGCGGCTGCCGGTGCTGTGCTGGATCCACGGCGGCGGCTTGCAGGACGGGTACAGCTACGAGATCGAGTTTGACCCGGAGCGTTTGGCGCGGCGGGGGATTGTGGTGGTGATGATCGGCTACCGCCTGGGGCTTTTCGGATTCCTGGCCCACCCGGAGATCACGGCGGAGACGCCGGAGGGGACGCCCATTTCCAACTTCGGCTTTCAGGACCAGTCGTTGGCGCTCCACTGGGTCTATGAGAACATCGCCGCCTTTGGTGGGGACCCGGAGAAAATCACCGTCGCCGGACAGAGCGCCGGAGCCGGGAGTGTCCAGGCGCAGCTTTTGAGCCCCCGGAACGCCGGAATTATCAAGGGGGCCATCTGCCAGTCCGGGGTGTCCCTTGCTTTCGGGGACGAGGAGCGGCCCTTCGGCGGGGTGATGCCCCTGAAGGACGCGGAGGCCCACGGGGAGCAGTTTTTCAGGGAAATCGGCGTCAAAACCCTCGCCGAGGCCCGGAGCATGGATGCTTCCGAGCTCATGCGCCGCCTCTTTGCCATCTCTCCGGGGTGGGAGTGGAGCTTCGGGCAGTGCGTGGACGGGCGGTTCGTTCTGGAAAACCCCTGGGAGGCGTACTACAATGACCGGGTCCCCGACGTCCCCATGCTGGTGGGGTACTGTGAGGGCGAGACAAAGGGCTTTATGACATTCATGCCGGCATGTACGCGGGGCTTCTGCGAGCTGCGTTCCCAGAGGGGCCAAAAGATCTACCAGTACGTTTTTGACCACGACGTCCCCGGCGATGACGCGGGCTCCTTTCACGGCTCGGACCTCTGGTTTATGTTCGACTCTCTGGGCAATTCCTGGCGGCCCTTCGAGGGGCGGCACTTTGACCTGGCGCGAAAAGTCGCCTCTTATTGGCTCAACTTCGTCAAAACCGGCGACCCCAACGGGGCCGACTACAACGGTGTCCCCCTCCCGGTCTGGCGGCCCTACACACCGGACGACCCGGCGTTCATCCGCTTTGCCGATGAGCCCATTCCCGAAACCCTCCCGGAGGACCCGACGATTCAGAGCCGACTTGGTTTAGGGAAAGAGAAGTTTGTAGACAGATAACGCTTACGACACCAAATCAAAATAATACCGCCCGCGCACCTTTTGGGACACGGGCGGTATTGTTTTTTAAGGCCTGTCACAGTCATTTTATTTTGAGCCGCAGGATATTGAGGGAGGTTTTCGGGGCCGTATAGGGGAAGGTTTTGGCGGCGTTGTGGAGCGTCAGGCGCTTGGGCGACACATTTTCCGGCGCTTCAAAGGAGTTGACGTCTCCGGGCTCTCCTGTGAGAACGAGGGCCTCATAGTCGGGGTACACATCGCGATCCAGGACGATTTCCACATCCTCGGGGCGGTCTGAGACGTTCACCAGCTTTATGATGACCTGGTCAGCGTCCCTGGAGGCCGAGGCGTGGAGAACGGGGTGGAGCGGGAGGACCTTTTCCTGGACGGGCACACCATTGATGAAGCACGTATAGCCCCCACGGTGGGCGATGATCTTGTACGTGTTGTAGCGGCTGTAATCGATGTCCAACCGCTTTACCTCCGGCGCGGCGGCGTCGAACATCTGGCGCTGGTCCACCGTGCCGCCACCGTTCTCGATACGCCAAATCTGCCGGCGCACGGAACGCAAATTCCAGCCAACGTCCCGAGGCTCCACACATCCGGCATCGGTGTCGATGAGTTTGTTCCAGATAGAAAGGGTAAAGGCGTTTTCAGGGTCGCATTTTATGTCGATCTCAAAGGTGTACTCCTCCAAATCGCCCTCCCCGAAGGTCACCCACATGAGATTTGCCTCGCTCCTGCCGCCGCGATTTATAAACTTTTCAAAGGCCCGGTTCCATTCCTCGCTCTGCCCTGTGAGGGGATGGGGCTTTCCCGTGTGGAGCAGGGTAATCTCGCCGTCCTCCTCCGTCCAGCCGCCGTACACGGTCCGGGATATTTCCACAGGCCGGCCGTTGAGCTTGGCGTTTTTGAACGTAAGGCCGGGGCGCTCACAAAGAAGCGAGGGGATACCGGTATAGACCGGCGGGTGGAGCTCCGAGGTCACGTGACAGTCCAGCACGTCTGTCCCACGGCTGCTCCCCAGCATGGACAGGACGTGGTAGCTGGGGATGCCGTAGACCTTATGATTGTTGAAAACAATGAGGTTCGGCTTCCAGGCGGTGTAGTCCGCGTTTTGGAAAAGCGGCGCGTAGGCGCACAGCCTCACCAGGTCCTGGTTCCGCTCCACCCCGGTCAAAAACGCCGCCTCCGCAATGGCGCACTCCAGGGACGCCACGGTAAGCCCTCCGTTCACGGCGTATTCGCCCAGGAATATCTTGGGGCCGGACCTGGGATAGCGGTCAAACTTGTCGGCGTTTTCCAAAAAGAACTCCGGGCCGTTGTAATAATGCTCGTCCACCATCTGCGCGGGCAGGCCGTCACGCTCTACGTGGGTGGTGGCGATGAGGGTGACGCCGGGGTAGGCGGCTTTGAGGGCTTCGTAAAACTTTTTGTACCGCTTATTGTACTCCGGACCGAAATTTTCGTTTCCGATCTCCAAATATTTGAGCTTGAACGGCTCCGGGTGTCCCGCCTTGGCCCGCATGGCCCCGTAATGGCTGTCCACAGGTCCCAGGGCGTATTCCAAGGCCCCCAGCGTCTCCTGAAGGAACGCCTCCACGGTGTCCTCGTCAAAGCACTCGGCGACCCTGGCCTGACAGCTCATGCCGCAGTTGCACACATAGAGAGGTTCCATGTCCAGGTCCTCGCAAAGCTGCAAAAACTCGTGAAAGCCAAAGCCGTTGGTGGTGCGGTAGTGCCACATCAGGTTCTGGCTGGGCCGCTCCCACACAGGGCCGACGGTGGCGGAAAAACGCGTGGCCGTCTCTTGGGAGAAGCCCTCCACGATGCACCCGCCGGGAAAGCGCATAAAAGCCGGCGACAGCGCCTTCAGAGCCTCCACAATGTCCCTCCGCAGCCCGTGGCCCTTATACGTGTCCCGGAGCAGGAGGGAGGTGAAGCCAAAGAGCACCTCACAGCGCCTGTCCGCCGTGATGACGGCGCGGCAGGAACAGTCCTCCCCCTGGGAGACGAGAGAGAGCTCCACTCGCTGCCACCCATCGGCGGCTTTGATCTCAGCGGCGCGGCTGGCGTACACCGCACCGTCCGCGCCCTCCAAGGAAACCGTCAGCGTACAAGGGGCTCCGATTTTCAGAAAGGCGTAAAAATCGTATTCCTTATTGGGCTCCACATACATACCGGCGTAACCGATGTTCCAAAGCCTCCCGCCGGGGAGAAAGCTGACGCGCAGGGATCGCTCACGTTTGGTGTTCAGCGTGTCATTAGCGCACAGCTCCATTTTGGCGTTTTCACAATACCAGCCGGGAATGGGGGTCTCCGGCACTCTCGCCGCCCAGGCGTCCATGCCCTCGCCGTTGTTGAAGGCCCCCGGCCAGTCGCCCCGGTTTATGTAGACGCGGCGGCCCTCATCGAGCACGGCCCCTCCGGGGGTCAGGGAATCCTCAAAGGAGCGGTTGCGGAGCATCTCGGGGTAGATGCCTCCGTCTCCGGCCCGGTTGATGTCCTCATAAAAGAGTCCATAGAGCTCCTTTGACACGGGGAAAAGCGGCTTTTCGGTGTTGATCCTGACGGTGTTTTTCATAGCGTCACCCCATTTTGAAAAATGTCCTGCGGCTTTACGGACATTTTATCAGGAGAGAAAATGTATGTCAATCCGGCGCACAGGATAACACTAAAGTATTTTAGAATGCTGTTGACAAAAAGAGTAAATCTTTATATGATTAAGGAAAAAGGAGGTCTGCCGTATGACAAAATTTAAAAAAATGCTGTGCGGGATACTTACCCTGACCATGACCGTGGGCCTGGCGGCCTGCGGGGGAAAGACGACGGAAGGAGACATAGAAAGGACGGAGCTGAATGCGGGCGTCAACGCTATTGAGGTGACTCACCATGAAAGGACGATATACGGCGACGCGTATATCCCCGATGCCGGGGAGTTCCCACTAGTCATCTTCAGCCACGGCTACAACGGCTATAAGGATGACTTCAAAAGCGATGCCCAAGCCCTGATGAAAGAGGGCATTGCCGCCATTACCTTCACCTTCTGCGGCAGTGGAGCCAGGGACAAAAGTGGCTTTGGCACCACCAATATGACCCTCTATACAGAGCGGGAGGACCTGGAGGCTCTTATGGACTACGCAAAATCCATCAAGGGCTTCAACGGCAAGCTCTATCTCTTCGGCGGCAGTCAGGGCGGCATGGTGACGGCCCTCACCGCACAGGAGCGGGCCGATGACATTGAGGCCATGATCCTCATTTTCCCGGCCTTCTCCATCCCGGATGACTGGAATGCCAATTATCCCAAGGACACCTACCCCAGCGCCGAGGACATACCCGAGACCATCCCCTGGTGGGGCGTCAACCTGGGGCGGAACTTCGCGGTGACGGCAAGGGACCTCGACATTTACGAGCAGATGGCGGAATTTACAAAGCCTGTCATGCTCTTCCACGGCACGGCGGACAACATCGTGAACATATCCTACAGCGAAAGAGCCTCCACCACCTTCCCCAACTGCTGGTACAAGACATACGCCGGAGCGGGTCACGGCTTCGCTCCGAACCTCATGGCGGAGATCGACGGGTACGTTATCGACCTTGTCAAAATCGGCGAGCTTCCCACACCGTGAATTTCTGAATACAAATCAATTATGCGGCAGCGACCCTCGGCCTTATGTCCTTTGGCTGGAGGTTGCTGCCGCGTTTGCGCTTTTTAAAGCGAATATATGGCCGAAAAAACAAATGGGTTGATGTACATAACCCACAAATTGAGGTATAGTATTTCATAGAAAATTTGTACACAATGGAGGAGAACGAGGCATGGAACACTGGTGGAAAGGCTTTCCCTGGCGGATGCTTCAGACGAATTTGCGCGAGATCGATATGGAGGATATAGATGCCGCGCGGTTTGCACGGGACGTCAAGGAATTCGGGGCTACAGCGGTGACGGTGAACGCGGCGGGAATCGTGGCAAGCTACGAAACAAAGCTCCCTTTCCATACAAAAAGCGAACACCTCCACGGCGACAGCCTTGGGGAGATCGTGGATGCCTGCCACCGGGAGGGGCTTCGGGTCATCGCCAGGACGGACTTTTCAAAGATCCGTTATCCCCTTTATGAACTGCACCCAGACTGGGCCTTCAGGACGGCAAAGGGGGAGATATTCAACTGCAACGGGGATGTCCAGGTGTGCCCCAGCGGATGGTATGCCTCCGAGGGCGTCCGGGAGATTTTGCGGGAGCTTTTCAGTCGGTTTGATTTCGACGGCATCTTTTTCAACATGAGCGGCGCCTTCGTCACCGGCTACGACGGGACATATTACGGTCCTTGTATGTGTGAACGATGCAGGGAGCTCTATAAAAAGGCCACGGGGCTGGATGCGCCTTCCGGTGACCCCCGTAATCCGGCTTTTATGCGGTATGTGGGGTTCCAGACGAAGCTCATCGGCAAAAATAAGAAAAAGCAGTATGAGCTCATCAAGAGCATAGCCCCCGAGGCTGCGGTAAACGGCTTCGACTACCGAAGATGCGAATGCAACACGGACATCGGCCACGGGGCGTGGGTCTACGGGGCCTCCTCCAACGCGCGCTCCGGCGGGAGACGTCAGATCATTGACGACGCCGGTACGGACTTCATCGCTTTCCGCTACCGCCACACCGGCGTATCTCCGGCGCTGGCGGAGTTGAGACAGTGGCAGAACCTGGCCAACGGCGGGGGATTGAGCTATTTTATCATGGGGAGGCTAGACAACCACCGGGATGTGGCCTCCTTTGCGCCGGTAAAGAAGGTTTTCGCTTTTCATAAGGCCCATGAGGAGCTTTACACGGGTCTCGTTTCCGCAGCCCAGGTGGTCCTCGCCCGCAGTGGCGCTATGGGCCGGAACGAGCCGGAGGCGGACGGATGGGTCCATGCCCTGACGGAGGCCCATGTGCCCTTTGACGAGGTCAAGGCCGGAGAACTGACGCCGGTGCTTTTGAGAGGCAAAAAAGTCCTCCTGCTCTGCGATGTCAAAAATCTCTCCCCGGTCCAGACGGAGCTCATAGACGGCTTTGCCGAGAGCGGCGGGACTGTCATCGCTACGGGCGGTACGGGACTTCGGGAGAAAACGGGGGAGGTGCTTGTGCGGTGCCTGGGCGTGAAAAACGCCGGCGAGCACCGGCGCGGGCTCATGTCCTCGGTGGTCGAGGTCGCCGAGGAGGAGGCCACGCTGTTCCCCAGGAGCGTCAAGGCTCCTTATATTGCCGTGGGCGGAGACTTCTGGGCCTCGGAGTGTGAGGAGGAGACGCGGCAATACCTGCGCCTCGTGCCGGAGCAGTTCTACGGCCCGCCGGAGAGGTGCTATCCCACCGAGTTTTCGACGTATCCCGGCGTGACAGTCCACTCCTACGGCGCGGGGCAGGGGATAAGGGTCCCCTGGCTCATCGGAAGCTTCTATTATAACGAGGGCTGGGAGAACACGCGAAATCTCATGGAGGATATTCTTTTTGAGCTGTGCGGCCTGCGCGATTTAACGCCGGGTCTCTCGCCGATGGTAGAGCTGACCCTCGCCAGAAAGGAAAATACGCTTGTCTGCCAGCTGGTGAACGCCTCCGGGTGCTTTGCGAACCGCTTCTTCCCGCCACTGCCTGTGAGGGATATACGTCTTGAACTGCCGATGCTTCAAGCGGGGCGCGTCTATGCCCTTAACGGCGGGCAGGTGTCCGTGGACACCGCCGGGGACAGGCTCGTATTGACGCTGAACGAGCTTCGTGAATATGAGGCCGTCGTGATAGAGACTTAATACGGGGCGCTGATATGGAATATAAATACGACCCGGAGCTTCCAAAGCCCAAGGCGTTGAACGTCATTGACTTTGCAAATCCGGCTTTGGCGCCTGTTATAAAAATGCTCGCCGAGAATATGCGCCGCGCAGTCCGTGGGTGGGCACCGCCGGAGGGTCTGCGCTTTCGCGCTGTTGGCTCGGAGCCGGAGTGCTTTGCGGTGGAGCCGGAGTCTGATGAAACGCTTCCGGGGATGGTTTTCTGCCACGGAGGAGGGTTCTTCCTTCCCCTCCAGACCTCCGCGCTGGAGCTGGCGGCTGTCTATGCCAAGGAGCTTCACATACGGGTATTTCTGCCGGAATACCGTCTCCTCCCGGAGCACCCGGCGCCGTCTGCGCTTTATGACTGTCTGGCTGTCTGGGAGCGCGTGACGGCTTTGCCGGAGGTGGACGCCCGTAGATGTCTCCTTTATGGGGAGAGCGCGGGCGGCGCTCTGGCAGCCGGGATCGCCCTGCTGCTCCGGGACGCAGGAGAGACAGGCCCATTGGGACAGGCCCTGATCTACCCGACGCTGGATGACCGTGCGGAGCTTTACGCTTCCGCAAGCGCGTATCCCAACGCCGTATGGTCCCGGCGTTCCAATGACTATATGTGGAGCTCCTATTTAAAAGAGAGGACGCCGGAGCTGGAAAAATACCTGGTCCCCGCAAAACATCCAGACCTTTCGGCTCTCCCGCCGGCCTATGTGGAGCCGCAGGGGTTTGACATCCTCCGGGATGAAGCTGTGAGGTACGCTGAAAGACTTCGGGACAGCGGCGTCGATACGGAGCTGAACGTGATCGAGGGCTCCTATCACGGCTTTGATTCGGACCCCGGAAATCCCTTTGTCCGCCGTGTACTGGAGCACCGTTTGAAGTGTTTTTTAACATTGCTTAAGTAAAGGAGAGAACGCCATGACCATTGAACAGCAGGTAAATGCGGCCAACGAACAGGTAATGGAGATACTGACCCGCGCCCGGCCCGTCTGGACGGATGTACGCCCGGCCCTGGAGGTCATTCCCGGCATGACGAAGACCACCGTTTTGGTGCCGGGGCCCCCTCTGCCGGTGGAAAAGCTCACGACGCCCATACGCACCGCCGTCTGCGGAGCCCTTATACATGAAGGGCTGGCAAAGACGAAAGAGGAGGCCTGGGAGCTGGTACGCTCCGGGGAAGCCTGCGTGGAGCCGGCGCAAAACCACAACTGCGGCAACGCCGCCTCCATGGTAGTCTCCGCCAGTATGCCGGTCATCGTGGCGGAGGACAGGGTCTACGGTGGGCGCGGCTACGCACCTATCCACCCGGGTCCCAATCCCAAATGCCTGCGCTGGGGATTCTACGACGAGGACGTGGAGCGGGATCTTGTCTGGTTCCGGGACCACTTCGGCCCCGGCCTCGGGGAGGCGGTACGCCATGCGGGCGGCATCGACCTCATCACCGTCCTCTCCAAGACGGCGGGCATGGGAGACGAAAACCACAACCGCCAACCGGCGGCCTCCATGTGCCTCGCTTTGCAGGTGATCCCACATATGCTGGGCCTTACAGACCCGGATCGGGACAAGATGATCGAGATGATGGCGATAAACGACCGCTTCTTCCTCCATCCCATGATGGCGGGCGTGGAGAGCATCACCGAGTCCATGAAAAAGATCCCCATGTCCACGGTCCTGGCGGGCATGGCAGGTAACGGGGTGGACTTCGGCATCCAGCTTGCGGGGACGGGCAACCGCTGGTACACCACCAAGGCCCCTGTGATTCGCGGGACGTTCCTGAATCCCTCCTACACGGAGGAGGACCTTTTGGGGTACCTGGGCGACAGCTGCGTCACGGAGATATACGGCCTCGGAGGTATGTCCGCCATTGCCGGACCTGCCTATATGCGTATGACCGGCTCCAATATATCAGAGGCCAGGAGCCGCACGGAGAAAGCGAGGGCGGTGTCCCTGGGGGAGCATACCTTTGCGCCTGTGCCCTGGGATGATTTCCGGGGCTTCCCGGTGGGACTGGACGCCCGGAAGATCGTGGGCTACAATATTTTGCCCATCAGTCACGGAGGCTCGGCCCTCAAAAAGGGCGGTCAGGGCGGCGCGGGAGCGGCGGAGCTGCCGCTGGAGTGCTTCAAGGAGGCCCTTCGGGGGATATACCGCGAGATAACCGGCCACGACGCGGCGGAGAGGTGAGGAAATGGACATATTTGTAAAGATTGAACACGGAAGATACATAGATTCCCTGGAGACGCTCCTGGCCTCCACCGTCCTCAACGAGCAGACGGGGGTGGAGATCGGTTATGCCGGTATGGCGACCAAGGCCTTCAAAGACATTCTGGCGGACATCGGGCTTCTCACCGACGATATTTCCGCCTCGGACGGGAATGCCTTCGTCATCGCCGCGAAGGCAGCGACACAGGCGGTCTTTGACGCGGCGGTCCTGGAGGTAGAAAAAAGCCTCGCCCCAGAGGAGAGCGGCGAGGAGACGGTGCAGACAGTGTATCCCACCGTCAAGGCCGCGGCGGAGAGTTGCCCCAAGGCAAATCTTTGTTCCGTGGCCGTCCCCGGCGAGTACGCCCTGGCGGAGGTCAGGAAGGCTCTGAACGCGGGCCTCCACTGCGTAGTATTCAGCAACAACGTGCCGCTTTCCGACGAACGCAAAATGAAAGAACTTGCCTGGGAGAAAGGGCTTTTGTGCATGGGGCCCGACTGCGGCGTTGCGAATATTAACGGCGCGGCGCTGGTACTGGCAAGCATCAACGCCCGTGGGCCCTTCGGCATATGCGGAGCCTCCGGGGTGGGCATCCAACACGTGGCGGCCATCCTCCACGAGGCCGGGACCGGCGTTTCACAGACCATCGGCACCGGCGGCAACGACCTTAAAAATGAGGTGGGGGGCCTCATGATGCTCATGGGCATCGACGCTTTGGAGGCCGACCCGGAGACGAAGTACATCGCTCTCATCGCCCGCCGCATAGGGGACCGGGTGGAGGGCCCGATTTTGGAGCGTATCGCAAAGTGCAAAAAGCCCGTCGTAGCCATGTTCATGAGCTGTGAGCGTAAGGCGGTGGAGCAGACCGGGGCGATTTGGGCGTCGGACCTGGACGACTGCGCCGTAAAGTGCCTTTCGCTTATCGGAAAGGAATACAGGCTCGATACGGATGAGGAGATCTCCCGCCGCGCGGCGGACGCCGTGAAGTTCCTGGCCCCGTGCCAAAAATACGTCCGGGGCGCTTTCAGCGGCGGTACCTTCATGGACGAGGCCATGCGCGCGTTGATCCCCAAGGTGGGGGACGTCACCTCAAATCTGCCCTTGAAGCCCGAATGGAAGCTGGCCGATTCAGCCGTCAGCGTCAAGAACGCCTGCGTGGACTACGGCGAGGAGGAATTTACAAAAGGCCGTCCCCATCCGGCCATCGATCCCGGCGTGCGCCGTCCCGCCATTTTGCGGGAGGCGGCTGACGCGGAAACAGCCGTCATACTTCTGGATTTCATCCTGACGCCTCCCGGTCACATGGACCCTGTGGGATATGTGCTGGACGACATACGAAAAGCAAACGAACAGGCCCACGCGCAGGGGCGGCACATCGTATTTGTGGCGTCGGTGCTGGGTACGGACGCGGACTTCCAAAATGTCAGCCTCCAGCGCCAAAAGCTCCGGGACGCCGGGGTGCTGGTGTGCAAGTCAAACCATCAGGCCGCGCTGCTTGCCGGAGAGATCATCCGGCAGAAGAAGGAGAGGGACGAAAATGGCGTGTGAGAAGATATTGAAGCTCTTTCAATCGGAGCTGGTGGTGGTGAACGTGGGACCGAAGCTGTTTGCCGAGGCGCTGGAAAAGCAGGGCTATAAGACGGTCCAGGTGGAGTGGAAGCCCGTGGCGGCCGGTGACCGGGAGATGCAGGAGATCCTTGAGGTCCTGGGCGGCCTTGACTGAGAAGGGCGGAGACTATGCGCTTTCATTACTGTCCCGATTGCGGCTCGTCCTTGGAGACGCGCGTCCTTGGGGACGAGGGGAAGGTCCCATGGTGCGCCAAATGTCAAAAGCCCCTTTTCGATATGTTTTCCGTCTGCGTTATTGCCCTGGTGGTGAACGGCAGGGGAGAGGCGGCGATACTGCGCCAGGGGTATATCTCCGAAAAATACGGGAACCTCGTCTCCGGCTATATGAAGCCTGGAGAGACAGCCGAGGAGTGCGTCCGGCGTGAGATCGGAGAGGAGCTGGGCCTTACCGTTGCCGGCCTTGAGATCGTCGGGACGTGGTGGATGGAGAAAAAGGGCCTTTTGATGATAGGCTTTTTTGTCCGCACGGAGGATACCGCATTTACCCTCTCCCAAGAGGTGGACCGCGCCAGCTGGGTCCCTGTGGAGGACGCGCTTTATGAGGTCCACCCGGAGGGAAGCGTCTCCTACGCGATGGTGAGGAAATATCTTGACAGTCTTGAATAAGATCATGTTTACGGAGAACGGACTATGAAAATACTTGTTTGCAACGCGGGGAGCACCTCCCTTAAATTCAAGCTCTATGAGATGCCTGAATGTGCCCTCCTTGCTACGGGAAAAGTGGAGCGTGTGGGCAGCCTTCACGACGCCATTTTCGGCTTTGAAAACTGCCTCACCGGGTATAAGACCGAGCAGGAGGGACAGAGCATCCCTGATTACCGCACGGGGATAGAGCGGTTCCTCTCCTGCCTCACAGCCGGGAACGGCGCTGTGCTTGAAAGGATCGACGAGATAGAGCGGGTGGGCTATAAGTCCGTTCTATCCAAGGACCACTACGGCGTCCATGAGATCGACGGGGCTGTCCTTCAGGGGATGCGGGATTTCCTGCCGTTGGCGCCTGTCCACAACAGCGCGTATCTTGGCGCTATCGAGACGATGATGGGCGTCCTGCCACAGGCGCGGCACGTGGGCGTTTTTGAGACAGCCTTCCACAAGGACATCCCCATGGAGCGTCGGCTTTACGGCGTACCTTACGAGTGGTATGACAAATACGGCGTGGCCCGGATGGGCTATCACGGGGCGTCCCACGGATATATCGCGGATGTGCTGAACGCGGAGAAAAAAGAGTACGCCGCCATCTCCTGCCACCTGGGCGGCAGCGCCTCCGTTTGCGCCATTCTGAACGGAAAAAGCGTAGACACCAGTTTCGGAATGTCGCTGGAAACCGGGCTTATCCACGCAAACCGGGTGGGGGATATGGACCCTACCATGGTGTACTATTTGGAGCAAGCAGGTCTTTCCAGAGAAGAAATTCTCGACGGATGCCAGAAAAACGGCGGTCTCAAGGGAATTTCCGGCGTCAGCGGGGACCTTCGCTATGTCCAGGAGGCCGCCGAGTCGGGGAGCGAGCGGGGCAAGCTCGCCATCGACGTATTTGTCAACGGTATCGTCCATTACATCGGCGCTTTTTATCTGGATTTGGGGAGGCTCGATTATCTCGTGTTCACCGCCGGGATCGGCGAGCACTCCACCCTTGTCCGCCGCCTTGTGTGCGAAAAGCTCGCGCCGCTGGGCGTGATCCTGGACGGGACGAAAAACGACGAGCTTCACGGCGGAGGAGTCATATCCGCGCCAAATTCCAGGGTTTGTGTCCGGGTCATCCCCACAAACGAGGAGTTGGGCATTGCCAGACGGACATATGAGATGGACCTTGAGGGCTGAAAGAAAGTCATTTTTGAAGAATACTTTGTATCTTTCATCCCACGGGATGATATGATAAATATTTCATGACGGTCCGGCACTCCACAAAATGTCGGTCCGTACATCAAAAAGGAGGTCAAAAAACTCCCGGCGTTCCGGGTGCGGCAGTGTGGAGACGTGTCGTAAAAGCCCATAGGCTGTGCCTTGGGTGAGGTATCGGGGCAAGTTCACCCCGTATCAGAACGAAGCAAATGTCAGAAGTCATCCTGAAAAACTTAAAGAAGGTCTACGAGGGCAACGTCACGGCGGTCCACGACGTGAACCTCACCATCGCCGACAAGGAGTTCATCGTCCTGGTCGGGCCCTCCGGCTGCGGAAAGTCCACCACGCTCCGCATGGTGGCGGGGCTTGAGGAAATTTCCGGCGGCGAGCTCTACATCGACGGGAAGCTCTGCAACAACGTGGAGCCGAAAGACCGGGACATCGCCATGGTCTTCCAGTCCTACGCCCTCTACCCCCACATGACCGTCTACAACAACATGGCCTTCGCCCTCAAGCTCAAGAAGGTTCCCAAGGACGAGATCGACAAGAAGGTCCGCGAGGTCGCGGAGATCCTGGACATCACCCAGTACTTAGAGCGCAAACCGAAAGCCCTCTCCGGCGGCCAGCGACAGCGTGTGGCTATCGGCCGCGCCATGGTCCGGGACCCCAAGGTGTTCCTCATGGACGAGCCTCTCTCCAACCTGGACGCCAAGCTGAGGAACCAGATGCGCGCCGAGATCATCAAGCTCCGCTCCCGCATCAACACCACCTTCATGTACGTGACCCACGACCAGACCGAGGCTATGACACTGGGCGACCGCATCGTCATCATGAAGGACGGCTTTGTGAACCAGATCGGCACGCCCACCGAGGTTTTCGACAAGCCCGTGAATCTGTTTGTCGCCGGCTTTATCGGGATGCCCGTGATGAACTTCTTCGATAACTGCAAGCTCCTTTTGGAGAACGGCAAATACTACGCTCAAATCAGGAACGCCAAATTCGAGCTTGACCCCTTCCAGCAGAAGGCCCTGAAGCAGAACAACCAGCAACCCTGCGACATCGTAGCCGGCATCCGGCCCCAGCACATCACTGTGGGCCAGGGCGAGCTGACGGCCACCATCGAGGTCAACGAGATGCTGGGTTCCGAGGTCAACCTCCACGCCCGCAGTGAGGAGGACGAGGTCGTTATGGTGATCCCCACCGTGGACCTCAAGGTGGACGTCTCCGCCGGCGCCAAGGTCCAATTCGCAACTCAGCCGAAGCTTATCCAGCTCTTCGATAAAGAGAGCGGCAACAACCTTGTGTGGTACGACAAGGTCAGCGCCGACGCTTGCGCACCTGTGTGCAAGCAGTATTCGTTTTGACAGAAACACCTCCAATATAACACGCATTGTCTTGTGATAAGCTGAAAAGAACGCCCGCCTGATCTCAAACAGTCAGGCGGGCGTTCTTTTTAAAAGCTGTATATTATGAAACGCTCATTTCGACTTTAGCGCCGTGTTTGCGCGGACGAGGCGGAGAATACGGGAGGCGCTGCGCTTCAGGTCCTCGATTTTTACCGTCCCTGTCTCAAGACCCTTTGTAAGCGCCTCGATTTGGTCGGGCCTTCCGGGGCATACGAGGTCGCACTGGGCGGTGTGGGCCTTTTGCACGTTCCCGCTGACGGGGACCGTGGAATCGGCCCTGTCGGCCTTCATGGCGTCCCAGTCGCTCATTACAAGGCCCTTGAAGCCCCACTCACAGCGGAGCACCTTTACCAAAAGGTCATAGTTGTTGGTGCAGTAGACGCCGTTCACCTTGTTGTAGGCCGCCATGACGGTGCCGGGGGCGCTCTCCCGGACGGCGATCTCAAAGCCGCGAAGATAGAGCTCCCGTAAGGTCCGTTCGGACATGTTGGAGGAGGAGAAGTTCCGCTGCAGCTCGCAGTTATTGGCGGCGAAATGCTTGACGCTCATAAACTTGCCGGGGTGGGACTGGACGCCCCGGACGATGGCAGCGGCCATTTTGCCGGAAATCAGCGGGTCCTCGGAGTAATACTCGAATGTCCTTCCGCACAGGGGGTTGCGGTGGATGTTCATGCCCGGAGCCAGCCATACGGTGACGCCGAAGGTTTCCATCTCCGCGCCCACGGCACGTCCAACCTCCTCCAAAAGTGCCTCATCGAAGCTCTGGGCCAGAAGCTGACTGCAGGGCCATGCGGTGGCGTACTGATAGTGGACAGTCCCATCCTCCGGCTTTGCCATCTGGCTCATAAGGGCCATCCGGGAAAAGCCAAAGAGATACCGTTTGTACGCCTCCATTGTTTCAGGGACACGGGCGGCCTTAACGGAGCCGTCCGGCATCTCCACCACCTGACTTGTGAGGTTCAGGCCCGCCGGCCCGTCAGAGAGGATGACATTGGGTATCCCCAGGGTGTCATAGAGCGCCGGCGTTGTTGTGCCCGACGCGCCCATGGCCATGACCTGGAGCTGCTTGTTGCTGGTGCCGCCGCCCACCACCAGCGTTATCAGCTCCTCCGGCGTCATGGCCTCCACCAGCGCGTCAATGGGCTCCTCCGGGACGTCGTAGGTGTGCAGAATCGGTTCGGGGAGATACGAATCCAAAGAAACGCAAGGCAACGCGGAGAGCTCCTCAATCGGCCTTTGGGGAGGCGTGATCTCGCAAATCTCATGCCGGGGCGGGCAGACGTTGACGCACTGCTCCAAAAGCGCCTCGTCGGAGAGCGTCAGGACCGCGACAGGTAAGGTGTTGTCAGAGGAACTACCCAGCCGCAGGACATATTCGCCCATCCGCAGCACCCAGGCGGCCTTTTCCTCGTCATAGGAGGCCAGTTCCCGCAGGGGAACGCGCACGGTAAGCTCCTCGTCCTCGCCGGGAGCGAGGGCCTTTGTTTTCGCAAAGCCCACGAGCCTTTTCCCCTCCGCGCCTGTCTTCCCGAAGGGCACGGTGGCATAGAGCTGTGCCGTCTCACGCCCGGAGACGGTGCCGGTGTTTTTGACGAGAGCCTTGAGCGTTACGCAACCGCGCTCCGGCATCAGGCCCATAAAGCCAATGTCAAAGCTTGTATAGCTCAAACCAAAGCCAAAGGCATACCGGGGCTTGACTCCGAAGCTGTCAAAGAAGCGGTAGCCCACATAGATGCCCTCGTTGTACTCCTGATTGTGGGGGTCGCCGCCCAAATAGGAGTAGGTGGTATTGGAGGGAATGTCCTCAAATTTATAGGCCCAGGAGGTGGCAAGTTTCCCGGAGAAATTCACCTTTCCCGAAAGCACGTCCGCCAGGGCGTTTCCGCCCTCCTCGCCGCCCTGGACGAAGTAAACAAGGGCGCTGACGTGGAGGGTATCCAGGAAGCTTACGTCGATGACACCTCCGGCGTTGATGATGACGATGAAGTTCTTATAGGCATTAGACACAAATTCAAGGTTCTCCCGCTCCACATCGTCAAGCCGGTAATCTCCCTGCTCGTCCCGGCGGTCGTTGCCCTCTCCGGCCTGACGTGCCAAGACGTAGATGGCCGTATCGCAGGCAGAGGACTCCACATCCTCCCGCATCACGGGGATGCCAGTGGGGTGGCGGAAGGGCGGAATCATGCCGAGAATTTTGTGGAACTCCTGGATACCCTCCACCTTTTTCTCCATGGCCTGTCGGTATTCCTCATAGGTATCGGCGTAAAATTTGTCGAAGCGGTCAAGCCAGCCCTTCGTTGTGATCTCAAAGCCGGCGGCCTCCAAACCCTGGGCCACGGTGACGGAGTACCGCTCCCGCACAGCGCCGGAGCCTGTGCCGCCCTTGACGGTCATCCGGGCCCCGGAGCCGTAGAGGGCGATCTTCTTCTCCTTGAGCGGCAGAACGCCGTCGTTTTCCAACAGTACAAAGCCCTCGGCGGCAGCGCGGCGGGCCAGTGCGCGGTTTTCAAGCTCCTGCTTTGACGGGGTAGGATCGGTCCCGCCCATAATGATCTTCTTCATAGCGGCCTCCTAAATTCAAATTTGTCAAATGAGGTCATGCGCGTAGGCTGATGCGCGCATGACCTCAAAGAGAGAGGGATCGCTGTTAATTGTTTTATTTCTGGAGGGTGAGGGTGGTGTCCACATCGCCCACCGTGGTCCCGGCGACCTTGAGCTGTACGGTCATGGTGCCTGTTCCGTCCACAGAGGAGTCCACGGGATCGAGGCCATCAAAGGCAAAGTGGAAGGTGTAGCCCTCCAGCTCATAAGTACCGGCGGCGATTTCCATGGAGTTGCCTGCCACGGACATGGTGGCGGAGCAGGTGTTGTCGGAGTAGAGATTGAGGACCACATCCGCGTCCACGCCGTAGGACTCAATGTGATGGGTGCCGGTGAAGGTGTAGACAAGGTCGGGCTCGCCCTTCTGGAGGGTGAGGGTAGTGTCCACATCGCCCACCGTGGTCCCGGCGACCTTGAGCTGTACGGTCATGGTGCCTGTTCCGTCCACGGAGGAGTCCACGGGATCGAGGCCGTTAAAGGCGAAGTGGAAGGTGTAGCCATCCAGCTCATACGCGCCGGAAGCGATCTCCATGGAGTTGCCGGCCACAGACATGGTAGCGGAACAGGTGTTGTCGGAGTAGAGATTGAGGACCACATCCGCATCCACGCCGTAGGAGTCGATATGGTGCGTGCCCGTGAAGGTGTAGACTACCTCGGCGACATTGCCGGCAGCGCTCATGGAAATGGCTTCGCCGCCGTCGGGGGTGTAGGTGCAGGTGAGCTTGTCAGCGGAGACGGAGACCTTGGCGCCGGTATCCAGACTGTCGTCAGGGGTCAGGGTGAAGTCGAGACCGCCGTCGGCGTTCTTTTCCACGGTCCAGGTGCCCTCGATCATCGCGCCTACAAGGTCGGTATAGGTCCTGTTGTGGTTGATCTGGAGGGTGGAGGTGACCTCATCGTCGGCGACAAAGCTCAGGAACGGGACGCCCAGTTCCCCTTCATAGGCGGTGGGCTTGGAGTTTTCCGTGTCGTGGAGGTAATAGACTGTGCCGGAGCCGGAGGCGTAGATGGGGTCTCCCTCATCCATGGTGTTGTAGAGGATGTCGCCGTCGTAGCCGACCTTGCCAAGCTCGTTGCCGTCCCAGTCAAAGAAGGTCACGGTGTAGGGGGCTGTGCCGGGCGTAGGTTCCGCGCCCGGAGTCTCCTTGGTGGCGCGGTCAGGGAAGCAGGCGTAGTCGCAGGGGACCTTCTCCACGGTGTAGGTCCCGGCAATCAGCGTGCGGTTGTTGTTGAGACCGGCGCAGAACACGGCGCCCAACACCGGGTCGGGCTCATAGAAATGGAAGTAGTGGACGAATTCGCCGTACCCCTCGGCGGTGAAGGCATGATAATAGTAACCTTCGGTGATCATGGTGAGGGGATCGGTGGAGGGGGCGGGGGGCTCGGTCCCATCAGGTTCGGTGCCGCCGGGAGTGGTGCCGGAAGGGGTTGTGCCACCAGGTTCACTGCCGGTAGACGCAGGCGGCTCCTTATCCCCGCCGCAGGCCGCGAGCCCCAGACATAGGGCAAGAACGAGAAGCAAGCAAAGTATTCCGCGCTTTTTCATGTTGTTTCCTCCTTAAAATTGATTGAAAGATCCTTTCACGTAAGGCATAAAAATATGCCCTCAAGATGCCTATATTGTACCGCATCCTTTTCGTTCGTGTAGTACGGCGGTTAGATGTTTTGTTCATTCTTTCGCTTGCTTTTACAAAAAAACGGATTTTTTTGTTGATTGCGCCGAAAGGAAACGTCACTAATGACTGTATGCCGTCGCAAATTGACGGCTTGCCGTGGGGAACGGTGAGCAGATATAATATTTTATAAGGTTAAAAGGACAATTATAGGTGAGGAGGCGGCCGAGGCGTGGATAAAGAGGCCAGAACGAGGATATTCGACGAGAGCTCCGCTTTGGGGCTTCTCATCAAGCTCAGTTTTCCGACAGTAATCACAACCATGATCATGTTGGTGTACAACCTGGCGGACATCTTTTTTATCGGTAAGACCCACGACGGACTCCAGGTAACGGCGGTGTCCCTGTGTTCACCGGTTTTTTCGCTTCTGTCAGGCGTGGGGATGCTCTTTGGCAACGGCGGCTGCATCCGATGCTCTACCCTGTTGGGGGAGAGGAAATTTGAGGACGTCCGTCGTGTCAGCGCCTTTTGCGTGTGGGGATCGGTGGTGACCGGCGTGATCCTCTCCGCGGGGATGCTCCTTTTCAGGGACGGGCTCATGGAGCTTTTGGGTGCCTCTCAGGATACCTGGGAATACACACAGGGGTATCTCACCGTCATGCTTCTGGGCGTGCCGCTGATGCTGTTCACGCAGGCCATGTCCAGCCTCCTCCGGGCGGACGGGGAGGTGCGCTCGCCCATGTACGGCAATATCATCGGTTCCGTCACGAACATCGCCCTGGACCCGGTATTCATTTTGTGGTTCCATTGGGGCGTCCGGGGCGCGGCTTTTGCCACGGTCATCGCCAACGCCATCAACTGCCTGTGGCTCGTGGGTATACTCCGGCGCAAGAGAGAGGTGTTTTCGGCAGATCCCCGGCTCATTACCCCGAAATGGCGCTTCACCGGTGCTGTACTGCTTCTGGGAGTGCCCATGATGGTGAGCACGCTCCTTTCCAGCTTCTCCGGGGTCCTGACCAACCGCTTTCTCGGAAACGCCGACGACCTGCTCATCGCCGCCAACGGCGTCTCCTCAAAGCTTCGTATGATCGTGACTATGCTGGTCATGGGAATCTGCATGGGTGTGCAGCCGGCCATCTCATATTTTCACGGGGCGAAAGAGCATGAAAAGCTCCGTGGGATCGTCCGCGTCACCGCTGTTACCACCACGACCATCGGCGTCATACTGTCTGTGGCCTTTTATGTCTTCCGGGACGGCGTGATCGCGGCTTTCATCGACGACGGCTCCGTGGTGGCCTACGGAAGTCAGATGATCCTGGGTACCATGATCAGCGGGCCGGTCCAGGGTATCTATCAGCTGTGTACCTCCTATCTCCAGGCCACTGGCAGCGTGGGCCTCTCCACGCTTTTGGCTACCGCCCGTCAGGCCGTACATATCCCGCTTTTAGTGGTGGGGAATATATGGCTCGGGTTTATCGGCGTGGTCTATTCCTCCTCCATTGCCACTTTTATTTGCGTGGGGATAGGGATTTGGCTCTGCGCGCTCCACGCAAGGCGCATCCTCCGAAGGGAGAACGAAAATTTATCCAATTAACGTACGGCATCGCAACTAAACATATTGCCAATACATTCCCCAAGGTATAAAATAAATGAAAAGGTATAGGAGGCAGAGCTGTGAATATCGTTATCATGGAATCTTTGGGCATTCCGGCCGGAGAACTGAACGCGCTCAAGGCGCCCTTTGAGGCCCAGGGTCATGTGTTTCGGGAATATCCCCGGACGGCGGACCGCCCCACCCTCGTGGACGAGGCGAAGGACGCCGACGTGATGATCCTGGCCAATATGCCTATGCCGGCCCAAGTAATCGACGCCTACCCGAAGCTTAAATTCGTGGATATCGCCTTCACCGGCGTGGACCATGTGGCAATGGACGCGTTGAGAGCACGGGGCATCGCCGCCAGCAACGCATCGGGTTATTCAAACGAGGCAGTGGCGGAGCTGGGTATAGCCCTTGCATTGGGGCTTTTACGGAATATCCCCAAGGTTGAGGAACGCTGCCGTGAGGGCGGGACGAAGGACGGCCTTGTGGGGTGCGAGCTTCGCGGAAAGACCGTAGGCATCGTGGGCCTTGGCAAGATAGGCCGCCGCGCCGCCGAGCTCTATCACGCCTTTGGATGCGAGATACTTGCCAGCAGTCGCTCCACACATCCCGACTGCCCGGAGTACGTGACGGAGGTGCCGCTGGAGGAGCTGTTGCGGCGAGCGGATGTAGTGGCGCTCCATTGCCCCCTCAACGACTCCACCCGCGGCATGATCGACAAAGAGGCTCTGGCGCTGATGAAGCCTACGGCGGTACTTCTCAATTTGGCACGAGGTCCAGTTGTGGTCTCGGCGGATTTGGCGGAGGCCCTGAACGCGGGAACTATCGCCGGAGCCGGTATCGACGTTTTTGATGTAGAGCCGCCCCTTCCCGCTGGGGAGCCGCTTCTTCACGCAAAAAACTGCATTCTCACGCCCCATGTGGCCTTCGCTACTAAGGAGTCCATGAGTCTGCGGGCGGGGATCGTTTTTGAGAATCTTCGCGCCTGGATGGACGGGGCGCAGATCAACATTGTATAACTTTTTCATTTTTTCCCTCCTAAAAAGCGCGGGCCGGCCCAAAAGGACCGGCTTGCGCGATTTTGACGGCAGAAAGGAGCGCGGTTATGGATATGCGGACATCCCTGCGCCGCGATGCCCAGACGATCATTGCCGGGGCAATCGCAGCGGTCAGCCCGGAAGAGGCTGTCAAAAGGGCTCTTCGGGGGCGTACCTTCTTAGGGCGGCTCGTCCTTGTGGCGGCGGGTAAGGCGGCCTGGTCCATGGCCAGAGCCGCCCACGAGATGTTAAAGGAGCGCGTGGACACCGGTATCGTCATCACAAAATACGGTCATGTCATGGGACCGATAGGGGAGTACGAGCTTATCGAGGCGGGCCACCCGGTGCCGGACGGGAATTCCTTTGCCGGGACCACGCGGGCGCTGGAGCTTGTCGGGGGGCTCACGCCGGAGGACACCGTCATCTTCCTTTTATCCGGCGGTGGCAGCGCGCTTTTTGAGGTCCCTCTCGTTTCTGAGCAGGAGTTGCGGGACATCACAAACCAGCTTCTGGCCTGCGGTGCCGAGATCCGGGAAATGAACACCGTCCGCAAGCGCCTCTCGGCGGTGAAAGGGGGGCGCTTTGCGCTGGCGTGTGCCCCGGCCAGAGTATATTCGGTCATCCTCAGTGACATCATCGGGGATCCCTTGGATATGATCGCTTCCGGGCCCACCGTTCCGGACAAAAGCACCTGCGCCGAGGCCATGGCCGTTGTGAAAAAATATGGCCTTGTCCTGTCTGAACACGCCCTGGAGCTTTTAGCCCAGGAGACGCCAAAGGAGCTTTTCAACGTGGAAAACGCCGTCACCGGCAGCGTCAGGGAGCTCTGTGAGGCGACGGGACGGGAGTGCTCCGCATTGGGCTATGAGCCGGTGATCCTCACAGATACGCTCTCCTGTCAGGCACGGGAGGCAGGGAGCTTCCTGGGAAGCGTGGCCCGCACCCACGCGGGAGGTGGAAGGAAGCTTGCCTTCATCGCGGGAGGGGAGACGGTGGTGAAGCTCACGGGCCATGGCCTTGGCGGGCGGAATCAGGAACTGGCCCTGGCAGCGGCGGAGGAGATAGCGGGCCTTGACTGCGCAGTATTCAGCGTGGGAAGCGACGGCACTGACGGTCCCACTGACGCCGCCGGAGGCTATGTGGACGGCGGTACTCTGTCCGCCCTCAAAGCGGCGGGGCTGGATCTCCACACGGTGCTGGAGGACAACGACGCCTACCACGCCCTGAAGGCGGCGGACGGTCTTATTATCACGGGTCCCACCGGCACCAACGTCAACGACGTGGCCGTAGTTCTGGTGAACGGTTAAACGTCATGGAGAAGCTGAAGGAGACTCTTAAAACCGTAAGAGAGCGGTTTTTGACAGATTTTCGTTTCCGCGCCGGGGTTTTCCTTGGAATAAATTTTTTTATCAATTTCCTGTATATCGTCATGAAGCTTGTATCCGGCATCTATTACAGGTCCGCCTGGTTTATCGCTCTGGCGGTTTATTATATCCTGCTTGCCCTGATACGTCTCATGCTTCTTCACCGTGTGAACACACGGGATGAGAGGATGGAGCTTCGCCGGTACAGGCTGTGCGGGATCATGTTGCTTCTGATGAATCAGGCGCTTGTGGGGATCATTGTCTTCATGGTCCATCAGAACAGGGGCTTTAACTATCCGGGTGTGCTGATCTACGCAATGGCGCTTTATTCCTTTTACGCGGTTATTATGGCAACGATCAACGTGACAAGATCCCGGAGGCAAGAAAGCCCTGTGCTCTCCGCGGCAAAAGCGATAGATTTTGTGGCCGCGCTGGTTTCCCTCCTGTCTCTGACCACGGCAATGCTTGCGCGCTTTGGCGGCGACGGTGACCCGATGTTCCGACGGGTCATTACCGCGTTAGAGGGCGGAGTTATTTGTGTGATCATGATCCTCATGGCAATATATATGATCGTCAGGGCCAGCAGGAAACTTAATAGGCTCTCCCGGGAAACATAGAAAACGACATAGAGACATCCCGAAGACTTACGCGCTGAATGAAACGGTAAGTATCGCAATTAAGAGGAAAAATCACGAGGAGGGGAGAACTTTGGGTCAAACGGATGGTCTGGCCGCCTTTCTTGACGCTCTTTCAGACTGCTTTGGCCTTTGGAACAGCCGGTTTGACGAGAGCTTCAAAATGCTCACCTCCAACTCCATCATTCCGAATCTGAACAGAAAGCTCCTCTTGACGCCGGAACGGATGGAGATTATTGAACGTCACGCCCGTGAGAATGCCGCGCCGTTGATTATTGGAGCGAAGATAGGTGTCCTTTGGTCCGTTGTCACGGGACATCGAGAGGGCCATAGGGAGTTTTATGTTCTGGGACCGATCCTCACTCAGCCTGTCACCTGGAGCATGGCGGAGCGGCTTATAGAGCCCTATCAACTCTCCTTTGTCAACAAACGCGGTCTCATTGACTGCATGATGCGCATTCCGGTCATCTCCACTGTGAGCTTTTTTCAATTCACCGTGCTTCTCCACCGATTTGTGACAGGGGAGGCTGTAAGCGTCAGTGAATTTGCCTACGATATGCCGGCCGAACGGAGACAAGAGAGAGGGGAGAGACCTGACCATTCCCCGCTTGCCAATGAACATGAGATGCTGACGCGCGTGAAAAAGGGGGATATGGACTACCGGGAGGCGCTGGCAGCGGCCAGCACTGGGAGCCGGGGCATACGGGCGAGCATCGACCCCATCCGTCAGGCCAAATACTCCGTGGTGGCGTTTATCACGCTCTGCGCCAGGGCTGCCATCGAGGGTGGACTATCCTCCGACTCGGCTTACACACTCTCCGACACCTACACCGAGACGGTGGACGCCTGCCGGAGCATCAGCGAGATCGCGGCGGTGAGCCACACTATGTACGAGGATTTTATCCGCCGTGTACACCGTGTCAGGACCGCCGCCGATATATCCCGGCCCATCCAGTCCTGCCGGGACTATATCGAGGAGCACGTCACGGACGCCCTCACGGTGGAGGAGCTGGCGGAGAGGAGCGGTTACACGACCTATTATTTCACAAGGCTCTTCAAGGAGGAGACGGGGCTTTCCGTTAAGGAGACTATCCTCCGGGCAAAGATTGCGGAGGCGAAGCGTTTGCTCTCCAATACGGATATGACCGTATTGGAGATAAGCGAGAGCTTGAAATTTTCCTCTCAAAGCTATTTCACTCATCAATTTGAACGTGTTGAAGGTGTTGCGCCCACAAAATTTCGTCTAAAAAATCAAAAAGTAGACTAAAATTCACAAATCTAAACGAAAAAGTGTTAATTGGTTTACCCCCGTACACGATATAATGGAAATATCGGTAAACTCAATTTTGAACAAGGGAGGATAATCAATGAACGCGGTCAAAGAAAAACGCGGCTTGCTGTCCGGGGCCTTTTCAAGCTCCAAATGGGACTCGCGCATCAAGTCCGCAAACACCACCCGCAAAGAGATGTGGCTGGGTTATGTCTTGGGCCCCTATGGGATGCTCATCGGCCAGTCCATCGTCAACAGCTACTTCAACCAGTACCTGACAGACATCCTGGGGTTCACCGTGGACAAGGCGGCGTGGATCGCCACCTTCATGGTGCTGTTCCCGCTGATCTCAAAGCTCCTGGACGCGGTGACGAACCTTGTGATGAGCAAGCTCATCGACATGACCACCTGCCGCCAAGGCAAGGTCCGGCCATGGATGATCATTTCAGCGCCGCTTGTGGCCATCTCCATCATCCTTATGTTCTGGATGCCATTCCAAGGGGCTATGGCCCAGGCCATTTGGGTGATCGTCAGCTACAACCTCTATTACTGCGTGGCCTACACCATGTGGAATATGTCCAAGGAGCTGTCCGCCGCCCTGTCCACCCGGAACGTGAACCAGCGGAAGAACAACGCCATGGCGGCCCGCATCACCATGAACGTGGGCACGGGCCTTGTGTCCATCCTGTTCCCCATGATCCTGTCGGCGGTCTGCTCCGCTATGCACGGCAACGACGCCCAGGGATACTTTGTGACCATGTCCTTCTTCGCCCTTTTGGGTGTGCCTCTTGCATTTATCCAGTACTTCTACACCCGTGAGCGCGTTACCGAGGAGCGCCGCAACCAGTCCGGTATCGAGGACACCTCCAAAAAGGCTATCACGGCCCACACCGAGGCCCCCATGCTCCAGCAGCTCAAGGCGTGCCTCAAGAGCAAGTATTGGGTACTGTTCATTGTCCTTCTGCTTGTCACCGAGATCCTAACCAATATGCGCAATATCTCCCTCATCTATTACTCCGGCTGGGTAGTCCGGGGCAACGCCTACGGCGAGAAGGCCGCGATCCAGGCCAGCTTCCAGATGATCGCACTCTCCCCCATGGGCCCCGGCATCCTGCTGCTCCTGCCGCTTATGAAGAAGTTCGGGCGCCGGACCGTCATCTGGGGCGGGTCCATCCTCACCGTGATCGGCTCCATCTTTGCGTATATGAACGCCGGAAGCCGCATGATGATCATGATCGGAACGGCTCTGGCGGCTATCGGAAACATTGCCTTCTCCTATGTGATTACCTCTTATATGGGCGACGTCATCGACCATGTGGAGTGGAAGACCAAGGTCCGCTGTGATGGGCTCACCGGGGGCGTTTCCAGCGCCTCCATGATGTTCGCGGTGGGCATCGCCCAGGGCCTTTTTAACCTGGGATTGATGGTCAGCAAGTACGCCCAGCCCCAGCAGATCGGCATGAACGGCGACATCGCCCTCTACGCCGACCAGCCCGCCGCCGCCACCACCTGGATCAATATCGCCTATCAGGGCAGCTACATCCTCATCGGTATTCTGGTGTTCATAATCTTCTTCTTCCTCTTTGACATCGAGAAGCACCTGCCCCAGGTGTCCCGTGAGCTTCAGGACCGCAAGGTAGCGGAGTGCGCGGCCCTTGGCATCGAGTACATACCCGCGGACGAGCTGGAGCGCCGTGAGCGTGAGGAGGCCGACCGCATGGCCGAGGAGATCAGAGTCAAGGAACTGCGTGAGAAGTGCCAGAAGCAGGGCCTGGATTTTGAGGCGGAAAACAAAAAAGTCCTCGCCAAGCGCGCCGAGAAAAAGGCCAAGGCGGAGCTGAAGGCCGCAAGGCACGACAAGAGCGACGCCAAAAAGGCAATCAAGGAAAATAAAAGAAAGAAGTAAGCCTTAAAGCTATGACCGTGAGCGGCGGCAGTCAGCCGCCGCTCACGGATTTATTGAATGAGGTGAATGTATGATCTTCTCTGTCAGCATGAAGCTCTCCGACCTCCTTGAAAACCCGGAGGGAGCGGCACTTTTTGATAAATTCCTCCCCGGTGTTCGGAAAATGGCGGAGGCAAATCCCCAGGCGGGCTCCCTGTCCATTGAACAGCTCGTCCGCTACACACGCATCCCCCAGGGCGATAAGCTCCTGGCCGCCATGGACGAGGCGCTGGGGAAGCTCAACACCCCCGAAAATATGATAAGCCCCGCCGAGGCGAAGCTCATTGAATACTTTAAGGAGCTTGACCGGCAGGACGGGGAGAGAACCGGAAAAACGTCCGGCTCCCATGTCCAGGACGCCATTTATCCCGGCAAGCCCTGGCTGGACACCAAGGGTGAGCGTATCCAGGCCCACGGAGGCGCGGTCTACTTTGAGGACGGCGTCTACTACTGGTACGGGGAGAACAAGACGCACACCGACGGGAAAAACGGCGTCTGGACCTGGGGCATCAAGGTCTACGCCTCCACCGACCTCTATAATTGGGAGGACAGGGGCTTTCTCATTCCGCCTGTCCTGGATGATCCCAACTCGCCGCTCTTTCCCGCGAAGCGGGTGGACCGGCCCCACATTTTAAAATGCCCCGCCACGGGGAAGTATGTCTGCTGGATCAAGCTATCCGGCCCGGAGGCGGCCTTCACCGTCTGGCAGGCGGATAAGCTTTTGGGTCCCTATGAGATGGCGGAGGCGCTTTATAACCCCGGAGGACACAAGGCGGGAGATTTTGATTTGGTCACAGACCGGGAGACGGGCAAGGGCTATATATACTTTGACGCGGATCACGCCTCCATGCTGTGTATGGAGCTGACGGAGGACTACCTCCACGCCGCCTGTGAGGTTGCGAAAAGTTACCCGGACCTCCACCCGCCCTTCACCAGGGAGGCCCCGGCGCTTTTTGAGGCGAACGGGAAAAAATATATGCTCACCAGCGGCATGACCGGGTATGTCCCCAACAAGAGCGACGCCGCCGTCTCGGATCGCTGGGACGCGGCCTTTGAGAGCATCGGAAACCCCCATGTGGACGACGGGACGAGAGCCTCCTTCAACAGCCAGATCTCCAAGATATTTAAGGTAGAGGGAAAGGACGAGCTCTTTATCGCCATGGCGGACCGATGGCTGCCGGGTACGCCGGTGGACGCGCGGCTGGCGGACATCTTTACCCGCGTCATCGCCGGCAACTATGCCCCCGAAAAGTACCAAGCCACGGATGCGGAGCGGAAGGAGATGTATGCGGCCAACGTGCTGGAGAGCGCGGACACATCCATCGCCGACTATGTGTGGCTGCCACTGAGTCTGGAGGACGGCCGGGTGTTCATTCAGTGGAAAGACTCCTGGAGAGTGTGATCGGTAACAGATCTGCTCTTACATTTGCGTTTTAATATGACAGAAACATTCCCTGAACATTTCACAAACAATCCTTTGATATAATTAACCCATAAGCAAAAACATAACATAAAGAACGGAGGTATTTATCGTGAGCGATAACATCGAAATCGTGACGAGCACGACCAACACGGCGGAAATGGCCGCAAAATTCCCGGTCATCTATCCGACACCCATCGAGTCGAAGATGGAAAAAGGTATTCAGAACCGGCTTCTGAATGGCTTTGAAAACTGGAACCGGGGCATTGAGGCCTGGCAGAAGTGGTGCGGCACCCTGTATACCGAAGCATCCATCTACAACGTACATTCCGTCCGCCTGACCATGGACGGGTATAAGACCGCCATGCGTGCTACATTGCGCAACAACGACATCCAGATGGGCGACTTTCATAATATGCTCATCAGCGGCGATTGGGCGGCCATCCATTACGACATTGCGAACATCGATCGTGAAACCGGCGCGGTCAAGCCGGGGACCGTCATGGAGTTCGTGAAGTTCGCGGACTACGGCCCTGAGCTTGGTGTGCGAGTTGTGGAAGGTTGGGCCGGCACCAAGGGCTCCGATTTCCGGGGCCTGTCTATGATCCAGCGTCCGGCGGAAAAAGAGGTACAGGACAAGATTCTGGACGGGGTCTTGAATACGGTGATCCCCGACACGGACGATCTGGCGGTAAAATATCCTGTGACCTATCCCACTCCCATCGAAACGCCTCTGGCAAGGAAAATACGGGACGTTATCCTGCAGGATTTTGACCAGTTCAACCGGGGCTATGAAGCATGGTCCGCATGGGCTGATAACTTCTGCACCGCCGATTTCCAGTACACACGGGACAATGACGGTCTGGCGGGGCTCTCCCTGGCCCAGTATAAGGAAACGGTGGCGAGCCAGGCCGCTTCCAAGGATGTAAAGCGAGTCTCCTTTGACAGCCTTATCGTCAGCGGCGACTGGGCGGCCGTCCACTACCGCTTTACCTCCACCGACAAAGCCACCGGGGAGAAGGACGTAGGCGATGTGATGCAATTCATCCATTTCGTCGAGGATGGGGACGGCGTAAAGGCCGCTGCCGTTTGGACGAAGTGACAAAGAGCCGTCAATCCTTATCCGCAGCGAAAAAACATTAAACTGGCGAGATATCTTGAGATCGTAAACAGATAAAGATCAGATAGAAAGCGCCCCGGCATCCGCCGGAGCGTTTTCATTTATCTACCCAAACCGGTGCTACCTATTCTTTCTAAATTCCATCGGCGAACAACCATACTTTTCTCTAAACAACTTATATAAGTGCGTTCTATTGGTATAGCCTAATTTATGGCAAATTTCTTCTACTGTTTTACTTGTTGTCAGCAGTTGGTTCGCCATGTGTTGGAGGCATACACTTTGATTATACTCAGCCACAGAACAATGGTATTTTTCCTTAAATAATTGATTGATATATGGGCCAGAGTATTGCAGGGCCCTTTCAAGCTCAAAGAGAGTGGTACGGCGCTTATTCTTGTCTATGATCCTTTTTGCCGAATCTGCCAGGCCAAATTTATCCTCAGCCCTCATATCGAAGTAATCGACCGTGTATGCTTTCGATGCGGTAACAGTGCTTATAAGCCTGTACACGAGGCCTCTCATCAAATATCTGCTTCCGGGCATATTCCTCAAGAACTCTTCTTTCATCGCCTGGATGCTATCTGAGACAAAACTATATGCTTCTTCTTTTGCTGGCCTCGCAATGATATAGTCTTTATTTTGATAATATGGTAGATTCATGCCATTTTCAAACAATTGTGATATTGGCTTCCCGAATGAAATATTTGCGTCCTTTGGCCAGGACGCAATATATTCCATGGACAATACAACATAGATAATGGACTGCCCCGGCTGAAAATGCTCCGCATGGCGGGTGGCGCGATTCAATATACAAATATCCCCTCTATTCAAGTGGTATAGAGATGATTCGATTTGCATCTCCAAAGCACCCGCGTCAGCTACGATGATTTCCCAATAATCATGTCTGTGAGGTTTGCTTAAAACAGAAGAAGCCGCTGTGTCCACATGAAAATCGAACTCAAGCTGCCAGTGGTGTCCAAAGGAGCTTCTGTGACCGTATCCGTCCCCGCTGAATGAAACGAATTGAATCTCGATGGGCTGCTCGGTCAAAATAATATCGGGCAGCTTTTCCATGGACAGCTTTTTATTCTTTATTCTCCCTTTGACGTTCAATATATCTATTGCTTCGTCTTTTACATCAAGATTCATAACAGCTTCCTCCCAAAAAGCGGAGAATACAATGAATACGATACAAAAATATAGATGAGACTATAAAATGATACTACGCATAGAGTATGATAACATTAGGGTATACCTTTTTCAAGCGAATAAAAAAGAAATGAGGGGCGAAAATGTTAGTCAGGTTCAATTTTTTATCACAGGCATTGATGCAGCAGACAAATGTAACCATGATCCTCCCTTCCTGGACGCTGTTTGACGCGCCAAACGGGAAGGCAGAAAGCTATGTTCCGGGGTCCAAGTTCCAGGTCCTCTACCTGTTTCACGGTGGCACAGGGGATGATTCTGACTATCTGAATTTCTCTAATATTCTCAGATACGCTGATGAGCATAAAATCGCTGTTGTGATGCCCGCGGGCTACAATTCGTGCTATGTCAATCAGCCGGACAACACCCTTCCGTGGCCCGCGAAATATTGGGATTACATATTCTATGAACTCCCCAAGGTGTGTACATCTATGTTCCCGATTTCCGACCGGCGTGCAGATACCTTTGTCGGTGGGCTGTCTATGGGCTCAATGGCCGCTACAAAGTGGGCTATTTATGGCGCGGACAAATGTGCCGCTGCTCTGATCATGTCGGGCGGCGGCATGGACGTTACCAATATCATGTCTGTTGTTTCGCAAAGCGCCGGGAATGACGGAAGAACAGACTTTACGGTGGACGCCGCGTTGCTTGAGAGTTTAGGTGTCAAATTCGCGGATCCCAATGACGATTTATTTATCACGGCAAAGAAAAACGCCATGGAAGGAAAGGCATTGCCTAAGCTGTATATGACCTGTGGCGGAAATGATTTCATCCGCTACTTTGCCTTTGGCACCCGCGATCTTCTCACAGAATACGGATACGATGTAGACTATGACGAAGTACCAGGCTACGCACACGAATGGGACTTCTGGGATTACGCGCTGAAGAAAGCACTGAATGAAAAACTGCCTATCCGAAACGATATTATTTTGCCGTAGCGCATTAACAAATGACCCGCGCGGCTTGGGGCCGCGCGGGTCGGTTTATTGAGAAGTCTATCAGAACCGGGTGTCCATCATGCCGCAGAAAGCATCCACGGGGCTGACTCCGGTGAAGGGGGTCACACCCTCACATTTCTCTACGAATGCCCGGACGGAAGAACGCTGTGCGTCGTAGCAGTTGACATAATTTTTAACCTGAGGGACGTCGGCCAGATGGAAGGGGCAGTTGAAGGAGGCAAAGATGGTGGGAATCTCATTGACGTACCAGGGGTTGTCCCAGCCGCCCTTGCTGATGCTCCACTCAAGACGCTGAGTGGTCCGCATGGTGGCGGAGACGTTAGCCACGCAAATGACCAGATCGTACTGGCTCGTCAGGGCCTCCACACTGTTTTTCATGCCGTAAGCGCCCTTCTTTTTCAGATTTTTGGAGGCGGCAGTACGCTCCTCGTTGGTCATTCCGGCCATCATCTTCATGATCTTCTCCATGGGGTCCTCAAAGATGGTGACGGTGTGGCCGAATTTCTCCAGCTCCTCGGTGAGGTCCTTGTAGAGCTTGGAGCCGTCGGCGCCCATGCCGGCCATAGCCATGATGGGGCTGGGCTTGGGGCCTACGGGGACGATGAGGACACGCTTTTTGTCCGTGATGGGGAATATCTCCTCGCCCACGTGCTTGACAAGGGTGATGGCCTTCTGGGAAACTTCCTCCGCGATTTTCTTGTGCTCCTCACAGCCAATGACGGCAAGGCCCTCCTTGGGCGGGAACTTATCCATGGTGAAGTCCATGAGCCCCGCCAGCACCTTCATAGCCATAATGCGGCGCAGAGCGTCGTGAAGGCGCTCTTGGGTGAGGCGCCCGTCGTGCAGGGCCTCGGTCATGAAGGCAATGTCCTCGTCGTAGTCGTTGTAGAAAAGGAACATATCGCAGCCCGCCATAATGGCCTGGGGGACCAGATCGCGGCGCTTGGCCCGGCCGGTGAGGCCCACCATGTGGCTGGCGTCGGAGACGATGAGTCCGTTGAAGCCGAGCTCTCCGCGCAGAAGGTCCGTCAAGAGCTCCTTGCAGATGGTGGCGGGCAGGTAGCCGTCATCGGGCATATCGGGGTTAAATTTCTTCTGATAGGCGGGGAGCATGATATGACCGGGCATCAGCGACTGTACGCCCGCCTCAATCATCCCGCGGTAGACCTTGCCGTAGGTGGCGTCCCACTCCTCACAGGACAGGCTGTTGACGGCGGTGGCCACATGGGGGTCGCGTTCGTCCATGCCGTCGCCGGGGAAGTGCTTCATGGCGCAAAGGATCCCGCTTTCGGAAATGCCCCGGAAGTACTCCTTGGAGAGCCGAAGCACCATGTCCGGGTCACGCCCGAAGGCACGGGTGGAGATGCCTGGGTTATGCCAGTTGAGGGTCAGGTCCACGATGGGCGCGAAAGCCCAGTTGGAGCCGGTAGCGCGGGTCTCGATGCCGCAGATCCTGCCCAGCTCGTAGGCGTACTTGGGGTCGCCGGTGGCGGCAATCTTGATCTCCTGGCCCACATTGGTGCCGTCGCTGGAGGCGCCGTTGCCACCCGCCTCCACATTGACGGCGGAGAGCACGGGAATCTTGCTGTACTTCTGGAAAAGGCGGTTCATGTTCCACATCTCTTCCCTGGAGCGGGGGTTGAAGCGGATAGCGCCCATCTTCATGTCCGTGGCCTCCTCGCGGACGGCCTCCTCGTCGTCGCCGGCGCCGGTGAGATGGACAAAGAGCTGCTTGACCTTTTCCTCCTCGGTCATGGAGGCAATGGTCTCCTCCACCCAGCTGATCTGCTCATCGTTCAGATAAAAGGGTCTGGCTTTCAGATCTACCATAAATAAAACTCCCTTCGTATTTTTTTACCGTACTCGTATTATATAGGACGTCCTCTCCTTTGACTATCAACAGGTTCGTTTAGCCGTAAGCTCTTTTGCCTACTTTTTGGATTTGGCGGCAGCGGGGAGACAAACAAACACAAATCGCCTTACGACATAACGAATTAGTTGCTTTACCGTTCAGACACACCATGATAAAATGACAACATCGAGCATGGCTTGCCGCGTCTTTTTGTGCATAATAAACACTTCGGGCGTGAAAAGAGGAGCCCTCGCGCGGCAGGCCGCAAAATGGAAAAGTGACACTATTTCAAAAAAGGAGATGCGACAAATGAAAAAGGCACTGGCATTGGTCTTGGCAGTCCTGTTGACCTTCTCTCTTGTTGCCTGCAACAAGGACGGCGGCGGCAGCGGGGACGCCCTGGAGGTCACCTGGTGGATAGGCGTCGGCGAGGACGCCACCTATTACCCCAGCTACGACGAAAACCCTGTGGTGAAGTATTTGGAGACTAAAGAATTCAACGGGCGGAAGATCGACCTTAAATATGTCACTCCCGTCGCCGGCGCGGAGCTGGACAACTTCAATACGCTCCTTGCCACCGAGGAGTACACCGACATCATGGACATGGCTTTCTCCAATACGGCTGTCACGGAGCTTTTGGAGGATGATGTCATCTACGATCTGACGGACTATGTGGACCAGTATATGCCCAACTACAAGGCCCTCATCTCCGAATATCCTGAAATTGAAAATCTGGTCTATTCCAATGTGAACGGCGAAAAACGTATCCTGAAGCTGTGCATGATCAAGCGTGAGATCACCGGCAACTTCATGGGCTTCCTCTACCGCCGTGACTGGGTGGCCAAGTACGGCAAGAACCCCAAGACCGGGGAGGCATTCACCTACGGCTATTCCGACCCCAACGACAAGGAATCCTATTATGACGATGTGGTCTTCCCCAGCGGCGAGACCTTCCCCGTTTATATCTCCGATTGGGAGTGGATGTTCGAGATCTTCGATAAGGCCATGGCGGACCTGGGCATCACCGACGGCTACGCCATCTCCGAGTACTACAAGGGCTACAACGAGGACGGCGGTCTCTTCTGCGCCTTCGGCGGCGGGTGCCCGCTTTGGTGCCTCCAGCCCGACGGCCAAATGGTCTTCAACGGCGACAGCGAGAGCATGAAGTCCTACCTTGAGTGCCTCAACACCTGGTATGAAAAGGGCTGGCTGGACAAGTCCTTCTCCGAGCACACCAGCGACCAGGCCTACGCCATCGACACCGCCAAGAGCCACAGCGGCAAGGTGGGAATGTGGATCGGCCGCCGCGCCGAGACCGGCAACCTCCTGGACAACGGCGACAAGCTCACCTCCGGCATTATGGTCTACGGCGCTCCCCAGCCTATCAACGACCTCTACGGCGCCGAGGAGACCCGCAACCAGACTCCGTACTCCTTCTACCAGTACAACCGCGTCGGCGGCTCCCAGGTCATCACCAAGAAGGTGTCAGAGGAGGACCTGCCCACCCTGCTGACCTTCCTTGACTACTTCTATACCACCGAGGGCGGACTTCTCATCTGCCTTGGCCTCAATGAGGATCAGGTCAAAGAGACGGATGACCCCACCTATAAGAAGTTTGGCCTTACCTCCGGCTATACCGTGGAGCAGAACGAGGACGGCACACCCAAATATATCCGCAATCCGGCTACAAAGGAGGACAACAACCTTGCCTCCGCCGTGGCGGGCAAGCGTATGTCCATCGGAATGTACGACATCGGCTTTGTCCCCGCGCTCAACGACAGCTATACCGTGTACGCAAACGACGCCATGAAGATGTGGGACTACTACCTGAACACAGGCTATCCCTCCAACGACATTCAGAAGGGCCAGTTCAGCTCCGAGGAATCTTCCCGTTACAGCAAGGTCTACGCCAATGTCGATACCTATATGTCCTCGAACATCCCACAGTTCATCAGTGGAAAGCTGGACCTCAATGGCAAGGATTGGGATAACTACTGCACCATGCTCAATAAATACGGCCCGGAGAAGGTCACCGCCATCTATCAGAATATTTTGGGGAAATGACCCCCGGAACGCCGCCGGAAGGTTTCTTCCGGCGGCCTTTTTGATATGGATGCGTAATATGTAAATAATTGTAGTTTTGACGCTAATTTGCATACGAAAAAGCGAATTATTATATTGTGCTCGCCCCCAAATAATTGTATAATTCATTATACAAGCAGTCAGTCAGTTTGCGAAACTTATGGATCGGAGGGCGCACGCATGGAAATATCGGACAAAATCTCGGTGCTGTTAGAGCTCATCTCCTGTTTTCGCAAAGTCGATTATTGGAAATTCGACGCGGAGCTTGAACTTTTAAGTTCCACAAACGACGATCCGGCGGTGTTTTGCAGGACCATTTTCGGAAACGGTTCCGCGGACAAAAAGAGCAGCCTCCGCAAGGCCCTGGAGTACGGGACGGAGCGGAATGAGCCGCTGGTGTGTTCCGTTCCTCTCGGCGCCACCTGGGCCTATGTGTTTGAAAAGAGGGACGGGGCGGTAGTGGCTGTCCACGTCCTGGGGCCGGTATGTTTTTCGGACCTGAACGTCAAGGAGGTGGAGCGGGAGTGCGATAAGCAGCCCATGCCGCTGCGCTTTCGCAGAAAGGTCATCAACCAGTTCCTCTCTGTCCCGGTCCTCTCTGCCACGCGCTTTTACCCCTATGTCCAGATGCTCCATCTATGTGTCACGGGAGAGAAGATCGCCTTCACGGACCTTCAGTTTGAGCGGGCGGAGAAAGCCCAAAAGCGCAAATCGCCGCTTTTGATCCCCGACGAGGAGGATGAAAATACGGACGCGTCCCGGCATCCCGGGGTCTACGCGGCGGAGCAGGAGCTCTTCAAGATGATCGAGGAGGGCAACATCAACTATTCCCACGCCCTCAACAACGCGGTGAACAAGGCGACCCTGAGCAACACGAAGTATAAGAAATCCTCCGACAAGATCATGACGGTGGCCATCACCTTCATTACTCTCTCTGTCCGGGCGGCCATTCGCGGGGGCCTCCCACCCTCCACGGCCTATTCCGTGGGAGACGCCTACGAGGAGGCTATAGCCAACTGCAAGAGCTTCACGGAGGCCAAGCACATCCTGGACGAGATGTTCGATGATTTCGTCCACCGGGTTCATCGGTGCCGTCAAAACTCCGACATCTCCAAATACGTCCAGGCCTGCTGCGACTATATCGAGATGCACATATACGACAAGATCGAGCTGGAGGAGCTGGCGGACGTGGCAGGGTACACAAAATACTACCTGACCCGCAAGTTCAAAAGCGAGATGGGCGTCAGCGTATGGGACTACATAAACGGGCGAAAGGTGGAACGGGCCAAGGTGCTTCTTTCGGACCCGTCCTATTCCATCCAGGACATCAGCGATCTGCTGAATTACTGCTCCCGCAGCTACTTCTCCGAGGTGTTCCAGCAGCACACCGGGATGTGGCCCTCCGATTACCGGGCGGCGGAGCTGAAAATGTGAGGTGAGAGAGATGCTTGAGGATGCCGTCGTGAGAAAGAACAGCGCCTACAGCCGCACCTGGGGCAGGGGATTGAGGATCTTTCAGTGTGTGCTCCTCCTGATTTTTGTTATTCTGGAGGGCTTTGGCCTGTCCCTTTCCGGGGTGCTGTGGGAGACGGATCGGACTGCTTTCTGGCAGTACTGCATCCACATGGCCGTGGTGGGCCTTCCGCTGGCGGTGCTTATTATCGGCCTTCAGTACCCCATCCACAAGCTGACGCTCCAATATGACTATGAGCTCCAAGGTGGACGATTCACGGCCTACCGGCTCTACGGCAACAGACGCCGGCGCTACGTCAGCTTTGAGCTTTCCTCCGTCCGCGCTTTCCGGCCGCTTGAGGGACAGCCGCCCCGGGGCGCTGTGGATCTGAGCCTCAATGAGGACGCCGTCCATCGGATGCTTGCCGAGATAGGGGAGTGCGTCGTTGGCAGAAAGATGAGACCCGCCATCGTTGTCCTGGAGCTTGGCGAGCGTTTCTACGCCGAATTGAGCAGAGCCTTACGAGGGGTGATGTGATGGAAACTATATATGATGAGAGCTTCCGGCGCTCCCTCAAAAGGGAGCTTGCAAAAGCTGTTTCCGCCGCCGTCACGGTATTGTTCCTTGGCGTGGCGGCGGATTTTTATATCCTTTTGGGATCGCGTCTCACCGTTATTAGGGCTTTCTTTGGTGCGGCGGTTATGGGTGCGGCGCTATCTGCGCTGGCCTGGATCTGGCAAAAGTGCTTTCTTCCCTTATATCGCGTGAAAAGGCTCCTTTCGTCCCTGGACCCCGCCAGGGCAGAGGACGTCGCGGGTATTTTTCGGGGGTACAGCGAGGCCCTGGGTACGCACGGCGGTATCTTTTCCCGAAAGCTCCGCGTAGACGCCGGTGACAGGTTCCGGGACCAATGCTTTGAGCGGGAGGTGGAAATGCCCGCTGTCTGCGCCGATGCCCCCTTCACGATTGGGGACCGGGTGGAGCTGAAGACGGTGGAGAACATGGTGGTTGCCGCTTCTCCCACCTTTTCCGCGGGCCCGATAAATACGAGAAAGGGGGCGCACGCCCTCCCGGTCTATGTGTGTGCCGGGATATTGCTGGGATCGGCGCTCCTCTGGCTTGGCTTCTACACCGGGGCAAGCAAACGCACGGCGGAGCCTGCCCCACGTCTTGCCGTCTGCGCCCCCGCCCACAATGAGGAGATGGACGGACAGATCTCCGAAGCCGCTGGAGTGGAGATCGGCTATTCCAACACGCTGGATAATCAGGACGTGTCCCTTTATCTTGCCACCTATGGGACCTTTGAGGCGGACATCATCCTCCTGGGAGAGACATATTTCGAGGGCGTCTACGGCGGCGAGGCCGCACCCTTGGATACGGCGGCCATCGAGACGGCCCTGGGCTTTGCGCCGAAATACCGGGAGAACGCAGAGGGAGAAAAAACCGCCCTCGTCCTCTATGACCCGGAGGACGAGGCGTACAACACCCTGTTCCCAGGGCTCTACGACTGGTTCGCCGTGGAGTCCGGCACGCCGATGCTCCTGATGGTCCGGGACGGGTCACCCTTCGCCGGGAGCGGGGAGGCGGCAGAGGCAGTCAGCGAGATACTCAAAATTATTTGTGAAAAGTGAACGAATGAGCGGACACAAACTCAAGGGGGTTGTTTGCAAAATAACGATAATGTCGTATCCTATACTTATGAAAAATATATAAGGATAGGAGGGACCTGATGAAGACTTATACCGAACCCGCAAGGTCGATCCCCGCCAAATGCTTTGACGTGGTAGTTGCCGGGGGAGGCACAGCCGGGGTCGTTGCCGCTCTCGCCGCGGCCAGGACGGGCGCCAGAACGGTGCTCATCGAGGCAAAGGGCTATGTGGGCGGTACCATGCTGGAGGGGGGTACGACGCTCCACAGCTTCTTCACGCTGGGCAAGCTCTTTGAACGGGAATCGAAGCAGGTAGTCCGGGGCATCGCCCAGGAGATCATTGACCGACTTGTGGCTGTGGGCGGCTCCACAGGTCACCTGACGGATGCGGTCAACTGTGATTACGACGAGCATTGCACCCTCATCGATGTGGAGAAATATAAGCTCGTAGCCGCGGAAATGCTGGAGGAGGCCGGCGTCACTGTCTATTTTAACACCCTTGTTGCCGATGCCGATGTGACGGCGGGGCGTCTGAACGGCGTCGTCGTCCAAAGCCGCGTGGAGGGACGGCTCTATTTCAAGGCCGCCGCCTTCATCGACGCCACCGGCTGGGGCGACCTCTCCGCCTATGCCGGAGCGCAGTACATAGAGCCGGAGGAATACTCCGTGGCCAACAGCGTGGGCATCGGCGGGATCGACGTGGAGAGGTACACCCAGTACCTGCGGGACAATAACGTCCTCTCCGGCGTGACCTACGGACCCAGAGACGGCAGGGAAGGGCAGATCGTCCGTGTGGGCGCACCGTTTCACAAGGTCCTCTCCACCTTGATGGCCCAGCACTATAAGGCCACGGGCAAGCCGGCCGCGCAGGAGGCGGACAGCAATCGCATCCCGCTGGATTTTCAAAAGAAAATGGCGGCACTGGCCATGACCCTGGGCTTTACAACGATGCACGACAACTACTTCATGTACCTCAAGCTCAATCAGGTGATGAAAAAGGGCCTTACAAGTCAGGCAGAGATGACGAAGGCGGAGCTGAACCTACGCCGTAAGCAGAGCGAGGCGCTAAAACTTCTGCGGGAGTATATCCCCGGCTGTGAGAACGCCTTTATCGCCCGTTCGGCCCCGACCCTTTGTACAAGGCGGGGCAGGAGCGTCCTTTGTGACTACGATATTAAAAACGAGGACATCCTGGCCGGACGCCATTTTGAGGACGACATCGCGTACTTTGGCTTCCATGACTGCGCGCCCAAGATGCACGTGGGGGGCGACGGGACCTACGGGATCCCCCTTCGAGCCATTCTGGTACGCGATTTGGACAACCTTTTTGCCGTGGGGATGATGATCTCCACCGACTACTACGCCTATATGTCCACACGCAATACCGTCTCCTGCATGGCCCAGGGTCAGGCGGCGGGAACGCTGGCGGCTTTAGCGGCGCTCTCCGGCGTGCCGCCCCGGCAGGTGCCCTTCAAAGACCTCCGGGACAAGCTCACGCAGGACGGCGTTTATCTGGGAGAAAATGAACCCCCGCGGAATTAATAAGAAAGGATGAGAAAGAAATGAGTACAACGACAGCGGCGTTGAAGCGTTCCAAAACGCCCAAACCCCCAAAGCCCCCGAAGCCCATTTTGATCGACTCAAAGACACATCCGTGGAAGTACGACTTTTGGCGCAACTGGAAGCTGTATGTGATCTTCATCCCGGTCCTTGTTTACTTCGCCATCTTCCATTACGCGCCCATGTTCGGTCTTCTCATGTCCTTTGAGCGCTACCGCCCTTCCAAGGGAATTTTCGGAAGCGAATGGGTATGGTTCGACAACTTTAAGGACCTGTTTACCGGCGATACCTTCTTCAATGTTCTGCGCAACACCACAGCTATGGCCTTCCTCAATCTGACCGTGGGCTTTGCGGCACCCGTGATCCTGGCTATGCTTATCTCGGAGCTTCGGTATAAAAAATATACCCGCACGGTCCAAATCATCTCCTATATGCCCTATTTTGTCTCCGCCGTGGTGGTCACGACCCTGGCCAGCGAATTCCTCTCCAGCACCGGCGCGCTGACGATGGTGCTCACCTGGTTTGGCTTTGACGCCCAAAACTGGCTGGCAAATCCCAATATCCCAGTATTCTGGCTCATCAATACCTTCCTGGAGATCTGGCAGGGGGCAGGCTGGGGCGCTATCATCTATGTGGCGGCCATCGCCAATATCAACGGCGAGCTCCATGAGGCAGCCGCCATTGACGGAGCCAGCCGCTGGAGTCGTATGTGGAAGATCACCTTCCCCGGCATTCTGCCCCTCATCATCGTCATGTTCACTATGAGAATCGGCCTTGTGTTCCGGCAAGGCTTTGACAAGGTCCTCCTTCTCTATATGCCCTCCACCTACAATGTTTCCGACTGCCTCTATACCTACACCTACCGCATGGCCTTCGGGCAGACCGTGAACTACGGCATCTCCACTGCGTCGGGCCTTTTCCAGTCCATTATCGGCACCACGCTGCTCCTCGTCTCCAATAAGCTCAGCCGGAAGCTCGCCGGCACATCCATGATATAAGGGAGGGGAAACCATGACACGTTCCGCTGTTAAACGGCCGGCCGGAGAGAAAAAGCCCCATTCCGGGATGGTAGAGGGCCATTCCGTGTGGAGCATTCTGGCGGATATTATCATCATCTTTATTCTCGGCATCGTCGCGCTGTGCTGTATCATCCCCCTCTGGCACACTCTGATGTCTTCCGTCTCCGATGGCAAGACGCTCTTTGCTACCGACGGCCTTGTCATCAAACCCGTGGGCGGCTTCACCATGGATGGCTATAAGGCAACGATTCACGACAGCAGCGTTCTTGGCGCTTACGGGAATACGCTCCTCTATGTGTTTGGCGCCACCTTCTTCGGGTTTATCCTCAACACCATCGGCGGTTATGTTTTGAGCCGCAAATGCAAGCTCCGTTCCACCTTTATGGTCATCATTACCATCACCATGCTTTTCACCGGCGGTACCGTTCCGCTCTATATGGTGGTCCGCTCCCTGGGAATGGTGGGAACGCGCTGGTCCCTGATGCTCCCACATTGCACCAACGGGGCCTTCATGGTGATGATGGTCAAGGCTTATGAATCCGTGCCGGAGGAGACGGTGGAGTCTGCCAGACTTGACGGCGCGGGGCATTTCGGCGTCATGTTCCGTATCATGCTGCCGCAGTGCTTCAGTTTCTCCCTGGTCACCATGGTGAATACCGCTATCATCACATGGAACGCCTGGTTTGCCGCGTCCATCTATGTCCCCACGGATCGCTCCCGTTGGCCGCTCCAGCTGTGGATCCGGGACCTTGTGGCCCGCAATCAGGACTTCCTCAACTGGACGAATCCCGACTATTCCCGCTATCTTGTCTCCTACTGCGTCATTATCATCGCAACGCTCCCGATCCTTCTCATGTTCCCCCTCTTTATCAAGCGCCTTGAAAAGGGCATGGCTCAGGGAGCCGTCAAGGGATAAAACAAAATCATCTTTTATCAGGAGGTATTCAATATGAAAATCGGACTTATCGGGCTTGGCATCATGGGAAAGCCCATGGCCAAAAATATTCTGAAGGCGGGCTACACGGACCTGCTTGTCTCCGATCTCAACCACGCCGCCGTGGAGGAAGTAGCCGCCGCCGGCGCGAAGGCCGCCACCAATGTCGAGATCGGCGAGAGCTGTGATGTGGTCCTCACTATGCTCCCTAATTCTCCCCACGTCAAGGCCGTCATGTTGGGAGAGGACGGCGTCGCCGCCCATATGCGCCCCGGAACGGCCTTCATCGACATGAGCTCCATAAATCCCGTGGCTTCCAAAGAGATCGCCGCGGAGCTGGCGAAAAAGGACATAGATATGCTGGATGCCCCCGTTTCCGGCGGGGAGCCCAAGGCCATTGACGGGACCCTCAGTTTCATGGTGGGCGGCAAGCAGGAGGTATTCGATAAATTCAAGCCTCTCCTGGAGACTATGGGCGCCTCCGTGGTGCGCTGCGGCGACGTGGGCGCGGGCAATACCACAAAGCTTGCCAATCAGATCATCGTGGCCTGCAACATCCAGGCCCTGGCGGAGGCTTTGACCCTGGCGCAGAAGGCCGGTGTCGATCCGACGCTGGTGTTTGAGGCCATCCGCGGCGGCCTTGCCGGCTCCACGGTGATGAATGCCAAGGCCCCCATGATGATCGCGGGCAATGATAAACCGGGCTTCAAGATCGACCTTCACATCAAGGACCTGAACAACGCCCTGGATTGCGCCCATACGGTGGGCGCGCCCCTTCCCATGACGGCCCAGGTCCAGGAGGTCCTCCAGTGGCTCCACAATGAGGGCTGTGGCGGCTGTGACCACAGCGCCATCGCCAAGTATTATGAGCATCTGACCGGAATTCTGATTGGCAGATAAGCCAGGGGGAGCATATGCCGAAAATAAATAAGGTCGTCACCACCGTGTGGTACGATAAAGAGCATATGTACACACTTCGCCGCGTCTTCCCGGAGGCCCGGTTCGTCTACGTGGATTTTTACGACAAGGAGAAGCTGGAGCGGGAGGCCAGGGACGCGGACGCGGCCATTCTCATGGGGGACGTGGACCCGTGTCTTTTGGGAGAGAACAGCCTTAAATGGATACACTGCGACCACGCGGGGCTCAATGGCTCGGCCCGCCCGGAGGTCTTCCAACGGGGTATTCCCGTCACGGGCGCCGCGGGACGGAGCGCCCCGGTGCTTGCGGAACACTGCATCTATTTCATGCTCCAGAGCTGCTACCACACCCGTGAGCTTATAAAGGCCCAGACCGACCATCAGTGGGGCGTGGAGGGTATGCGCGACTGGCGGGGCCTCTATGGGCGGACCGCCGGGATCGTCGGCATGGGCAACAATGGCCGTATGCTGGCCCAGCGCCTGCACGCCCTTGGCATGAAGCTCATCACCTACGATAAATTCCCGGTAAAGGGCTTTGACTATGTGGACAAGAAGCTCACCTCCTCCGAAGGGGACACCATCGAGCCGCTTTTAGCGGAATGTGATTTTGTGATCCTGTGCATCGCCCTCACCGACGAGACCTTCCACATGATAAACGCCGAGACCATCGGGAAAATGAAGGACGGGGCGGTTTTGATCAATATGGCCCGGGGCGGCGTGGTCTGTACCGAGGACCTCGTTGAGGCGCTGAAAAGCGGGAAGCTGGGTGGCGCGGGACTGGACGTATTCGAGTCCCAGCCCCTGGAGGAGAACAGCCCCCTGTGGGACCTTCCCAATGTGTACATTACACCCCACTCCACACCCCAGGTGCCCGACCGGGCGGGTAGAAGCATTGAGATCATTCGGGAGAACGCCCGCCGCTTTGAAGCGGGGGAGCCGCTTCTCAACCTGATGCGCCCCTCGGACGCCATTGGCGACGGCAAGGCCGAGGGAGGCTGGACCAGGATGATGAATGCCAAGCTCACCCGGGAACAGATCGAGAAAATGGATCTGGAGAAGTATTTCGGGAAACGCGGCTGGACAGACCCCTCCGAGTGGATGTAAAAAAGTAAGCATGACCGGCGCGTCCGACTCCTTTTCCGGGTATGGCGCGCCGGCCTTTGACTAAAAGACGGTATGTAAGGGCGTGAGAACATTTGAGAGAGATCATGAGCTTTAACGACGGCTGGCGTTTTGCCAAGACAGATAAGGTCCCGGAGACGCCGCCGCGAGACTGGGAGAGCGTCACCCTGCCCCATACCTGGAACGCAGTGGACGGACAGGACGGCGGCAACGACTACTGGCGGGGAACCGCCATGTACGCAAGAGCCTTCCCGTGCCCGGAGCTGGAACCGGGCGGCCGCGCGGTGCTTGAATTTCTTGGCGCGGCGATGACGGCGGACGTGTATTTGAACGGCGAGTGCCTCGCGCACCATGAGGGCGGCTACTCCACCTTCCGGGTAGACATTACCGACGCGCTAAAGGACGAGAACACGCTGACGGTGGCGGTGGACAACTCCGCCAATGACCGGGTCTACCCTCAAAAAGCCGATTTCACCTTTTACGGCGGCCTCTACCGGGGCGTGAATTTGATAACCGTCCCGGCGGAGCACTTCGAGCTTGTGAAGGATGGGACGCCGGGAATCAAGGTGACGCCGGCGCTGTCCGACGACCTAAAAGCCGCCACGGTCACGGTGGAGACGTGGCACAACGGGAGCGAGGTTGAAATAACTCTGAACGGTGAGACGAAGACCGCCCAAAATACCGCCGTCTTCACCGTGGAGAATCCCCACCTCTGGGCCGGCACGGAGGACCCGTATCTCTACACCGTCACGGCGAAGCTTCAAAGCGGGGACGAAGTCAGCACGCGCTTTGGCATCCGCAAGATTGGATTTGACCCCAACCTCGGCTTTATCCTCAATAACCGCCCCTACCCCCTGCGGGGCGTCTCCCGCCACCAGGACCGGGAGGGGCTGGGCAGCGCCCTGACGATGAAGGAGCACCGGGAGGACATGGAGCTCATTCGGGAGATCGGGGCCAACACCGTGAGACTGGCCCACTATCAGCACGCACAGGAGTTTTACGATCTCTGCGATGAGTACGGCCTATGCGTCTGGGCGGAGATTCCGTACATAACGCAGCACATGGACGCGGGGCGGGAAAACACCCTCTCCCAGATGAAAGAACTCATCACCCAGTGCTATAACCACCCGTCCATCGTCTGCTGGGGCCTCTCCAACGAGATCGCCGTCCACGGCATGAGCGAGGACCTCATGGAAAACCACCGGCTTTTAAATGACCTCTGCCACAAGCTGGACAGCACCCGCCCCACCACCATGGCCCACGCCTTTATGCTGGACAAGGACAGCCCCCTTATTGACATCGCGGACATTGGGAGCTGGAACCTCTATTTTGGATGGTACCTGGGGGAGCTTTCCCAGAACGACAGCTTTTTGGATGAGTACCACGCCGCTCACCCGGACCGGGTCATCGGCTTTTCCGAGTATGGCGCGGACGCTAACCCCCGGTTCCAGTCGCCGCGCCCTGAGTCCGGCGACTACACGGAGAGCTACCAGTGCGTTTACCACGAGCACCTTTTAAAGTGCATTGAGGAGCGCCCCTGGCTGTGGGCCACCCACGTTTGGAATATGTTCGACTTCGCCGCCGACGGGCGGGACGAGGGCGGCAATAACGGCCAAAACCAGAAGGGCCTTGTGACCTTCGACAGAAGGCTCAAAAAGGACGCCTTCTACCTCTACAAGGCCGTCTGGAACAAGCGGGAGCCATTCGTCCATATCTGCGGCAGCCGCTACGCGGACCGGGCGGAGGCGGTCACCGAGGTCAAGGTCTACTCCAACCTCACCCCCGTGACGCTCTTTGTGGACGGAAAGGCGCTTGACACCAAGGACGGCAAAACGGTCTTCACCTTCAAAGTCCCCCTCACCGGCGAGCACGTCATTGAGGCAAAAGCCGGAGACTGTGCGGACCGGATCACCGTCCGCAAGACCGATATGCCCAATCAGAATTATATATTGGGCCGATCCGGCGCGGTGGTCAACTGGTTTGACCGGGAGGAGTATGCCCCCAGCTGTTATTCCATATGCGATGAACTTGGTGCGCTTCTTGCCGACCCCCGGACGGCGGGGACTGTCCGGGAGCTTATGGAGCTCATACAATCCAGCCGCGGCGACGTGGCGGTAAGTGCTTTAAATAACGAGAGCCTTCTTACCATGCTGGGCAATACGCCTGTCAGGGAACTCCTGCGCAGAGCGGGAGAGGCCGTGCCCCAGGAGCGTGTCCGGGAGTTCAACAGCCGGCTCCAGAAAGTAAGGAAGTGATCAGATGCGTCATTTAAAGCCCTTTTGTCTGATCCTGCTTTTTTCCTTTTTGGGGGAGGTCCTTCACTCCATCTTGCCCTTACCCGTCCCGGCTTCGATTTACGGGCTCTTGCTGTTTTTCGCGGCTCTGTCTTTCAAAATCGTCAAGGTCGAGAGCATAATGTCCGCCAGTGCCTTTTTGCTGGAGATCATGCCGCTTCTATTTGTGGCTCCTGCGGTCAACTTATTGGACTGCTGGCGGGACGCCGCGCCGGTGCTTCTGCCGGTCCTTGTGATCGTCGTCCTCTCCACCGTCGTCACCTTCGCGGTGTCCGGCGGCGTTACAAGGCTTTTTACCGGGAGGAGGGATAAGCGTGAGTGAGCTCCTGTCGGGCAGCACGTTTTTTGCCGTTTTCTTGACAGTCGCTTCCTTCGAACTGGGCAGATGCCTTCAGACGCGCTTTAAAAGCCCGCTCTTTAATCCTATCCTCATCGGCGCCGCGATTACCGCGGCCGTACTTGTGCTTTTCCGTATTCCAAACGCCGATTACCAGGAGGATATTCGGCCCTTGAGCTTTCTCCTTACACCGGCTACCGTCTGCTTTGCGGTGCCCTTTTATACAAGGCTCCGGGAGCTTCGCGGACACGTCCTTGCTATCCTCGCCGGGGTACTGGCCGGTACTGCCGCCAGTATGGGTCTTATCGCCGCCCTTACCAGGCTATTCGCTCTGGAAGACACCATGCTCTGGACGCTCCTTCCCAAAAGCGTCACCACAGCCATCGGCGTGGCTCTCAGCGAGGAGGCCGGAGGTATTGCCGCCCTGACTACCGCGGCCATCATTGTCACGGGCGTTTTAGGCAACATGGCTGGGCCGTTTCTTTGCAGGATTTTCCGCTTTCGGGATGACATCTCAAAGGGCGTGGCTTTCGGTACGGCCTCCCACGCCATCGGTACCTCCAAGGCGTTGGAGATGAGCGAGCTTGCGGGCGCTGTCAGCGGCTTTTCCCTGACCCTGGCGGGACTCCTCACGGCAGTCACATTTTCAATTTTACTGGAGATTTAGGAGGATACT